>JAGHAA010000028.1 GCA_021161745.1 Candidatus Aenigmatarchaeota archaeon
AGTAGCTATAGTATCATTCGTACTGACATTGTTTTACAGGTACTTGTCGAAATGGCTTCAATTGAAGAAATGGGCTTGACTTTTTCAAGTATTATGATCGATCAAGGAGAACTATTGTATAACGCTCTTTCAAAGAATAGTATCATAATGATAGTTATACTGGACGCTTGCCGATTTGACTTTTTCGAGGAGGTTAACGACATCAAGGGTAACTTGAAATGTGTACAGTCGAGAGGATCAAGCACACCAGAATGGCTGAAGAATACGTGGATTGATTTTTACGATAAAGTCGCTTATGTAACTGCCAATCCATACGTAAACAATAAACCAAACGATAGAGGTTGGAATGGTGCAGAGCACTTTCCACATATCGAGAAGGTGTGGGATTGGGGATGGACTGAAGTGAAAGGAGTTCCGACTGTTCCAGCGGAGAATGTAAATAAAGGAGTAAGGAAAGTAGTCGAAATGGGATACAAGAGAGTAATAGCTCATTATATACAACCCCATTCTCCATACATAGGTAAAATCGTCCTACCGATTGAGACGTTCGTCCATGCACGATTTAAAGCGAAAGGAGTCAAGAACGCACCTGTGGATAAGCTGAGATACTGGGACGTGGATGTCGAAACCCTGAGACTCGCATACAAATGCAATTTGGAATACGTCCTCGAAAAGGGTGTAAAACCACTACTAAGTGAGTTTAGCGATTTTAAGATAATTGTGACCGCAGATCATGGAGAACTTCTTGGAGAATATAGCAATTTCGGACATCCAGATGGGTTGTGTGTCCCCGAACTAAGGTATGTTCCATTTTTAGAGGTGGAGTAATGGATATAGAAAAAATAGAGAGGCTTGTGGAAGAAAATAGACACAACCCCGAATTTTTAAAAAGAATGTACAGAACCGCAGAAGAACTTTATTTAAAAGGGCGACAAGAGTTACAACCAATTCTCCAAAAGATACGAGAATACTTATCAGAATATAAAAAACCAGAATGGGAAGTAGAGTTTCTTGAGAAAATTCGAAAACACCAGGAAAAGGAGTTAAAAAGGTTTATAGAAAGTCCACCAATAGGTACGCAAGCAAAAGAGAAGTCTTCTAAAGAAAGACCAGTTATGGGTATTGTAGATAGGTACATCCAAGAGATAGAAAAACTAACACCTCTTACAGGGGTCGTGAAGGATATAATAGAGTACAGACTTAAAGAAGGAAAACCAATACCTGTCACATTAAAATACAGATTGGATAGAGCGATTGACGTTTTGGAATTACATCTTAACGCACTCAAGAAGGCAAAAGCGTTGTTAAAATAGAGCCAAAAACTTTTTTATACTTTTTAGACAATATCCCCTTATGAACCCTTTTGAAGTTTTGGGCGTATCACCCAATGCAACCAAAGAAGAAATAGAGAACGCTTTTAGGAGGCTTGCGAGGAAATACCATCCAGATTTGAACAAGTCTCCAGAGGCAAGGAGAAAGTTTGAAGAGATTGTTCAGGCTTACAACATGCTTAAAAATAGAGATCTCGGTTTGAGTGGAGATACTTTAGAGGTTAATGTCAATCCCGATAAGTTATTTAACATGGTTTCTGAAGTCTTGAAACAAATTGGGGTTAAAACTGGTAAGTACAAGATAAAATACAAATGCGTTATATGTGGTAAAACATGGGAGGAATACTCACCTGTCGAAATAAATGAAATTGTAGAAGATATATGCCAAGACTGTCTCACAAAAAGTATTTATACTTTTTGAGTTAATATTAGGACATGAATGAAGATATACTTAAAGTTGCTTTATATCTTTTCAAGAAGGAAAAGGCGGAACTTAATGAACTGGAAAAACTAACAGAAGACGTGAAATCTGTTCTAAAATACTTGGAAAGTATAGGATGGGTCAAAAAGAAGAACAACACGTATACATTCACTGCTGAAATAGATACAATAGTACGGTCTCTTTTAAGTGATAAAAGCAAGATGGATATACCATTTATAGGTAAAATATACTCCGCAACGAATGCATATTTCATTACTATTCCAGCATACATTGTTAGAGCGTTAGGGCTACAAAAAGGAGATCTATTAGTAATAAGAAAGGGCGATGTAAGAATCAGCGGTACGCTCAGTGGTAGTAAAAATCTATTCTACATCCATAAGAAGTTCTGGGATAAACTCAATTTGCAAAAAGGTGCGGAGGAAGAGTTTATAATTGAGACAATATATAAATCTGTGAAGAATGTATAAATATGTTGAACAAATTATTTAGATTATTTAAGAGGAACAACGTTCCAACAACGCCAAAACCAACGAAGAAAGTTAAGTATAGAATAGTCTATCCACCAAAACAAGACACCAGTGAACAAGAAATAAAAGAGGAAGAAAAGAAAGAGGTAAAATCTGAGACTACAACAAAGAAGAGGAAGACCAGCAAATCAAAGCAGAAAAAGAGCGAAGATAAAGTCGAGGACATTGAAAAAGCAGTAGAATTAATAAAAGAAGCGGGAAAATATTTAGTTTGCCCGTTCTGTAAGGCGAGATTGCTTGATGAAATAGAGTACTTACTAACATACCACTACAAAAC
>JAGHAA010000039.1 GCA_021161745.1 Candidatus Aenigmatarchaeota archaeon
AGCAAAAACTGTACTATTTTCACTATTTTCATAACGATATAAGCTCTATTTTTCTACTAAAAAGAACTTTTTTTCTTTGAAAAGAGTAAAAATTCTCTGTTTTGTTGAAAGAATGACTAAGAAGTGGCATTAGCAATAAATAAAGCTTTAAAACTCAATTTAATTTAACAGAAACGAAAAAGGAGGTTTTTAATGGACAAAAAAACACGTGCTTTTGTGTTGAGTGTGTTGTTAGCAACCTCTTTGCTACAACTAGTAGCGGCAATCGTACCTGGACAGTCTGCAAGACAAGTGGTTAAAGTAAGAACCAAAGCAGTTTCTATGTACGTTAGAGTAAGAGGGACTGTAGACTTCGGATACGTTGACCTAGACAGTACTGTTTGTTCAGACTATGGGGATGTCATCGTTCAAATGCCTGGATCAGGAAGACTTACAGTAAGGATAACAGACTTGGACACAGCAACTTACGGTGAACAATTGAACTATAACGACTTGCATGGTGCGATAAAAGAACTTTGGATACAAGAAATGAGTGATGATACGACTAGAGATCCTACGGATGTTACTTTGATAGCAGATGGGTCTGTGCCCGGAGTCTTACCACAGGAATTGGATGTAAGTAAGAGAGTTTCCTACGAAATCTGCATAAAGACTGGTAGTGAACCAGACAAATACGACTCGATAGAGCTTACTTACGAGTTAAGCTAAACGAGAGGTGATGATGGATGAAGCTTCAATTAGCCTTGCTTTTCTTAATTTTTTTAGTATTAGGAATCGTGATTTATTTCACCACTCCTCTTAAGACGGGGATGTTCTACAAGCCTGTAGAAAAGACTCAACCAACGCAAACGACTATGCCAAGTAAAGTAGAATACAACTTCACAGAAGCTCATGTTGGGTTAAGAGTAGGTGTGTCAGACCATTTCGTAGTCGGGATGAAAAACGCTACGTACATGAACTTCGGAGATTTGCCACCAGGTTCTTTCGCTGTCGGAAAGATAAGGGTGGAAGTTTCTGAGAAGGCGCCTGTTTACTGTAACATATCTGGCAACATCTCAAGATTAATCGAGCCAAAAGAGTTCAGATTGGAAGAGACAGGAGTGGTGGAGTTCAACGTTAGCTTGGAGAACGTAAGCGTAGGGGAGATTTACGTTGGGAGTTTCGACTGCTACAGGCCGGAATAAAAGAAATTTGGCTATAGTTTTGGTTTTGTTTAGTCTTTTCTTTTTTCCCCTAAATTCTGCGGGAGATTTGATCGTTAATTCTACGCTCAACTCTTCTCTTGCAGAGCAACTCATAAAAGCAGGCACGATAAGGATAACTGCGAAGGTAACAGGTGGTGGAGGTGGGGGAGGGGCCGGTGGTGTTAAGATAGTGGAGATCTATTACGAGAATCTAACCAA
Organism: Candidatus Aenigmatarchaeota archaeon; assembly: GCA_021161745.1. Taxonomy (GTDB): domain Archaea; phylum Aenigmatarchaeota; class Aenigmatarchaeia; order CG10238-14; family JAGHAA01; genus JAGHAA01. The sequence goes on from JAGHAA010000039.1 coordinate 1,404, forward strand.
AATCGAAGAGTTGAATAAGACGATAGAGGAGTTGAAGAAAGAGATAGAAAGGTTGATGAAGAACATGAGTTGTCCTTGGGTAGCACCAGTCAATTGTAGCATAACGGTCGTTAACATTACTTATCAACGATGTGAGAAGCCATGGCTCTTACCAGAGTCTTGTGAACTTTCTGTTTTGAACAAAACAGTAGTCATTAAGAACATTACAGTAATCAACGTTACAAACGCTACATGTCCAGATTGCGTTTGTCCCAACGTAACAATACCTAACTTTACTTGCCCTCCATGTGTATGTCCGAATATCACGATTCCCAACATCACATGCCCTAAGGTTGAGACGCCTAACATAACGTGTCCAGAGTGCCCAGCATGCATATGTCCCAACATTACCTGTCCAGAACCTGTTTGTCCTAAGCCTAATGTTTCTCTATCATGTCCTAATGTAACATGCCCTAAACCTGTTTGTCCTGAACCAAACATTACGTTAGAATGCCCAGAAGTAAACGTTTCATGCCCAAAGCCCAACATAACGCTAAAGTGTCCAGAATGCCCCAATATAACGTTTCCTGAGTTTAAGCCTCCCTGGCTCTTGCCAGAAAAGTGTGACGTAAGCGTCAACATAAAAGTAGTCAACGTTAGCTTTGAACCTAATGTTAGCGTTTCTTGTCCTCCATGTCCTAACATCACCTGTCCAGAATGTGAATGTCCAGAACCAAATATAACTCTAAAATGTCCATCCTGTCCGAATTACACTCTTTCATGCCCTGAGCCGAACATAAGCTTGGAATGTCCAAAAGTAGAAGTCCCTAACATCACGTGTCCACCTTGCGTATGTCCGAATGTTAGCTTACCAAACATCACATTCCCAGATTGTGTATGCGAACAGAAGGAACCTTCAGTACTTCCAGAATCCTGTTCTGCTTATGTCAAAATAATAAACGTTACCAATGTCAGTTGTCCAGATTGCGTTTGTCCGAACGTAACGGTTCCTAACATAACTTGTCCTCAACCCAACGTAACGTTGAAATGTCCAGAGTGCCTAGCATGCATATGTCCCAACATTACGATTCCTAATATTACATGCAACTGTCCTAACGTTACCTGCCCTATTCCTAACATAACTCTTCATTGTCCAGAATGTCCTAGAATAAAACCGGAGGAGTGTAAGGTTGTTATAAACGTTACTAACGTTACACAAATCATCATACCTATGGCAACGGCAGAAGAATGCAAAGTAATCATGCCCAACGTAACTGTTAGTACGGTTAAGCCGATTACTACTACGATTGCAACAACAACCACATCTAAGCCGTTTGAACTTCCGACAGGGATGATAGTCGGAATAGGTAATACCATATTGAAAGGTTTGAGTAAGGTTTTAGAAGGTTTTGGGAAGTTGATTGAGATCACATTGCAAGGTTTAAGGAACTTTTCATCTGGATTGGTAAGTGGTGGTAAGAAACTTGGAAAGGTTGTGTGGAATGGGTTGAAAGCAATCCCTCTATGGGCATGGATAATCTTGTTACTCCTCCTGTTATGCTTCGCCTATTGGCTGTGGAGAGTATGGAAAGAATACAAAATCCCAGAAGAGTATAGAACCAAGCCTTCTGTGATGTTTAAGCCTAAGACCAATCCTTTCGATGACGGCTGTGCTTCGTTTGAGAGTGTGATGAGAATGTACAAAAAATGGAGGTTTGATTGAAATCAAGAAAAAAATTAGAATAAAGTTGGAAGAGAAGCAGTTTAACAGGTTTTGGGAGATAAAGTGTCCACACTGCGGAGAGACTATAACGATAGAAGTTTTGCTTAACCTGGTGGGTGAAAACAGAAATGAACATGACGATAAGGAATAGGAATATCTCTACTCTGTACATCATTATAAACGTTTGTTTATTCATTTCAATCTCTTTGTCGTTAGTTTCTATTGTCCATACGTTTTGTGTAGATTGCATAAAAATTTGTGACGTTGAAATTAATCCACACATTTACCTCGTAAATGATACGGATGTAATAAAGTTTGACTACGAAATGTTCAGGAGGTTCTCTGAAAGTTTAAGTCAATCTACTCATACTGTCCTTACAGGAGTACTGTCTTTTACGATTCTCTTTCTTCTGTTTGAGATACTGATGAAAGGTAATAACATAGGAAGAAAAAGGATAATTACAGATTTCAAGTGTAGGTTTGGAATTTTGGGTGTAATCTCTTTTATCATTACTATTGTACTATTCTTTTTTGCTCAGAACTTACTTTTAGAGTACAAGATTTCGAAGAAAGTTTTAGCATATTATGATAAAAAGCTGAACACTACCTACGCGATAACGACTCTTCAAATCGCTAGGAAAAGCTTTTTAGTCAAATTTTTCCTATGGTTAGGTGTAGACTTTCCACTCAGCTTCGTGGTTGTGTTTCTCGATGTACTATGTTTTCTTCATGTTATGTTCGATCTATTGGTTTTCTGTTTTTGTAGCAGAAACGAGGAGTATTGATAGTAAAAACTTCTCTACGAAAAAAGAGTTTTTATTTTATTGAAACTTAATGTCTTTTCTTTTTAAACTTAATAAAAAATAAATAGTTTCCTGTTTTAAACTATTTAAGTTTTAAAATTTCGTTGTTTTAATAGAACCATTGTTTCGTGGTGAATTAAGATGAGAAGAAGAATAAGATTGGCTTTTATTTTTGTCTTATTGATCATGCCTAGTTTTGTGGTTTCTATCGACATACCTTCAGACAGGTTTTTAGTTTTTGACTTCCAGCCTACAGACTCACCTGTGTATACAAACGCCATTCCTGTTAACGAGACTCTTCTTTATTCTCCATCTATCGGCTACGGTTGGAATTCTGTAGTTCTCGGTTCTAGGGATGGAGGAGTGGGAAATGAACTGGAAAGGGATTTGGTTTTTGATTCCAATGATAGGTATTTTTACGTAGACTTACCAGATGGAAGGTACTTGCTGGAAATAGGTTTAGGTGATATGAATTATTCACATGATTGTATGTACGTGGACGTTGAAGCAGGGCCTTGGGATGTATATAACGCTAGTACATCAGCTGGAGAAATAAAATGGTACAATGTGACGACTGTTGTAGATGACGGACAGTTGGATGTGTTGTTTAGAGACACTGGATGTTCGAATCCTCATTGGAGTGTCGTTGGAATAAAGATAAAAGCCATTCCCTTTACTGTGTGTTCTTCTGGGTGCGATTACACATCTATTCAAGATGCTATAAACAACGTTTGTGACGGTTGTACTGTGGTGGTAAAAGACGGGACCTATCATGAAAACATTCTGATAAACAAAAACATAACGTTGATAGGAGAAGATCCTTCTACTACGGTTATAGAGGGTGATGGTACTGCTAATACGATTGAGATACAAGCCTTAAACGTCAGGATAGAGGGGTTTACGATAAAAGGTGGTAACAAGTACAATATCAATTTTGACTGGCTCGGTCATTCCTCTAACATCACTTTGAAGAACAATATAATAGAAGAGAATGTTGGGAGTGTCGGAGATTTTGGGGTCAGAATAATCCAAGACGATCCTGACGCTGATGTAAAAGTTGAAATAGAAGGTAACATCTTCCGTCATAATAAAGGTGATAGTGTATACATTTCTGACG
>JAGHAA010000072.1 GCA_021161745.1 Candidatus Aenigmatarchaeota archaeon
CTCGAAAACAAGAGGAAACTCAGAATGGATGCTAATGAACTTTTTATAAAATCTACACTGATTGTGGAAAGCCATAAAACTGGGAACATAAAATTCAATTTCACAGCGAGTAAAAGAAAGATTAGAGAAAAAACTTTATATACCAATGAGTTTGGTATGAGAAAATAGAGCAATACCAATGTGAGAGAAGGGAAAAGAAGAAACAAGCTTGGAATGAATATTTGCGGTTGTCTTGTACAAATTTTCAATGAATCTTTATACCATTCCTTAAGCCATATCCCAGCGCCTATTGCCCACCTTTTTCTTTGAGTAAACCAATTTTTCCAGTTCGAATGGACGGAATTATAAACTTTAACTCGTTTGGTATATTTGAATTTATAATTTTTAAGAAAAGCTCTCATAGCTATGTCCAAGTCTTCTGAGACAACACTTCTGAAACCTTTTAATGAAATGAACGTCTTCCTCTTTATAGCAAATGCTGAGCCATTAATAGATGGGCATCTTCCAACAAATTTAGAGACGAACCAAAAACCTATGTTAAAGCCAATGTATTCGTAATACGTCATTGTTGATAAAAACGAGTCCTTAATTACTTCCTTCTTTATATCCAAAATATCAGCATCTTGAATTTCCTCTATAACTTTTTTGAGATAATCCTTATCGTTGGGGAGAGTTACATCGGCATCCAGAAAGAGTAATATGTCCCCAGAGGAATGTTTAACCGCTCTATTTAACGCATTCGCTTTTCCAACTCTTTTTTTGTTTAAGATAAATTTTACTTTTTTACAATATTTTTTTGTAAGATCTAAGGAATATTCAGTTGGTTCATCAATCACTACAATAATCTCATAATGTTTTGAATTCATCCTTTGATTTAATAATGTGTCTAATACCTTTGCCAATAATCTTGATTCTTGGTATACAGGAATAATAACACTTATTTTAACCACTTTATCACTCGTAACAACTTGTATTTTATTTTCTAAGTATTATATTTTTTCAATACATTCTTTTTAACCTTGTAAAATTGACATTGCCAAGCATCTGAAGTTTAACATTAAAGGTTTAAAAATACCAATTACATTATTCTCAATTGTTGCCCCGGTAGCTCAGTTGGTTAGAGCGACTGCCTCGTAGCAATGATGAGTTTGCCGAGTGTTGAACAAGATGATACGAGGTCTCATCTCCGAGCGAGATAGCAGTAGGTCGCGGGTTCGAATCCCGCCCGGGGCTTCTCCGACCAAAAAGCGATGAAGAACTCACGACGTAATGAGTTGTGATTACGGTCGGAGTTGCTGAGCTTGGGAATCAAAACTCTTCCGGCCTTTTTCTGGGTGATTTAAAAACTGACCAGTAAACGTACACAGCTATTGCAAAAAGGAGAAATGTAAAGACAACGCTAGTAAGTGGATGGCCGAGAGACCAACTTCCAAAAGAAACGTTTGGTTTCCATACAACCATTCTTGGAATAGACCCCATGATTAAGAGTTACGTTTTAAAGCATAAAAGCTAAACTAAATTTAGGAAAATGGAGATTACAGGTTATGTAGCATTGGGAGCAAGCTTTGGGTTAGGTCTAGCGTTGTCTATTCTGGCAATAATTATCATCATGAAAATCTTAAACAAAGTTAAGAGGTGATACAATGGAAATACTCTACTTCATACCGCAAGATAAGTACCAAGAAGCCAGAAATAGGCTGTTAAAAGATGATGCTGTTTCTAGAGCAAGCATAACCTTTAAAGAAGCCAAAACTCTGGGAGTAGAAAAGGATGGGTTCTTTTGTTATGTTTCTGGAACAGAGGAGATATGTAGAAAAGCTATCGAAATCTTAGAGGAATTCGGAGAAAAAGTCGAAGAGGAAGAGGAAATAATCAAGAAAATAAAGGAAGAGGAAGACACTGCCATCCAAGGCTTTGGAGGAATTTTCGGATGATCACATGGGAACGATAAAGTACGTTAAAGGAAATTTCATCGTAGACGATGTCAACGATATAGGAAAGCTCCATTCCTCTTTTTTTGGAAAGATTGAAAAAGGTGTTTTGACACTTCAGCCGGAGGAGGTCCTTTACTTAATAGACATAAGAAAGTTTGATTGCGTCGATGAACATGACAATACTCTTGGGTTCAACGATGTCGTAAAGATGTTTGTAAACAAGAATCCAAAGATCTTCGCATTCTACAATGCTTTCAGAGACTGGAGAGATAGAGGTCTGTTCATAACTAGGCCGAAGAAAGGGATCAAGCTCAACAGGAGAATTTCCGTCGATTACCCTTCTGAAAAACTCCAGTTGCCAAAGATAAAGTCAAAAGCTTATTTCTATCCGTTCGACATGATTTCCGTTAGCGAAGATCTCTCTTCTCTCCGCAAACTCTTCGAAGAATTTTGGATAGGACAACTTGGAGTGTACAAGAGACACGAAAAGGGGAGTTTGATTAAATTCGATATATTCGAAACTCTTTTCCTCGTAAAACATACAGACATAAAGTTTTTCAGCATAGAGGATGAGGAGGAGCTAGATTTTTCGACTATTCTAAACATCGTGTCAAAAGTTAGGAAAGACATAAAAGCTCTATACGAAGTCTACGAGGATTGGAGGTTAAAGGGGTTCGTGATAAAAACTGGCTACAAGTTTGGTTCACACTTCAGAATCTACTTTCCCGGTGTTTCTCCTGTCAGAAAAGACAGGTGGATACACAGCAAACACGTTCTTCATGTATTCCCAAAGTATGAAAGATTGCTTATCTCAGAATGGGCAAGAGTCATAAGAGTTGCACATAGTGTAAGAAAAACCTTCGTTCTAGGTATTCCAGAAATGAAAAAAGATGATTTTGAAGATGTTGAATTGGACTTTGTTGCATATCACAGGGAGGGCGGTAAAGTCATTACGCCGACTACCGGTGATCCAAGCTTTGTTGTTTTAACGTTGAGCGAGGATGAGACGATAGGAGGTGCTGAGCTGGCCAGCGCGCTTAAGGAAGCAGAAAAAATGGGACTGGATTTGTTACTCGCTGTTACAGACAGAGAGACTGATGTAACTTACTACTTGACAAAAAAGATTAACTTGCCTAAGAGCAAGTATGAGTATTACGAAATAGAGTGGTTTCAACCTTGATTCATTCGTACTCTGCCATAACCTTCGTTTAACTCCTCTATGAGTTTTTGAGGATCCATGTCTTTTGGAAGGCTGCCAGAAATGCTGACTATTTGTGGTTTTTTCAAATCGACGTACAATTCAAAAGGTCCGTCTGTCGGTATTATGACATACCGAATTTCTGTAGAAGAGGTAATTGGATGTCCCACAGGGATCTTTTTAGGTATGTTGGCAATACTTTCACGAATAGGATCAGTATCAACTTTAGCATTTTTCAAGTCTATTTCGTATGCCAATTTTTCTAACGAATCTTTCAAGTACTGTATAAAAGGATGACGTTCCAAACCTTCGACTTTGATTGTGTAAACTATCGACATATGTAAGAATAGTAAGGTTAAGCATTTAAGGATTAACTTATGAGAAAGGACCCTATTATTAGCATACCTATCGAAACGATTTTTTGAAGAATTGTAATCCTGTCGATTTTCTGTTTAAAGTAATCAAACCTCAGAGAGAGAACCAAACTAAAAAGAAAAACGAATAAAGGTTGAAAAGCGTTGAGTGCATTCACCAATGACACCGGCCCTATTTTCATAGCTCGGTAAAAAGCTATGGCACCACTCCAGTATGGAAGAAGTCCTAAAATCTTAATCAGCCATCCTTTCTTCTTCAGCTTTTTTATCTCATTTTGAATCTTCTGACGTTTTAGCAAAAACACTAAAAGAGAGATAAAGAAAAAGGAAAGGTTTAGAAGGAACAATGCTGTGTATGGAGTTATTCTAAACATCATTATCTTCAAGACCACAATATAGAAAGACGTCAAAACGTTTGTTACAATCATCAACCAAAAAGCCTCTGAAAGCTTAAAGTAACCTTCTAGTTTGTTGACAGAAATCATAACAGCTCCTACAACTAAGAGTAAGATGCCAACGTATTCCTTTATACCAAAAATTTCGTTGATAAGAAAGCTTGACATAATAGCGATAAAAATAGGAGATAAGTACCAAAGAGCTACGACTCTATCAGGCTCATCTTTTTTCAACGCTTTTAAGTAAAATAACAAAAGTACTCTAGTGTTATTTCAACAGGAAAAATCAAATAAAAAATCACTAAACCAATCAAGTTAGTTAAATTGGAAAAGACTTGATAGGAAATTTCTGATTTGAAAAATTTATGTAAGAAAAATTTGTCTACCAAATTCCCCACAGCCCAAAAACCAGCAGAAATTATTGCTAATTCAAACCATCCGAGCATTTTATCTACAAATATTCGAGTACATAAACCTTTAAATTTGATGACACATTACTTTTTAGTTGAGCGCCGGTAGTCTAGCCTGGTCTAGGACACTAGCCTGCCACGCTGGGGGCCCGGGTTCAAATCCCGGCCGGCGCAATCAATTAATTCTTAATTTCATTCAAAAAGCTAAAACACGATATAAAAGTAGTGTTATAGAAAGAAGA
>JAGHAA010000040.1 GCA_021161745.1 Candidatus Aenigmatarchaeota archaeon
AGATGGACCAGTATTTAATTATTCCATTATAAAGACGGTAGAAGACTTCGGTCGTTTCAGAAGGGATGAAACGGGGAAGAAGGTTAGAATATGATAACACTAAAGAACTTGATGGTATACAAAAACGGATTTTTGAGAAAACTGAATGTGGGCATAGAAAATGGTAGAATACAGTTTGTTGAGCAAAGAAGTGAAGGAGAAGTAGTAGATTGTGATGGGTTGATAGCATTACCCGGCCTCATAGACATGCATGTTCATTTCAGAGAACCTGGATTGGAATGGAAGGAAGACTGGAGAAGCGGAAGTAAAGCTGCAGTCCACGGGGGCATAACTTATGTCGCAGACATGCCGAACACAAAACCACCTGTTATCTATAAAGAAATTTTGGAAAAAAAGGTTGAGATTGCTAAAAGTAAATCTCTGGTCAACTTTGGTTTGTATGGCGCTATAACGAACGAGAATGTAAAAAGCTTTTCAGAAATGGATGAAGGGGTAATAGGGTATAAGATATTTTTAGCAGCATCTACTGGTAACTTGCTTTTGGATGAGAAGTATTTAGCGGAAGCCATTAGTTCTTCTGAAAAACCTGTGATGATACATCCTGAATCTCAAAAAATCGTTGAAAAGTATCTGGCAAGACCAATAGACGCTGAGATAGAAGCTGTTAAAAAAGTAGTCTCTCTACAAGGAATTATAAAAACTAGGGTCCATCTTTGCCATATTACATCTTTTACAGCAGCCTCTATTGTACTGGAACAAAGGGAAACGAACAAACTAACTTTTGAGACATGCCCTCATTATCTTTTCTTAAACGATAGGTTTAGGAAAGAGAACGGTGGCTTCGGAAAAGTCAACCCACCTTTGAGAAGTGAGGAGGAAAGAAAAGGGTTATTCAACCTTGTGGTAAAAGGTAAAATAGACGTTCTTAGTAGCGACCATGCACCGCATACTGTTGAAGAGAAGAAATCCTCGTCCCCACATTCTGGAATTCCAGGAGTCGAGACGACGGTTTACCTCATGCTAAACTTGGTTAAACAAAAACTCATAGATTTTGGTACGTTGGTTAGGATGATGAATGAAATACCGAGAGAGATTCTAGGTTTGAATAACTATGGTGAGATAATCGTTGGCAATAAGGCAAACATGACGATAGTAGATTTAAATCGACGTTGGATTATAACGAAAAAGTTTCTTCAAACTAAATGTGGATGGAGTCCTTATGAAGGTATGGAAGGATATGGTATGCCAGTTTATACAATTGTTAACGGAAAAATTTTTGATTCACAAAAAGTAGAGGTGGTGTATGATGAATCTGAAGGGTAGAGACTATCTTACTCTGTTGGACTTCACAAAAGAAGAAATAGAGCATGTACTAAACCTTTCACTCCAACTGAAAAAAGAACCCAGAGAAATTCTTAAAAACAAAACGTTGATAATGCTATTCCAAAAACCTAGCACTAGAACTAGAATAAGCTTCGAGGTTGCGATGACACAGCTTGGTGGGCATGCGATCTACATGGATTTCGTTACTTCTCAACTTTCCAGAGGCGAAAGTTTGAGCGACACGGCAAAAGTGCTGAGTAGGTACGGAGATGTTATAATGGCAAGGCTATACAGGCATGAAGACATAGAGCTTATAGCGAAGAGCTCTGAAGTTCCTGTGATAAACGGATTGACAGACCTTTACCATCCTTGCCAAACGACTGGAGATTTATTGACGGTGTTGGAGAAAAAAGGAAAGATAGATGGGCTAACCATAGCTTTTGTCGGTGATTGTGGTTTTAACATGGCTAACTCTACGATGATAGGATTCTCGAAGATGGGCGCTAACGTAAGACTAGTTGCTCCAGAGGATCCTGTGTACCTTCCAAAACCAGAGATTCTGGAAAAGGCGAAGAAGCAGGCTAAAGGAAAGATAGAGATATTCCATGATCCCGTAGAAGGGGTAAAGGGAGTAGATATCATTTACACAGACGTTTGGGTAAGCATGGGACAGGAAGAGGAGAAGGAAAAAAGGTTGAAAGATTTGAAACCATTCCAAGTTAATTCAGAGCTAGTAAGCCATGCAAGCCCAGACGTTATAGTGATGCATTGCTTGCCAGCTCATCGTGGGCAAGAAATAACGAGCAATGTTATGGATGGTCCTCACTCTGTCATCTGGGATCAGGCTGAGAATAGGTTGCATGCACAGAAAGGCATTCTAGCAGCGATAGTAGGAGGTCTTTGATGGTAAAGCTACAAGTTGCGTTAGACTTGTTGGATTTGAAGAAAGCTGTTGAAATAGCAAGGCAAGTCGAGGAGTTCGTCGAGTTTATTGAGGCTGGAACACCGTTGATAAAAAAAGTTGGTATGGAGTCTGTAAGAGAGCTGAAGGAAAGTTTCCAAAGCAAAGTTATAGTTGCGGACATGAAGACAATGGATACAGGTTACTTAGAAGTAGAAATGGCTGCGACTGCTGGGGCAGACGTAGTTTCAGTTCTTGCCGCAGCTCCAAACTCTACGATCATAAGTGCTGTAGATGCGAAGAAAGATTACGGAGTAGAGATAATGGCCGATCTTATAGGAGTAAAGGATAAAATCGAAAGACTAAGATTCTTGGAAAGGATTGGAGTGGATTATGTCTTAGTCCATACAGGAATAGATGAACAGAAAAAAGGGCTTTCTCCGTTTTCGGATGTAAGGGAAGTGTCTGAAAAAACAAACCTTAAGGTAGCTGTCGCAGGTGGCATAAATGACAAAAACGTTAAAAACTTGAAAGGTTTAGGAATAGATGTGGTAATAGTCGGTGGGTTTATAACGAAAAGCGAAAACCCTACCGTTGCTGCTAAAAAGATGAGAGATGCATTGACATGGTTAAAGTGAAACAACTTATCGAAACTCTGTTGAATACGATAAAAAAGAATCTTAGAAGGACAAGAGAAGCAGACATACAGAAGTTTCTTCAAATCCTCTTAGAATCTAAAAGAGTTTTCGTAGTAGGTGCTGGCCGTTCTGGTTTGGTTGTGAAATCTTTTGCTATGCGGCTAATGCACTTAGGGTTTGAGGTTTATGTAGTCGGAGAGACTATAACGCCTCCGATAAAAAAAGATGATTTACTCGTAGCTCTTTCCGGTTCAGGTTCGACATCTTTTGTTGTACTAGTGGCTAGGACAGCTAAGAAACTTGGAGCAAAAGTTGTAGCCATAACGTCCCATCCAGATTCACCGCTTGGTAAGCTGAGTGACCACATCGTAAAAATAGGTGGAAGAGGAGAAGAGTTTGTAAGGGATTATGTATCAGACCAACTAAAAGGGTTTTCAAAGTCTTTGACTCCTATGGGTACGTTGTTCGAACTTTCATCTAGCATATTCTTAGATTCTGTCATAGCAGCCCTGATGGATATCATGGGTAAAAGCGAGGAAGAACTTAAAAAGAAACACACAAATTTAGAATGATGGAAAAACTAGCTATAGGCTCTGACCATGCCGGTTTCAGGCTAAAAGAGAAATTGAAAAAATACTTGGAGTCTAAAGGATTCTCTGTCATAGATGTTGGAACTGATAGCGAGGAAAGTGTCGATTATCCGGATTTTGCTTTTAAAGTGGCTAAGCTTGTGTCTGAAGGAAAGTGTAAAAGAGGAATTCTGGTATGCGGAACAGGGTTGGGGATGAGTATAGCCGCCAACAAAGTTAAAGGTATAAGAGCGACTGTTTGTTGGAACGAAGAAGTCGCAAGGCTTAGCAGACTTCACAACGATTCCAACGTACTATGCTTGGGAGGTAGATTGTTGACGTTTGAGGAAGCCAAGAGAATAGTCGAGGTGTGGCTAGAAACAGAGTTTGAAGGAGGAAGACATCTTAGAAGGATCAAAAAGATTTCAGAGTTCGAAGAAAGTAGAAGCTAACCTATGAATTATAGGTGTTATCGATATTCTTGCAAACTCATTCTTTACGCTGTTCGTCGTCACTATTTCTTCTATTCCAGCATCTTTTAGCTTTTCAACAGCATCGTTGATGAAAAGTCCGTGGATGGTTGCGCAAGAAACTCTCTTTACTCCGTGGGAAAGAAGGAATTTCGTAGCTTTTACGATCGTTCCACCAGTGCTTATCATGTCATCGAATATGATTGCTCTTTCCACACCCTCTGGTACATCTCCTACTATTCTTTCTACTGGCCTTTGAGTAGAAGCTTTGGAGTCAACATACTTGCCACGTTCCTTCTTAAGTATGATTTTCTTCTTGAAGTTGGAAACTAAATGCTCAGCGCCTTTGTCTGGGGCTACAGCGAGGAATTCTTCGTCATTAAAATAGGAGTATAGAAGTGGTGATGCGTCTTCGTTGTGGAACTCAACATCTTCTATCGTATAAACTCCTGGTTTCTTTAACGCATGGGTGTTTATGGATCCAATCCTCTTAACCCCCAACGATGAGAAAAGTTTAATAATAGCTTTAAAACTTATAACCTCTCCTTCCAGAAACTTTTTATCCTGTCTAGCGTAAGGAAAGTATGGAGCTATAAGTCCTTTTAAGTTTGCTTTGTAATCTTTCAACCCTTCAATCGTCAGTAAAGCTTCTACTATCGAATCGTTCTGATGAGGAAAAAAGTTTTGAATATAAACGATATCTGAGTTTTGAACATCTACTGGCAATCTGACGTAAGTCTCTCCATCTGGGAATTTTTTTGTAAAAACTGTTTTCACGTTGAAACCCTTTATCTCCTGAGCCAAGTAAGATGCATCAGAGCCAAGGAGAAGGATGTTTTTCATAAAGAAATGTTTGCGTCAGTAAAAGAAAAAATTAAAAAGAGGGAGGAGTGGCAGGAGGGCGGGGAGAAAGTTTTGGTCTAAAGTCTAAAATCTTCGTTTGAAAGAAAGCAGATTCAGGAATACTCATCCAACAATCTTTACAAAAAACTCTTCTGGTTCCGAAAGCGTCGATAAATCTAACGATACGATGTGAATGGCATCTGGGACATTCCATCGAATTCACCTGAAAAAAGAGTACTATTTTAAAAATACCTAGTTTTCGGAAGAGTAATTTTCCGGTATTCCGCTAATGTATGCCTCGGAAAGGTAAGTAGAACAACATCGTTCGTCTTAACTCTCTTAGCCTTTGCTTGAAGATTCTTTCATGCCAATGCTCAAACCAGGTTTCCTTTTTACTTAGTTCTAACAGTTTTTTCATCCTTCTAAAAGAAACTTTGAGATGTGTGAAAACGCCACCGAAAGATTTTTCTCCTGGCTTGGTTAGTAACACAAGTTGCCTTTCTGACCAATCTCCTGGCATGTCTATACCAGGTGGGTATAATGGTAGCATTTCTTCTAAAACCTCATGTGGTACGTAACAACCTTTAACTAGTTTTCTCTTCTTTTCAGCTTCGTAGAAACTCAGATCTAAGCCATAGAGTGGCATGTCGAAGTCGTTGTAAGCTAATGAAGGCATGCAACATACAGCTGTTGGCACAAGCTCGAACCCAAACTTTTTCGAAAGTTTGCGGAGTTTTGAGATTCCTACATGAGAAGCAAAGCCGTAAGTTATGAGTCTTTCAACTTGAGAATTCCTTTCTTCAACGGCTTGGATGAGCCTTTTTATCACAGCCTCTGAAGTCTGTCCAGTGGCTTCTGTGTCAGGCTTTATTATCGTTAAACTTCTATTCTTTGGGATGGAGGAGAAGTCCTCAAATACTATCTTTACTCTTCTAACAGCTTTATGCTTTTGAGGTTCTGTGTAGGAAGTGGGTCTTATCCACAAATCCTTGGGATTTCTACCAAAGAGTTTTTTGGTCGCATGCTTTACACCATAACCTGGACCAGCTCTCAAAACGTTTAAAAGTAGAAGAGAGTTGTTGTAAAGGGACCTTTTTATTGAACCTTCTAGTATTTTGTTCAATCCTCTGAAAACCTTCGCAGATGAATGAACCATAATCTTGTTAAGCTCTGTGCCAACTATGTGGGGCATAGACCCGACTTTTCCAAGCTCTTTTGTATAAAAAACGAAAGTCTTTAAGTCTTTCTGAAGAAATACAGATAACTCTCTTATACCAGTTTTAATCATTTCAAAATTTTCAACCTTAAGGTCAAACGTAGCAATGATTCTGTCTAAAGAAGATTTCGGTATTGAAACTCTCAAAAGCCCACCATTAGATAGATTTTACGAAGATTTATTATTTTCTTTTTTTATTTCCTTAAAAAGGTTGTCCAAAAGCATTCTGAAGTACTTTTTTTTAATCCTTCCGGCTGCTGCTTCAGGATGCCCGCCACCAGAAGAATTCGGAATCGGTTTAAGTAATAAGCTCACAAGTTTGTTCAAGTTTACTCTAATGCCCGCTCCTCTTCTGAGACTGAAGTTCACTTTATCGCCTGTAAGCTGGGCTACTAATACGACTTTTTTGGGATTTTTTCTAGCAAGAATGTTAGCTATTATCGATTTTATTTTTAGTCTGTTTCTGAACGTGTATACGACGACTCTGTCATCTTCTATCTTGCTCTTTTCTACTTCTCTAAGAATCTTCTTTATTTCCTTTTCTACTTTTCTATTCCATTCTAAAAGGTTTTTGGCATACTTAGACTTACCGAGTAGAATAGCCCATGGGCTTTTGACAGAATCAAAAGCTTTTACGGCCGTTATGCAACCCTTTTTCCCTTTTAAAACGATAGCGTTACTCGTTATTCTAGTCAATCTACCTAAAGGTGTGGTATCGAGTAGTATTTCATCCTTTATGCTAGAGGTTGGGATGAAAGAAGGAAAGAGTTTTTTAGTGTCAAGAATGACATCTTTGCACTCTTCCACGCCATGGTCTCCTAACACACCTACGGAGGAGATCCAAGAGTATTTTTTGTTTTTGATGAGCTTGTAGACTATGCAAGAGGTAGGAAAGTAAACATCTTTCTTTATGATTCTAGGGTTTATGTAGTTAGAAGGACGCTCGCTTAAAGGTGGGTGATGGTCCACTACAATAACTTTTACACCCTTCAACGATTTTTCTTCTGCATGGGTAAAGTTTGGAATGTCTAAGACGAAAAGATGAGTGCATGAGGAATTTTTTATTCTACGGATCGTCTTTTCTCTAGTAGAAGCGTTCCAATCGGCTGGAAAGATTTTAGGAGAGATGGAATAGGTTTCTTTCAAAAATTTGAAGACTATCGATGCGCTTGCTACGCCGTCAGCATCATCATCGAACAGTATGCATACTTTGGAAGAATCATCTATCGATTCTAGAAAGGAAGACCATTCTTTTTCAAAAAACCTCACAACATCATTTTTTCCTTTCCTTTTTCTCATCGCTTACCATCTTTTGTTCCAACAACTTTTTCAATTCCTCTTCTGGTATGACGATCATTTTTTCAGTCGGCATTTGCTCAGCAACGGCTTGTTGCATTTTGGCGTAGAAGAAGTACTCGACCAACGAGAGCATGGAGTCGAGGTAATGGAATATCAAAGCTTCAAAGTTTCTAGGTGGAGTAGGACCAGATTCTCCGTAATGAGAGGCTACGATGTGTATAACCTTTTCTGGGAAGTTCCTTTTATAAAGTTCTGCTGTACCGAGTATCGTATGGTCGAGCATAACACCTGTATGTTCCAACTCACCCTTTTCATCTCTCTTGAATTCAAAAAGCTTAGCAAAATCATGTAAAAGGGAGGCTGCTATCAAAGAATCTTTATCTAGCGGTATACCAAATTTCTTCTCTATAACGTCTGCAACTTTTATTACTATCTCAGTAAGAGTTATCGTATGGTGTAGCACATCTCTTTCGACCGCACCTAGGCCTAAGGGACCACCGACGGAAAACACGCTGGCAGCTTTCTCCCAATCTTCAGGCTTGTAGTTTTTGAAATACTTGTTCGTAAGCTTGGGGTCCTTTAAAAGCTCTATAACTTTCTTCCTAAGTTCTTCATCTTTTATCTTCTCTGCTAACTTTATCAGTTCTTCTTTCATGTTTTCCAACTTCACACCCTTTATAATAAGTCTGTAAAGAAAATAAAAAACACTATCTAAATCTCTAAATTGGTTTAGCTTTTCCTTTTCTCAATTTCTCAACCGAAGAGTGCTCCTAGTCCTGCTGCAGCTTCTTCTGCCTTTTTAGCAGCCTCTTCCTCTTCCTTTTTCTTTTCTTCCTCTTCCTTCTTTTCCTCTGCCGCAGGTTGTGCTGCTGGAGCAGCGGCTACTGGTAGAGCAGCTTCCTTTATAACTTCATCTATGTTCACACCTTCTAACGCTGAGACCAAAGCCTTTATCTTCGCTTCATCTGGCTGTACTCCTGCTGCTTCTAGCACTTTCTTCACGTTTTCCTCGTTTATCTCTTTCCCAGCACTATGGAGTAAGAGTGAGGCATACAGGTATTCCATCATCACACCTCCGTTTTAAATACCGACTTTCGATTTTAACGATTGAGCTTGTAAGTAAGCTTTTCTTAACAAATCTTCCACAACACCTTTCTCCAAAACGTTTGCTTCCAATCCTAAAGCTTTGGCTTGTATGAAAGCTTTCTTTATTAAGAATTCTATCGTGTCTTTTGTAGGCCATGCTATACCGAGAGAAAGTTTTAGTGCGTTCAAGTAGGCTTCTATCAAAGATTTCTTGTAAGCTTCTTCATCCACAGCTAACACATCTTTAGGATAAACAACACCTTCTTCATAAGCAGCGACGAGGTTGAGAGTTATTTCCATCGGCTCTATCCCAAGTTTACTCAAAAGACTTGCCGCTTCTGCTGTGATAGTTTCACCTTTTTTAGCGACGACAGTATCTTCTCTCACATGTATCTTACCTTCTTGGACCATTATCGGAATCTTCAACTTTTGGAAGAGGCTTATTACAGGACCAGACGGCAAAGGTGTTGGACCAGCCTTGATGACTATGTCTTTAGGAGCTATGTCTCCCTCTTTCGCAGGAGCAGGCGTTTTTTCAGTTTGCAAGATCTTGTAGAGCTTGAAGGGGTTTATCTTACTTAATATAAGAGCCGGTTGACCTTGAAGATAATCAAGAAGTTTTTTTATCTCTGGTTTTTTACTCTTCTCTATCGCAAATTTTATCAGAGTTTTTTTGCTTACTCTGATGACAGCATTACCCCTTAGTTTTTTTCTCATAAGTTGGAGTGGTCTGGAAGGAAGTTTGGTTAGGTCTACGATACCGACGACTGGATAAGAGTCGATGAGCGATGTGAGTTCCTCAACTTCCTTTATTTTCTTTGGGTTTACCATGTTACATCTACCTTTACAGGCTTACCCATCGTTAGTTTTAAGTAAACGCTTCTTACGTTATTCTTCCCTTGGGGAAGTTTTTTCATGATCGCGTCTAACACGAATTTCACGTTCTTTGCGACGCTTTCATCTTTCATATCTTCAGTCCCAACGATTGTTTGGATTACAGGATTCTTCTTTAGCACAATCCTGACAGCGTTCTTATAGCTCGAAACAAGCTTCTTCACATCTCCTACCAAGGGTTTTGGCATCTTCCCTCTCGGGCCTAGTATTTGACCTAAATGCCTACCTACGACCGGCATGAGTTTTGGGTCGGCAAAGAAGAAATCATAACTGTTCGCAAGCTTTCTTGCTTCCCTTTTATTCCTTCCTATGGCTTCTATTTGAGAACTTTTTATGATGTCACAACCTTCTATACCTTTTACTTCATCGGAAAAAATGGCAATCTTAGCTTCCTTTCCTCTTCCTTCAGGAAGAAAAACGACATCTTCAAACCTGTTTTCAGGCTTTTTCAAGTCTATTCCTTTAGTGTTTACGATAAGGTCAAAAGTTTGAGTAAAGTTTCTTTTTTTTGCCTGCTCTCTAGCCTTTTTAACGACTTCTACTATGCTCGACATGTTACCCTCCTGCCGAAGCAGTCGACGGGTTCTCTATGTATTTGGTAGTGGAATATTTAAATAGATTATGATTTTTTCTTTCTTTTCTCTTTTACTTTTTGTTTAACATTCTTGAGTTTAGTTTTTATATCTACTATCTCTTCTC
>JAGHAA010000008.1 GCA_021161745.1 Candidatus Aenigmatarchaeota archaeon
AAATGTTTACCAGAAATCACTCAAATGTTCAATGAAATGTATAAAGAGATGAGAAAATGGAACTTGAAGAAATAGCCAGAAGATTGAAAATATGGATGGAAGGAGGTAAAGCTGGACCTGTAAGGATGGAGTTGCATCCAACCGATTCTTGTAACCTTAAATGTATATTTTGTTGGAGAAAAGAGAATTTAAAACCTACAAAAAAAGAGTTGTCAGAAGATGAGCTTTTAAGGATCGTACGCGAAGCGGCAGAGTTAGGAGTCATGGAATGGATAGTCTCTGGTGGTGGAGAACCTTTGGTTAGGAAGAATGCTACGCTAAAAGTTCTTAAAGAGATTAAAAAGTTCGGTATGTGGGGTCTACTCACAACGAATGGAACGCTCATGACGGAAAGGGATGCAAGATTCTTAGTTAAAATTGGGTGGGATCAAGTTCAGTTCAGTATAGATGGACCTAACAAAGAGATAAACGATTTTTTAAGGCCTCCAAACTCTTTTGATAGAGCAATCCGTGCTGTCAAAACGTTAAGAAGGGTTAGAGACGAGAAAAACTCCACTAAGCCATACATAGGTTTTAACACAATTATAAACAGAATCAATTACACGCTAATTCCAGATATGATAGAACTGGCGCATGAAGTCGGAAGTGAATTGGTTTTTTTCGAACCAATCTATCCAGGATATTCCGAGATTGATCTAAGAATACCTACCGAGGATACAAAAAAGCTTAAAAAAGTAGTTAGGAGGGGTGAAAGAATAGCAAAAAAACTGGGAGTAGCGACAAACGTTAGGGATTTCTTGGAGGTTCAACTAATGGACAAATCTAAACTAAGGAAAAAGTTTTTGAAAGAAGTAGAGGGAATCGACGGCTTCCTGGGCGTTCCATGCTTTAGACCTTGGTACTTGATGGGTGTAAAGGCGTCCGGATTTTCTGGTTGCTGCTCAACTTTTGAGATTGGTGAATTCATACAGGGAAAGAGTCTAAAAGAGGTATGGTATGGTAAGACTTTCATGAAGTTACGGAAAGAAATGTTGGAAAAAAACCCACCCTATTATTGTGATAAATGCAGCATCGTTGTTTTAATGGAAAATAGAACTTTGAGGGAAATGCTAAGGAGGGTTTGATGAAAGAGAAAATAGAAAGAATTGCAAACTGGATGAAAGGTAGAAAAGTTGGACCTTATACGATAGAGTTGAACATAACAAATAAATGTAACCTTAAGTGCAGGATGTGTTGGTTGAGAAATTTTTCGTGCTCAAGAAAGGAAATTGAAAATTCAAAATGGATCAAAATCGTGGAAGAAGCATGTCAACTAGGAGTAAAGGAATTCAGGATACCCGGAAGTGGCGAACCTTTCGTTAAAAAGAAGCTTGTGTTAGAAATGGTTAAAATTATAAAGAAAAATAAAAGGAAAGGGTTGATCATAACGAACGGGACCCTTATAGATGATGAAGTTACAGAAGTACTTGTTAAGTTTGGTTGGGATATAGTTACGATAAGTATTGATGGGCCGGTCCCTGAGATTCACAACTTTATTCGAAATTCTGACCATGCCTTTCAAAAAACTATTGATGGTGTTAGAAAAATAAATGGATATAAAAGGTTGTACGGAAAAAAATTACCATATTTAAGAATGAACACTGTTATAACGAGCGTTAACGTCAATAAACTCGAAGAAATGATAGAATTAGGTTATAGATTGGGTTTCTCTGAAGTTTTGTTTCAGCCCATCACTGTATTTAGCGAAGAAGGTAGAAAGCTGTTACCAAAAAAGAAAGATGTTAGAGACAATTTAAAGAAGGTTATGAAAAAGGCTGAGTCGTTAGGAATCTATACAAACGCAAAAAATTTGCTAAAGAAGGGAAGTATTAAAGCAGAAGACCTGCCGAAATTATGGAAAAAGGTTATTGAAACGAACGACGGGTTTTTAAAGATTCCTTGTTATGAACCTTTTTACAACATTGTAATTACCCCTTATGGTGAGGTTGGTCCCTGTGCTGTATTCGGTGGTAATAGTAGTTTGAACGTCTGTTCGACAAATCTAAAGAACATTTGGTACGAAGGTTTTGAGGAATTTAGAAAGCGTTTAAGGAAAGGCGAAATGTTCGATTTTTGTAAGAATTGCTGTGTACCTATATTTCTGGAAAACGAAAGGATAAGAGAAGTATTGAGAAGGGAGATTTATGGTAGATGAAAGGATAAAAAGACTTTATGAATGGTACAAGCAGGGAAGAGCACCACCTTACAAAATAGATATAGAACCAACTGCTGGTTGTAATTTAAATTGTAAGTTCTGTTGGACGAGAGAAGAGAGTAGAGTTAAAGCATGCAACTATAAGAGAATGTTGGATGGAAAAACGATTAGTAGAATTGTTGAAGAGGCTGCTGAGCTTGGGGTTAAGGAATGGCAAATAGCTGGCGGTTGGGAACCGCTGATTAAACCGCGTATCGTTATGAAGATGATGAAAATGATAAAGGAATATGGAATGTATGGATGTATAACCACTAATGGAACTCTCTTCACGCCAAAGATGATCAAAAAGCTCGTTGAAATTGGGTGGGATCAGATACTTTTTTCGGTAGAAGGTCCTGACTCCGATACCCATGATTATCTGGTTGGTAAAAAAGGTGCTTTCAAAAAAGTAAAAAGAAACTTACTCCTGTTCAAACGATGGAAAGATTCTTACAAAACAACAAAGCCTAAGTACTCAATACACGCTGTTTTGTGTAATGTTAATTATACAAAGCTTGCTGAAATGGTCAAGTTCGGATGGGAAGTTGGATGCGATGGAGTTAACTTTGAACCGTTGATAGTTTGGGGAAAAGAGAGTGAAAGCATAAAGTTGAAGCACGAGCATATGAGAAGGTTAAAAAGGGAAATAAAAAGGGCCTTAAAAGTTGCAAGAGTCCTTAACGTTCCGACAAACTTGGAATGGTGGTTGAACGAAGCTTTTGTAGAGAAAAAAGATATGACAAAGATTATGGAAAAGCTTAAGAAAGGCGGCGGGTTCTTGAACGTTCCATGTTTTTACCCATGGTTAGGTATGGAAATAAGAGTAAGTGGAAGAGTTACGCCTTGTAGACTTTGTGATAACGAGGATTATTGCGATTCTGTTTTTGAAAAGAGTTTAAAAGAGATATGGTACGAGGGTTATCTTAAAAAGTTTAGAAAAGACATGTTGAAATGGAAACTTGCAAGTTTCTGCTCAAAATGTGCAAGTGGTATAGTCGTCGAGACTCTTAAGATGAGGAAGGAATTAATGAATTTCATAAAGGAGAAACACCATGGATCCTCATGAATTTGAAAAGTACAGAAGGATTTTGGAATGGTTTAAAGGTAATCCTCAACCTCCATTCAAAATAGATATAGAATTGCATAGAAGATGTAACTTACGATGCCTCTCATGCTCTAGGAGAGCGTCTCCAGATTATGAAAGATTAAACGAGATATCGAAAAGTTTGGAGATGCCTTTAGAGAAATGGTTAGAAATTGTTGAAGAGGCTGCTGAGCTTGGGGTTAAGGAATGGCATATAGCTGGTGGTGGAGAACCTATGTTCCTTCCAAGTATTACACTCGCAGTCATGAAGAAAATTAAAGAATATGGAATGCTTGGCATCATAACGACGAACGGAAGCTTGTGGACACGGAAGATAATAGAGGAAGTTGTAAAAATGGGTTGGGATCGCATTCATTTCAGCATAGACGGGCCGAATGAAAAAGTACATGATTATCTGAGACAGGTACCAGGAACCTTCAAAAGAGTTGTTAGGACTCTTGATTTGCTCAATAAGCTTAAGAAAAAGTATAAAACGGATAAGCCTATGCTCAACATGAATACTGTACTTTCCATAAAGAACTACAAGCTCCTACCAGAGATGGTAAAGTTTGCAAAAAAGCATGGGATAGAGTTTATGTTCGTAGAACCTTTGATAGTCTATTCGAAGTATGGCGAAATGTTGAAGCTTAAAAAGAGACACCTTAGAGAATTTCCCCAGTACCTAAAAAAGGCTATTGAACTTGCCAAGAAATTTGGTATAAACAATAATTTTGATGGACTTGAAAAGAACCTTGATCTAGAACTTATAGAGAAGAGTAGTAAAATGAATGAAGTGGTAAAAAGGGATGTGGAAAGGCTGGAAAAATTAAAGGTAAAAGGTTTTCTTGGAAGTTTCTTGACCGTTCCATGTTACAAGCCATGGTTTCACATGACCATTAAGTGTAATGGTAGGACTACATCATGTGATGTGCCAGTAACGGGTGGAGAAAACGTAAAGGATAAGACGTTAAAAAAAATATGGTACAAAAGTGAATACTTTAGAAATCTTAGAAAAGCGTTAAGGAGTAAGAAGATTCCAGAATTCTGCGCCCAGTGTAATCCCAGTCATACAAGCCAGAGGAGGCGAATGAGATTGGAAGTATTAAGAAGTTTAGATGGAAGACTTTACAGAAAAATTAAGACGTTGTACGAATACAAATTTTAATGAGGTAAAGTCGGATGGACCCTTTACTTGAGGCTAGGGTAAACAGACTGGTAGAATGGGCAAAGGGGAATCCCGCCCCACCAGTAAGTATAGAGCTCGTACCTACTGAAAGATGTAATCT
The DNA here is from genome assembly GCA_021161745.1 of Candidatus Aenigmatarchaeota archaeon. GTDB lineage: Archaea > Aenigmatarchaeota > Aenigmatarchaeia > CG10238-14 > JAGHAA01 > JAGHAA01. The sequence goes on from JAGHAA010000008.1 coordinate 4,604, forward strand.
AAATTGTAAGAGTTGCTGGAGGCAAGGATGGGATAAAGAAAGTTTGGAGAAAAGGTATGCAACAGAGATGGATGATGAAAGGCTCCTAAAGCTTATCGATGAAGCAGCAGAAATAGGGGTGAAGGAAATTGCATATGTTGGTGGTGGTGAACCACTTATAAGGGATGTCACGATAAAACTCATGAAGAGACAGAAAGCTTATGGGATGGAAGGTGATTTAGTCACGAACGGTACGTTGCTTACAAAGGATGTAGCCGAAACTTTAGTAAGAATAGGATGGGATAGAGTAAAGGTTAGTATCGATGGACCAAACGCAGAGATTCATGACGAGTTACGAGGTGTAAAAGGAACCTTTAAGAAGGCTACTACAAACATAGAAAATCTATCGAAGATAAAAAAAGCTTACAAATCGAGTAAGCCAAGGATATTGTTCAACACTGTGGTTTCCACTATAAACTACAAACTTTTACCAGAGATGGTAAGATTAGCTGCAAGGATTGGAGTCGATGAAATCTTACTACTTCCTGTAACGATCTTTGACGAATCGGCTAAAGATCTTAAGCTGAATCCTGAACAAACATTGGAGCTCATTAAAATTTTAAAAAACTGTATAGAGTTGGCAAAAAAACTCAACGTTCAAAACAATTTTTCCGAATTTTTAGATCCGAAGTACATAGAGAAAACAGAAGCTATGCATGAAGTCATGATGGAGGAAGTGGAAAAAGATAAAAAACTGAAAATTCTTATCAAGAAACACTATCCTGCATATAAGGATAAAATAAAGGACTTTCTCTTCATGCCTTGCTACATGCCATGGCATCATATAACTGTTTTGCCAAACGGAAGCATAGCTCCATGCTTTAGTCCATGGGCCTGGGAGACGAAAGTTTCGTTAAAGAATCATAATTTAAAGGAGCTATGGTATGGGAAATACTTTGAAAAATTTAGGAAAATAATTAAATCAAGAAAGTTACCAGAAAGCTGTAGGACGTGTTGTGTGTGGAGGGTTTTCGAAAATAGAAGAATAAGGGATTATATAAAAAGCCATTTGGAAGGTGGGTAGATTATGAGACGAAAAAAGAAGAGTATTGAAGAGTTTGAAGAGGAAGTACAATTACTCAAAATTCAACTGGAAGTAAAAAACAGGGAGATTGAAGAGTTAAGAAGGGAGATTGAAGAGTTACACAATTCGATAAGCTATAAGATAGGA
>JAGHAA010000003.1 GCA_021161745.1 Candidatus Aenigmatarchaeota archaeon
CTTCTAACGCTTTTTCTGCTTTATACTCTTGGTAAAATCCGAGAATAGCGTTCATTATAAGGATGATTAAAATAACTACTGCGTCGAGTATCTCGCCTATTATAATAGAAAGAATTACTGCAACTATCAATAGGATAACGAGAAAGCTTTCAAACTGTCTCAAAAACATTATAAGTTTGCTTGGTTTCTTAGCTTCTGGTAGTTGGTTGTAACCATATTGTTTTAACCTTTTTCTCGCTTCCTCGTCGCTTAACCCTTTTTTTGAATCAGTTTTTAATTCCTCGATGATCTCTTTGACCGAAAGAGTGTGCCAAAATTTAAACATCTATTAAAATTTGCATGAGAGAGAAATAAATGTTTGATTCATTCTTCCGCTTTACTTTTTCTAACTATCTTTGGATTGAAAAATATCAAAACCAAAGACATTAGACCTGGTACTTCTGAAATCAAAAGAATCGTCAGTCGCGTGAACCCGAAAGTTGAGAGTATAAAGTAATTGAGCAACGAAAAAATAGTCGATACTACGAACAGTTTGGCAATCCACTCATCGAAGATCTTCATCAGAAAAATTATTTGAAAGGTCGTTCATAAATTTATTCAAATGCTGTTCGTAACAAAAGCGGATGGAAGAAAACAACCCTTCAGTAAGAGAAAGATCGTTAGAACATGCGTACGAATGGGTGTTTCTAAATCAATAGCCAAACAGATAGCGAACGAAATAGAGGCCAGGGCTTACGATGGCATACCGACCAAGAAAATCCTCAATATGATATTCCAACTTGTGAAGCAACACAAACCTCATTTCAAATACCGTATCGATTTGAGAACGGCTATAAGTTTGCTCAGACCAAAACCGGATTTTGAAACGTTTGTCAGATTTTTGCTGAAGAACCATGGATACGATGTTCTGCCAAACCAGATTTTAAACGGAAAATGTGTCGATCACGAGCTAGATGGAATTCTAAAAAAGGATAAACAAACTTTCATGCTGGAAGTTAAACATCATAAAAACCCGCACGTGTACACAGGGGTTGATGTGTGTCTAATTTCTTACGCAACCTTCTTAGACCTCAACGACGGTTACAAAGCTGGAACGAACACTATAAAGCTTGATGGTGTTGTAATCGTTTGTAATACAAAATTTTCAGACCATGCGAAGAGGTATGCAAGATGTAAAGGAATAGAGTTAATAGGTTGGAACTATCCGACCGAAATCAATCTGGAAAGGATGGTGGAAGATAGAAAGTTGTATCCAATAACGATACTGAAATCGATGGATCCTAATTCTGAACAAAAGTTTGGTGATTCTAACATAGTTTTACTCAAGCAACTAGTCGAAATAAGTAAGGAAGACCTGTGGAAGATGACAAGAGTACCCAAAGATAAACTTGAGAGGTTTGTTAAAGAAGCGAAAGAGATTCTTGGAGTAGCATAAACATTTAACTTCTTACGACAGAGTTTAATCTGCGATAAGATGGTATTCGAACTTTTGAGTGAAGAAATTCGAAGAATTGTGAAAAAACGTGGTTTTGTTAGCCCAACTCCCCCGCAAAAAGTTGGTATACCTGTAATTCTTTCAGAAAAAAACGTGCTGTTAATAGCTCAAACGGGTACTGGAAAGACTGAAAGTGCGATGATACCGATTTTTGATATGTGGATAAGGGAAAGACCCAAAGCCGTAAGCATCCTCTATATCACACCACTCAGAGCTTTGAACAGAGATTTGTTAGAAAGATTAAGATGGTGGGCTAATGAGATAGGGTTAGACATATCCGTCAGGCACGGAGATACGAGCCCTTACACAAGAAAGATGCAATCTGAAGTCCCCCCAGACATGCTCATAACCACTCCAGAAACTCTACAAGCAATCTTAGTGGCAAAAAGGATGAGAGAGCATCTAAAGAACGTTAAATGGGTTGTAGTAGATGAGGTTCATGAACTTTTTACATCGAAGAGAGGAGTTCAGTTAAGTGTTGGGCTTGAGAGGCTTAGAAACCTTAGCGGAGACTTTCAAGTAATAGGGCTTAGTGCGACTGTAAAAGATGAGATAAGCGTGTCTAAATTCATCTCTGGCGGGAGAGACGTAGAAGTCGTGAAAGCTTTCTCTCCGAAGGATGTGATAATAAAAGTTGTTTGTCCTGAAACTACGAACGAAGATAGAAAGCTATCAGAAGCTCTTGCTACGACGGAGGAAATAGCATCCAGAGTTAGGTTGATAAAGGAGATCATTACTAAGAGAAATTCTGTTCTCGTGTTTACGAACACAAGAGATTTTGCGGAAATCCTCTCTTCTAGGCTTAAAATTCTCGATAAGAATTTCCCGATAGAAGTTCATCATTCCAGCTTATCAAAAGAAGTCAGGATTGAGCATGAGAAGAAGTTTAAAAAAGGCGAATTAAAGGCACTCGTATGCACGAGTAGCTTGGAGTTAGGAATAGACATAGGTTCCATCGATTTTATCGTGCAATACATGTCACCGCGTCAGACATCTAGATTGTTACAAAGGGTTGGAAGGAGTGGACATGGCATAGAAAGAGTCTCAGAAGGTATAATAGTTGCAGGAAACGAGGACGACATTTTTGAATCCGCTGTGATAGCTAGAAAAGTTTTGAGAGGTGAGCTTGAGGAACAAAGAATCCATAGTAATGCTTTGGATGTCTTGGCCCATCAGATAGTCGGAACTGCGATGGATGGAAAAGACGTACCAGTTAAAAAATCCTTTGAAACGATCAACCGTTCTTATCCTTTCAAAAATCTTACTTTCCAACAATTTAAGAAGGTCGTTGATTTTTTGCAAGCGATAAAACTCATAAGAGTGAATGAAATTATAAGGAAAACGAGGAATGGGTTACTCTACTACTTTTCAAACCTTTCAACTATACCTGACGTAAGGAGGTATGTAGTAATAAACATGCTTACGAATCAAAAGATTGGTGTTTTAGATGAGGAATTTGTCGCCCTTCATGCAAGCATAGGTAAGACTTTTATCGTCAAAGGAGAACCGTGGAAGATAGTAAGCATCGAACCAGGTAAAATTTTTGTCGAACCTAGCGATGATGTCGAGGCTGCTGTGCCAGGATGGGAAGGTGAGCTAATACCAGTCCCGTTCGATGTTGCACAAGAAGTCGGAAAATTGAGAAGAGAGATAGCAGAAAAACTCAAGGTGTTTGAAAAGAAAGATGTAATCGAGTGGTTGAAGAAAGAATATCCGATCGATTCTGTCTGTGCAAGAAAAATGGTAAGACTTATAGAAGAGCATACCAGAAACTTTCCGTTGCCAGATGATTCTACGATTATGCTAGAAGGGGTCGATGAAAAGATCATACTTCATGGTTGTTTTGGTTCTAAGGTGAATGAAACGCTTGGAAGAGCTATAGCTTACTGGTTACAAAGAAAATTGGGCAGCATAAGCTTTCGGTCAGACCCTTACAGGATAATCTTTGACTTGAGCGATAGCTTCATACCGCTCGTAGAGGAAGCTTTAAAAACAATCAACAAGAAAAGGTTGGAAACTTACGTGATGATGAACTTACACAATTCCAACCTATTTTTATGGAGGTTCATCCAAGTAGCCAAAAGGTTTGGAGTCATTAGAAAGGATGCCAGCTACACGAAATCTACGATAAGAAAGATAATTGAAGAACTTGTGGGAAGTCCTGTGTTCGAGGAAACCATTCGGGAGATCAAAGTGGATAAGCTAGATTTAAAAAGAGCCTCGGAAGTTTTAGAGAAAATTCAGAACGGAAAAATAAAACTGGTTAAAGTGAAGAAGCTTACTCCTCTTGGAAAGTTGGGATTAGAGTTTTTAAAGTTTGACATAGTCTACGATGGGTTGAAGACAGTCTCTATTCTGGATTTCTTCAAAAAGAAAATCCTAGAATCTGAAGTTAGGATGGTATGTGTCAACTGTGGGAAATGGACGAGTGTGTTTAAAGTAAAGGATGTTCCAGACAGATTAAGATGCCCGGTATGTGGTGCCAAGCTGATAGGGATTACTTATCCTAAAGATTATGATGCGTTAAAAATAATTCAAAAAGGTAAGAAAGGTGTACTTAATCAAGATGAAAAGAAAAAGTACAGAAGGCTTATTGAGACAGCAGATCTGTTCATAGTGTATGGCAAAAAAGCCGTCATAACTTTAAAAGTTAAGGGCATTGGACCAGAGACTGCAAGAAGAATCCTCGCAAGGATGTACATAGATGAAGATGATTTCTTCAGAAGTCTGTTAGAGGCACAGAGACAATGGATAAAAAGCAAAAAGTATTGGAGCTAAATTAGAATCTTTTTCTTATGTATTTTTCGACTTTGCCCATACGAAGTATGACATACGAAAGCAAAGATGTTATGAGCGCTGCCAAGTAGAAACCTGATCCAACTGCTATACCGACAGCTACTGTAACGAGTAAGGAAGCCGCTGTAGTTATCCCAACAACCTTATCTCTACTCAATTTTAGAATTGTACCACCGCCGATAAATCCTATTCCTGCAACCAAGTAAGCAGAAAGTCTCGCTTGGTCCGCGTGAGGGAAAGCTTCGAGTGAAAGGATTGTTATTAGAGATGCTGCCAAGCAAACGAGCATGTGAGTTCTGAGTCCAGCGGGTTTAAGTGCAATCTCTCTTTCTAAACCTATCAATCCACCCAACATAACGCTGAGGATCAGTCTCCAAACTAAAACCAGTTCTGAAACCATTAAAAACAATTAGCCATTGCCTTAATTTATTATTTTCTCTTCCACTTCTTGTAAAGCCAACCGTATTCTTGCATGGGTTTAATTTCTTTGAGATAAATGAAAGCTATCACGCCTACGACCACGAACAAGAAGAGTGTACCTACTATTAAAGTCGTTGCCTTTTTCTTTCTAGTCTCGATACTTTTTTCGATTGTCATAACCTCTATGTAAAGTTCATCCATCTTAGTTTTTGCTTCGTTATACGCATTCTCTGCTTCAGCCAGTCTTCTTTGGGTATAGAGGAGTTTTACATCTTCTATCTTTTTATTGATGTAAGATACTTTTTCTAATAAAGCAGAAACGTCTGTTTCTTTCGATAGGCTTTTTATCCTGTCCTTCATATCTTCTAGCCTTATACTGAGTTGTTTAGAAAGAGAGAATAGATCGTTGTAGACTGTCAGAGAAACTGGAATCGAAACGTTGTTCGAATCTGTGGATATTTCCAAATAACCGGAGTATCTCTCTGAAGTAACATTGTTGGCCAAGTATTCGACATAAGCCTCCAAAACTAGGTTTTTCGATTGATTGGGAGAGAGAAAAGAAGGCCTTTCTTTTATTTGAATGAACGACGAGATTTCAGGAGTTAAAGAAATGTTATGTATGTGAAGGGTCCCTTTTCCGGTGTTTTTTATTCTAATTTCTTTCGAGAACTTAGACTTAATTGGGATTGAAAATTCTATAGCGTATGTATCAACCTCACACCGTCCGAGAAACTTCAGAGTTATCTTTATTGGAATCTCTTTCGATGAAAATCCGTAGACAACCTTTATGCCACCCTCGTAAACACCTTCTTCTAAGTCTGGAGGAAGTGACACATTAAAATAAGTTCGGAAAGTCGAGTTTGAGGGTAATGAACCTATCACAGTCTCATTAATCGATATCCAATCTCCTATGTCTCCAAAAGGTTCTAGCGTAATGTTAGTTATGTTCGTATTTCCGATGTTTGAGACATTAATCCAGATGCTTGTCAAATTCATTGGGGAGTGTAGTTCGAACGTAAAGTTATCAGGCTCTATAGATATATTCGAAGGTAAGTAGAAAGTAAAGTTTGTTTCTTCAACCTCGAACCTACCTTTTTGGTCGAAAACTTTGACCACGACTCTATACATTCCGCTGTAAGTTACGTTGTAAACAGCATAGAACCTATTTGCATGTTTTTCTACCTCAAGCTTGCTGGTATTGCCAACTGGATCGTAAATCGTAACGCTACAGTTTTTAACATCTTCCATAGGATCTTGGCTTCTATGAGGAAACACCGTTACGTTCACAGCGTTTTCAGATAATGCTAAAATCGTTATGTTGATATCAAAATTCTTTACTAAGATTGTATGATGTTTGGCAAGTCCGTTAACTTCTACAGTTACGTTGTATAATCCTGGCTCGTCTGAGATGAATAGAGGAAACTCAGAAACCTTGTGAGTGGAATTTCCCGAAAAACTAAGTACTTCTGTAGTGTTAGCAGACGATTTTATCCAACCTTCGATAGTTTGAATAGGAACTTTGGAGTCGATAAAAACTTTTATAATCTCACCAAGATAGTAGGAACTTTTGTCTGAGGAAATCTTGAATCCCATGTCGGAAAAGTTTGAAGCCCAATCTATCAACCTGTAAAGAAAATCCCAGCCCAAACAACTCTCACAGCTAAGAGATGTGTTCACTCCTAGCATAACACGTCTTTCAGATACGCTCTCTTCCACAATACCTACCACGTATTCATCAAAACCCAAAGATCCTTCAGGGTCTGTCTTGACGGTTAAGATAGGCCAGCAAACAGAAGCTTGTTTTTGTTTGCATTCATTCAAAGTCTGCGTGTAGTTGCTGTCTGAAAGTATGAAAAATTCTGATCCTTCAGGAAATGTGTAGGTTTCGTTAAAACCGTCTAGTAAATGATGTGGATTTTTGACGTGGATAGTCGTATTCGTGACCTTAGAAAAATAATCGGAAAATAATTTACAGGCGTTCCCTATCGCTATTACGGCTCTCTGAGTCTTGTTTTCTGCCATCGAAGAAAGATTACCAAGAAATTTTGTTTTGTTTGTAGTAAGCGTTTCTGGCGACAATCCGATTAAGAAAAATACATTGCTACCAGAAGCTTTTTCTCGCCACAGACTTGAGTTGAGTGCTACCTCAGAGTCTTCGATTATTTCCACATCATACTTATCCTTTAAGGCTAAAAAATACTCATACGTTATCGGATTCTTCATGCTTCTTGAAGATTCCGACGAGATAAAGAGTATCGATGTTGCAGACGTAAGATGTAAAAAGATTAGCGTAGCGACTATCAGAATCGTTAACGACAAAAAAGGTTTGGGTTTCACGAAATAAAATTGGGAAATATCTCATAAAAATTTAAAAGGACGAACAAGTTATGGCTGTACAATTGACCTCTGAATAGCCTGTGGCATTAGTCGCACTGCAGAGGATGTTGTTACCATCTATCTTGTAGTAGTAAGTCCCACTTGCGTTATTGTGCTCACAACAATAGCATTCTGCGAACTTTGTTTTTAAATCGTTGAAATCATCTGTACAAGTGTTGTATTTAGATTTGTAATCATCCAAATCGTCCTTGCAGTCATTGAGGTCATCCTTGCAGTCGCTGTACTTTTCCTTGTAGTCATCCAAATCGACTTGACACTCTTCATAATCGTCTTCTAGAGAAGAATACTTATCTTTCCATTCGTCTAAATCATCCTTACAATCGTTAAGAGATGTTTGAAGTGTTTTCTTCTCGTTTTTACAATTCTGTAGAGCTAATGTTTTTGATTCAAGATTAGAGTTGCATGAAGAAAGACTGTCTTGAAGATTCTGGACTTCTTTCTCACATTTAGTTAGGTTTTGAAGGAGTAAAGTAGTATTCTGCTCTAAAACCTTTATGTACTTCCCTGTCTCCATACCGATGTATGAGATGGCGATTACTCCAACGATTATGAGCAAAGAAATCAACACCCACCTGTTGACTTCCAACTTTAAGTTAAGACTTAACCTTTTTCCCTCACCTTTAAACTTCTTCCAATAATCATCCCATCCATGCTTTGACATTTAACACACCTTTTTTTAATTATTCGTTGTCTTTGAAACTTAACTTTACCTCTGGCAACGTTGGAGGTGTTTTTATAATATCAATTGTGTGTTGAACGGCCTTATAACCTTTAAGCGTAAGAACGTATGATTTTCCTTTTTTCGCTATAAAACCTTCTTCCAGAAGGTGGTTAAGATGCTTGTATATCTCACTACTTCCTATGGCTATCCCAAACCTTTTGAAAGAGTTTGCAATACCAGTGTAGCTCATAGGTTCATCCTTTAAAATGAAGAGTAGTAGCAAGCGTTTACTAGAGGCAAAAACTTGGCTCACCTTTATGATATCCTTAAGGCTCTGTGTTTTCATGGTAATTACTCTATAGTAAGTAAACTTTTTATGCTTTTCATAGAAAACCATTTAAAGGTTTTCATAAAAAATGTGGAAATCAAACTATAATAAACTTTATGTTTTACATCGTGAAATTTTTTAAAGTTTATAGAAAAGCTTAAATCTTTAACTAGATAAAAAG
>JAGHAA010000082.1 GCA_021161745.1 Candidatus Aenigmatarchaeota archaeon
AAGAAGAACTTATGGGGGTTTCAAGCTCAAATTCAGTAGAATTCTGAATTTGAGCTGGAAAACCCCATAAGTTCGTCTGGAAAGTAAAAATATTTCCACTGGAAAAAGAAATATTTTCGTTAGAGGGCCCGTGAGGTAGCTAGGATAGCCTGGCTGGCTTCGGACCAGCATGCCGGGGTTCAAAAGGCTTTAGGCCTGGAATTCCCCGCGGGCCCATCAAACTTCAAATACTCATAGTTGAAAATATTAAAAATACCATGTTACTCTACATCCTTAATTCCTCATTGTTAGTCTTTTCACCCATAGTCTTCTTTTTTTCTATTATCATCCTAATCATAAGCCTTAGAGCAAAAAGGTTAAAACCTAAGGTGGACTTCTTTCCGAAGGTTTCTGTTGTCGTATGGTTCTGGAAAGGAGGAAACATAATCGAGAGGAAGATAAAAAACCTCCTCAGTCTCTCTTATCCGAAGGAAAAGTACGAGATAATAATCGTCGACAACCACTCTAATGACGAGACGGAAAAAGTTTGTAAAATTTATGAAAAGAAAGGGTTGATAAAGTTCTACAAAACACCCAAACAATACTCTAAAAAAGCTTTTGGATTGGATGAAGCAATAAAAAAGCTTGCTAAGAACGAGATAATAGCGATAACTGATCCAGATGGTATTTGTGAAAAGGATTGGTTGAAAAAGATAGTCCAACCGTTTAAGAATCCGAACGTAGCTGCTGTAGCAGGCATGATTCATTGTGGGAATTACTACGAAAACCTTCTGACGAAGTTTAGGGCAATAGAGGACGAGTGGTTCTACAATATTTCCACGACAGGAACCAGGTTTAAAAAGGATGTACAGTTCTTCTGTGGAGCTAATTATGCAGTAAGGAAGTCGTCGCTAGAAGCTATTGGGCTTCATGGAAAGAAAACGCTCGTCGAGGATTATGAGACGTCTCTCATAATGCAATCTAGAGGTATGAAAATAGAGGTAGTAGATGCTAACGTCTGGCAGGAAGAGGTTAGTACACTAAAGGAGTATTACAGGCAGAGGATAAGATGGTATGGTGGTGGTGCACAACTTTACAAAAAATACGGGTCATTGTTCGTTCATCTTTTAAAGAAAAAACCGCTAGGAACCTTCCTACTCCACGTGAGACATTCTGTTCCTTTACTATCGTTTGCATCCTTATCCATGTTCACACTTTCTCTTACCCTTAAAAATACTCTAAGCATTTTGATAAACTTCTTGAGCTTCTTAAACCTAAACGTATCACTGGCTATTGGGTTGATGAAATTTAGAAAGAAAAAACTAATAAAATACGTCCCACTATACTTGGTGATCGACCCTATTCTTATATTATCGACTCTGGGTAAAGTGTTCTTCATCAAGAAGAAAGGTAAAACGATAGAATGGAAGTCTTTAGGAAAGAATTATTACCACAGAGGAGTTAAATTGATTTTAGATTAGCTAAACATTAAGTAAAACCACGACAATTTTATATCGATAATCATGCTCGTAGGTAGGATAATCGGCAAAACTACGCCTGAAAGGTTTTACTTCGAAGTCACAGAAGTAATCAAAAAGATGGATTTCGTTGCGGTAAGGGACACTGAAAGACACTGGGTGTTAGGAAGGATAGATTCTATCTTTCAAGAAAAGGACAAGACTATCGCAAAGGTTTCGGTAATAGGTTACAAAGATTCTAGAGGCGTCGTCACACCACCTAGGATGCCGTTCAAACCAGGGTCTCTTGTGTACAAGGCTGATGACCTTCTCATAAAACGTGTTTTAGGCCTTAAGTCATCAGGCCTTTACATAGGAATCCTCCAGAACTCGGAGAACTTGAAGATCTACTTAGACCCAAAAAAGATCATAACGAAGCACATGGCTATCCTTGCCAAAACAGGAGCTGGTAAAAGTTATCTTGTCGCAGTGCTGCTAGAGGAGTTCATAGAGAATAAAATACCGGCAGTCGTCATAGACCCTCATGGAGAGTACACAACTCTTAAGGTCCCTAACGACAACCCAGAAGAGCTTAAGTATGTGGAAAGGTTTGAGATAGAACCACAAGGGTATGAGAAGGAAGTTGAAGTTTATTGTTTAGAAAAGAACCTCATAGAAGGCGCGAAAAAGCTAAGGTTTCCTGGTAGATTAACTTCTTCAGAGATCTTCGAGATGCTTCCTTTTAGGCTATCTGGTGCACAGATGAACATAATCTACAACGCTGCAAGAAACTTGGATGCCTTAGACTATACTTTGGACGATTTGATAAAAGAAGTTGAGTTCGTAAAGAGTAAGACTAAATGGAGTGTCATATCAGTTTTAGAATCCCTTAAGTCTACAGGACTTTTTGTGGAAGATAAGTATACTGACTTAAAGGAACTTGTGAAGCCTGGAAAAATAACCATAATCAACCTTAAAGGAATAGAGCCTGACATCCAAACTCTCGTCGTCTATAAGCTGGCACATGACCTGTTCGAGCTTAGAAAAATCTCAAAAATACCGCCTTTTGTTTTTGTGGTTGAAGAGGCTCATAATTTTTGTCCTGAAAGAGGTTTTGGAGAAGTCGTCTCTTCGAAGATACTCCGTACTATCGCTAGCGAGGGTCGTAAGTTCGGAATGGGTCTAGTGGTGGTGAGCCAACGTGCTGCAAGAATAGATAAGAACGTGTTATCCCAATGCAATACCCAAGCGTTTCTACGCATAAACAATCCCAACGATCTGAAGTCTATCACAGATTCCGTAGAAGGCGTTACTCCAGAACTAGTAGGTGAGATAAAAACGTTGCCCGTAGGAACGGCTCTGATAACAGGTATCATAGACCAGCCGTTGATAGTAGATATAAGGATAAGAAGGAGTAGGCATGCAGGCGTTGCGTTGCCTAGTGAGAAGAAGGAAAAGAAGAAAAGTGAAAAAGAGGGGAAAGAGAGGTTCTTTTTGTTAAAAGTGATGGAAGAAGACATAAAGTCTCTCATCAAAAAACCTATAGAAGCGTTCAAGCTAGTTTACCACCCTGTATGGAGAATAAAGATGGTATTCGTGGAAAGAGGAAAACCGAAAGAGGATTTCTTACTGGTTGACGGGATTAAAGGAGAAGTCGTTTATAGAGAAAAGGATTCGTTGGTTATGACAGAAAACTTGCTGAAAGCAGCTAGCTTGCCTCCTATACCTAGAGCCATAGTGTTTTATTTAACTACGTATGGTGATTCTACATTAACAAAAATCTCAACGACTCTTAACTTGAGTGTAGGAGAAGCGAAGAAGGAGTTGGAGAAATTGGAAAAAGTAGGGCTTGTCGAGACAGACGGGTTTGTTTACAAGAGTAGAGTAAAGGCAGATTTCAAAAAGATAATGGAGAACCAGATAAAGGACGAAATCGCATCAGGAAAGATAAAAGGAGAGAAAATAGACTTCATGGTATCCAAAGATAAGGCCAAAAACGTTCTCAACATCTTTCAGCCAGATGGTTTTGAAATCGAAAAATGTTATTACCCTGTGTGGGTCGTAGACTTGGAAAATGGCGACAGGATTGTTTTAGACGGGTTGACTGGAAAAGAGTCAAAGTTCTTCAAGGACTTAGTAAAAATGTAAAAATAATTTTGTTTCCTTCTATAATTTTTACGTCGTATAGA
>JAGHAA010000017.1 GCA_021161745.1 Candidatus Aenigmatarchaeota archaeon
AAATATACTTTTATGTTTAACAATAAAATTTAAAAATAATGATAACAAATAAATTTTTAGATTCAAATGCTGGATTTGATTACTATTTTCCTTGCAACTCTTTCTTTTATTAGTGGAATCGCTATTGGAAAGACTGTGTCTGATAGAAAAAAAGAAATAGATTATTTAAAGGAGTTAAAAAGAACTCTCGAAGGAGTGTCCTACACACCCAATAAGGTTGATAGGAAATATAGACAGAATGCTTCTGGAATTATAGGAGTTCTTCATTTAAACAAAGGTGTTGAAGAACCTTACCCAGAAGCATTAGAAACAGCAAGACAGTTAAAAACCCATGGTGTTCCGCTAGAGGAGGCCCTTGAATATATCGATAAGAAACTCAAAAGATTAGAGAGAAAGGAAGGATATTATCACTCTGCTGAAGTGTTAGGAGATTTTTGGAGAGGAATAGAAACTGAAAAAACAAAAGTTCCTAATAAACACTCTCAACTTTCTGAAGCTTATATCGATCACACTTCTGAACAGACTTCTCAAAGTCAACAATATACACCACCTGTTCAACGATCGCAAGGAGGAAGCACTAAACCACTAAAAAACACGAGATACAAAACACCTTCTTCCAATCAGCCTGGAGAAGTTTCATCGCAACAACCTCAAGCAAATCAACAATCTAGGATAGTCGGAAGAGGTGGAGTTCCTTTAGGGGATATATATCCTCAAAGTCAAAGTGACCAAGGACCTTATGCTATGGAAGGAGAAGGACAAGAAGAACCGCCTATTCAAATTCAACCATCTAATGAGAATGTAGAAGCTCCCACAGGCGATAAAAAGCTTCTATGGCCAGGAAAGCAATACCAATGGCTAAGCACGGAAAAGAGTGCTTCTTGGTATCCTAAGGACCTTTTACTCCAACTTTACAATGTTTCTCATGCTCTTGGAACTTTACTTGACACATTAGAAACTATTGAAGGAACGTCTCCTCCCCCAGGAATTGGGGACAGAATTAAAAATTGGTTCAAAAGAAGGCCTTCATATGCGTTCACAGAAGTAAGAGCAGCTTATTATGAAATTCGAGATGCCATCCAAGCCTTAACACAGTTGTACGAACATCAGCCTGGAGAAAGAAAATATGAGGAGATTTTTAGAGTAGTTTATGAACATATAAATCGGGCCAAAAAGCTAATAGGCAGAAGGGGAATTATCAGAGGTGGTGTATTAGGTAAATTACAAGAAGAAAGATATAGAACATTTGTAGTAAACGCTCCTATTTATGACGAACACGGAAAGTTGGTCGGTACAAGACCTATAAACGTAGTTTCTTATGCTGAAAGTGTATTAAAAAGCTTAGAAAGTCTTTCAAAAGGTGCTAAAGAATTGTATAAAGTAGCTAAAGGACGTAGTGAAAAGCTAGAAGAAGTAATAGAAAGAGAACGATTGGAAGAAAGACCAGAATATTGGCAATACCTTCAACAACTTATGGAACTTGAAAAAAAGAGAGAAGAAGAGAAGACAGAAAGAAGAAAAGCTATGTGGAAAGCTTTAGAAAGAATTTTTGGTGGAGGAGCAGAGGAGTCTGAAAAAACAGCAGGATTAGGAGGAGAATAAAGTGAGGAATAACACCTTTTTACCAATCATTTTCTTCTCATTCTTTTCACTCTTAATCATTCCCTACTCTTTAGCACAAGATGAATACTACGGCCTACTTTCTGCTATACTCGGTCCCTTGCCAGGAGTATGCGTCGATATAGAAAGTCCTATGTGTTGGGAATGTCTTATCATCGCAAAACTTTTGCCCTTGGCTTTTTTCACAGCACTCGGTTTTATGATAAGCCTAGTCATAGTTGGAAAGATGCTTAATCCTGCGCAACCGAAAAAAACAGCCGTCGAATACAGGATAACATCCATCATGCTCACCATTGCCATAGCAATAGCCATCCTTCACGTGGCAAACACAGAAGACCTTATCCTCATCTTTTCACGTATCTACAACGTCTGGTACTGGGCTTCGTTGATGATAGTTATAGTAGGTGTAACTTACGTTTTTGGCGGTAGAGCTGGCATGCTTCTAAGGTACATACTTTCCTTTGTTGTCATACTCGTTTTCATCTGGTTCATGTTCTCATCCCCAGTCCCAGACATAGCTTACGAGTGCATGCCATGACCGAGAAATTTAAAAAATGGATCAGCATAGCTTTTTTTCTACTTTTGATAAGCCAAGCTTCCGCCCAAGAATTTCTGACTAGACCTTTGGAAATAGCGCTAGGCAGTTTACCGTCTTCATGCTACATGTCCGTAGATGTTCAATGTATAGAATGCATAGTCTTCATCAAACTGATTCCGCTTTCTTTTTTAACATTCCTGACTTTCATCTTAGTGCTAGTAGTCATCGGAAAAATTTTCTATCCAAACAAACCTGTTAGTTGGAAAGGTTTAGAAGAGCATTGGATGGTGATCCTTGGACTAACTTTCATAATAAGCTTTGCGATCATGCATTTCATGAACCCTACAGAGTTCGTCGAAAACTTCGGAAAGATATACGATTTCTTCTTCTGGTTAAAATGGGGGATTATAATAGGAATTGTACTAATGGAATACTTTAACGTTGGGAGTAGAAACCATAAAACGCTTGCAATGATTTTCCTGATAATGGCACTCTCCTTGCTATTCTTGGGCGAGAGTGGAAAAGTCATCTTCCAAGTCCTTCTTTTTTGGCTTGTATTCAAGCTATGCTGGTGGGCTTCCACATCTCTAACACAAAGCTTAGCTACTGCATTCATCATAACGTTTGTGTTGTTCGGAATAGCAGTGGGCGTACTCCTTTATTTCTATCCGTACATATCATATTTCTTAGATAGCATGTCTCTAATCTCTCTGGATTTTCAAGCGAAGGTTTCGGTGCTGGAAAGCATAATAACATCATGTTACGGATGATAAGATGAGTGTCATAGACAGATTCATATGGTTATCCCACAAATACAGCGTTTTTGAATTGTTGTTTCCGCTTTTAGTCATCTACGCCTTAGTTTATGCTATACTCGAAAAGACGAGGATACTGGGCACTAGCGATGCAGCCCATAGAGCAAACATAATCGTAGCCTTTTCGATGGCAGTAATAGTAACGTTTTTCACACCTTATGGCATCTCGATGATAGACTTCCTTTCAAAGACTTTCACGATAACTTTCGTCATAGTCATGGCTTTAGCCCTCATCATACTCTTCTCCACTCTGATGGCAGGTGCAAAGGGTAAAAAAGAGGGTGAGAGGAGTTGGTTTATTGTGCTCGTTGCAGCATTCTTAGCTTATTTAGTCTTAGATGCTTCTGGTGTTTTACAAAAATTCTCTCCTTATTTTGGAGTGTCAGACATACCTTTAGGGCTTGGAGTCGTGTTAGCCGTCCTAGGAGTTGTATTCTTGATATTCTACGCACTCTTCAAACAACCTGAAAAAGAAGAAAACGAATAGTACTTCTATTTACCTAAAAATCCACGAACCCTATTGTAGAGTGAATGTACTTTTTCTTTGAATTTTTCCCAGTAACTTGGTTTAGACGTTGGGAGAGGTTGTTGGTATTGCGACAAGCTGGGTAAGGACTTGTGATATTTTTCTCCCATTATAGCTCTCTCTATTTCTTCTTCAGGAATTCCTGCCTTTCTTCCGTAATACCTTAATGCGTTAACTCCTGGCAGTAGATCTGGATTGGGTTTTATTCCGTGAAGCTCTAGATTACGTCTAGCTACGTCTACAACTGTTTTATACCAAGTATAAAGATCTTTGTAATATCCTTCTGTTTGACCAGATTTGGAAATGTTAACCCCTTTTATCGTAGGTTTAGTGTACTTCTGTTTTTCCTCTTTTTCCTTTTCAATTTCTTCCCAAAACTCACGGAACGCATCGTAAGCTACATCTACGTAAGGATTTGAATGTGATACTGAAGGGACTGTAGTTGGTAATCGAGGAACAGGAACCGTCGTGCTTATCGATGTTGTGTATGGTCCTATTCTTCCATCTTCTATCCTATTCCAGAATTTACCTGCCTCTTCCAGGGCAGCACTTCTGTATGGATTATAAGATATATACCAAGGTCTTCTTCCAATAGATGGTCTAGGTGGAATTGGTGGTTTTGGTTGTGGTTGGGGTGGTTTGACAGGTTTAGGTTGCGGTGGTGTAGGTGGTTTGGGTTGTGGTTTAACTGGTCTAGGTGATGGACCAGGACTTGGAGGTTTTGGTTGTGGATGTGGTGTAGGAGATGGCTGTGGTTTTGGCTTAGGTGATGGGCTTGGAGATGGTCCAACTAGACCTGGTTTAGGTCGAGGTTTTGGTTGTGGTTGAGGCGGTATGACTGGACTTGGACCTGGTTGAGGTGATGGCCCCTGTTGTCTTCCAGCAGATGGAGGTTGTTTCAATGAATAACCTAAGTCTGATCTACTCCATTCAGCTGCAACGAAAGCCATGGTAGGAAGTACCGGAGATACTGCACCTAAGCTTGAGTAAATTCCATAACGAGC
>JAGHAA010000083.1 GCA_021161745.1 Candidatus Aenigmatarchaeota archaeon
GTATAAAGTTAGAATTTATTACATTGGAAATTCATAAAAAGAAAAAGGTCGAAATGAGGTGGATATAAATGAAAATTTTAGGTGTATGGGACGGTCATGATTCAGGATCAGCGATAGTAGTAGATGGAAAGTTGAAAGTAGCAATAAACGAAGAAAGGTTAACGAGGAGAAAGCTAGATATAAGGTTCCCAGAACTTTCAATCAAATCGTGCCTCGATTATTTGAATTTTAAACCAGATGACATCGATGTGATAGCAATCGTCGGCACACAACTCACAAGAATACTGGCAAGGCAATTCCGATTTTTGGACGAGAACTTCTACAAGTTTAGGAGAAGGCTAATACCTAAACCAAAGTTTGAGAAGGAAAGGAGATTTTTGAAGTATTGGCTCGCTAAATACAACGCAAAATACCTCAAACGGTTTACGGAATGGCAGGTAAGAAAGAAACTGAAGAAACTTGGATTTAAAGGTCAACCAATCTATGTTGTAGACCACCATACAGCTCATACTGCATCAGCGATCTTTACTTCTGGCTTCAAAAAAAGCCTTTGTATAACGTTGGACGGAGTAGGAGATGGTTTATCTGGCACTGTCAACGTGTTTGAAGATGGTGAAATTCAAAGATTGGCAGAGATGAAAGAAAAAGACTCGATAGGACTTTTTTTCGAAGAAGTTACCACGATACTTGGCTTCAGAGAGTTGGAAGATGAAGGGAAAGTAATGGCTTTAGCAGATTATTCTTATCCTTTACCTGAAGAAAAAAACAAGTTACTTAACTTCTTTGAGGTTGAGGGATTAACGATTAAAGCAAAGCATTCCACGATAAAGAGGTTCTTGGAACTGGAAAAGGTTAAGTGGAATACGCCTAACGAAAGGTTTGCATACATGGCACAAAAAACGTTGGAAAAGCATGTGTTGCAACTTTTTAAGAACGCGATAGAAGAGACTGGAAGGAAAAACGTCTGTTGGGCTGGAGGGGTTGCAGCAAACATAAAGCTTAACAGAGTGATCAGATTGTTCTCTGGATTAAAAGATTGGTTCATCTTTCCCCACATGGGAGATGGAGGTCTTGCAGTAGGTGCCGCTTTGTACGTTGCTTACAAATTAGAAGGCTTAAAACCCAGAAGAATGGAAAACGTTTACCTTGGGCCGAAGTATAATGAATATGAAGTTCTTAGAACTTTAGATAAATATTCGGATAAAGTAAAATACAACAAGGTTAAGGATCCTTCTGGAGTTGCCGCAGAGCTTATACTCAAAGGCAATTACGTTTTCTGGTTCCAAGGAAGGATGGAATACGGACCAAGAGCTTTAGGAAATAGGAGCATACTGGCTCCTGCAGACTCACAGGATGTGAAGGATGTTTTGAATGTCATGGTGAAGCGTAGAGTTTGGTTTCAACCTTTCTGTCCGTCTTTGCTTGAAGAGGATGCCAAGAGAGTTTTTGAGGATTATGATGGGAAACCAGATAAGTTCATGACGATGGGATACATGTTTAAACATAAACTAAAGAAAAAATACTCGCCTGTGGCAAACGTTGACGGTTCTGCAAGACCACAGATGGTGGGTAATGAGAATCAAAAGTACAGGAAACTGTTAAAAAGAATAAAGAAAGAGAAAGGAGTTGGCATGGTTTTGAACACGAGCTTCAACATACATGGTGAGCCTATAGTCTGCACGCCCGAGGATGCCATAAAAACTATGATAGCGACAAAAACAAAGTATTTAATCATCGATGATTACTTAATCGAGCTTAAAAAGATTTAAACGCAAACCAAAAAATTATTTTGATGTTCGAACTTCTTAGAACTAAATTAACAAAAAACATTGTAGCCATTGTAATTTTTTTGGCTGTCTACTTTTTAACGATCAACACATTCACAAACTTTGATTCGGAATTTGTTAAGAATTTTATAATGAAGACTGAAACGATTGTATATGCGATGAACGTTTTGCTAGCGATTACAATGATTTTTCTTTTCAGAGAAAGTGTGTTGAACGTCCTCAAAAAGTATGTCGACAAAAAAGTGATAATTTACATGCTTATGCTTTTTCTTCTTGCTTTTCTTGTTAGGAATGTTTTACCTCCAAAAACTAGCAGGTTGTTCTTCGACGAAGATATTTACATGGATATGGCAAAGCAAATAGTTCAGCACGCAGAATCATGTCTCTGTGATTACGGTAACAAAACAGCATGTTTTGAATGTGAGTTAATGAAATGGCCTGTCGGTCATCCATTCTTGCTAAGCATAGCGTTCATTCTTTTTGGAATCTCAGACAAAGTTGCTTTTACTTTTATGTCTTTTGTATCCTCTCTTTCAGTTGTCTTTATTTTTCTTTCATCATTGTTGATATTCAAAGATGAAAAGATAGCGTTATTTTCATCTATAATTTTAGCGTTACTACCAGTCCATATACTATGGTCGGTAACTGCTGCAGCCGATGTGACTTTTTCCTTCTACACTTCAATCCTACTCTTTCTGATTGTCCTATCCTCCAGATCAAACGATGTAAGAATTCATGTTTTGAGTTTACTAATACTTCCCTTACTACTTCAAGCAAAGACAGAATCTGCCATACTTTTTCCGATTTATTTCGTTTCTGTTTTTTTGCTCAACAGAAACTTCTTTAGAGTAGTCGATAAAAAGGAATATGTAGTTGCATTCCTCATAACTCTTTTGTTTGCTTCAGTTTATTTTATCCATACAATCTATGCCAGTAGGACTGACACTTGGGGTAGCTCAGGCAAAAAGTTCGGTTTAGAATATTTCAAAAATAACCTAAACGACAACATTAAGTATTGGTTCGAAATATACAGCATAGAAGATGAATGGGCCTATAACGGTAAACAACTATACCATCCAGTCCTTTTTACAATCCTTGCTATCTTAGGAGCTGCATACGGAGTTTTAACGTATCCAAAAGAAACTTTCTCACTTCTCATCACGTTTTTAACGTTGTTCTTCTTGTATGTTAGCTTCTATGCTGGGAGCGTTTATTATGGTGTAGATGTGAGGTACGTACTACCGCAGTATATACCTTTTTCTATGCTGTCTGGACTAGGTCTTTTCACACTTTTTAACTCTTTGTCAAAGTATGCTAAGAAAGAAGAAGTGATTTTGATGTTAATAGTACTAGTCTTAATATACTTCTCCTCTTACATACCAAAAATCCATGTAACTGCTGATTCGATAGAAGAGGCGTCTGATGCAAGGGCTTATAGGAACTTTGCCATAATGTTTGCTTCAACTCAACCAGACGATTGCTACTTCGTTTCTCACGTCTCGAGCATTTATTCATGGATGGGAAAAGGTCATATGCAAGTATGGTATGTTTATAGGCCAGAGTTTGATTCTATAATAAAGGAGAAGGATTGTGTTATATTTGACGAAGGCTATTGGTGCGCTATCGATGTGCCTGAAAGTCAGAGTTGTGTGGAGTTTGGAGAAAAGTATGAGTTAGAACTTTTGGAAAGGTTCAACGATACAAAACACAACAAAGTATATTCTTTTTACAGAATTGAACTAAAATAAAAAATTGGTTTTAAATGGAGAACCATTTATTGAATGCTTAAATTCTATGAAGGGAAAATTTGATAATTAATAGAAAAAAGAAGGTGGTTGTATGTTTAAAGAGAGGTTAAAGAGAATAGCAGATTATGAATGGGAATTACCTAAAGGTACGAAGTCGTGCATGAAAGTTCCAGCAAGGCTGTTTTTATCAGAAAAACTGTTGAAACAAGTTGAAGACGGCGCGATAGAACAGATAGCGAACGTCGCATGTTTGCCAGGGATTCAAAAACACGCGCTCGCGATGCCCGATATGCATTTCGGCTATAGCCACTTCTTCAAAGTGGCGGCCAAGGGTTTCCTATAGGGGGCGTCGCGGCGCTGAGTTACGAGGAAGGAGGCATATCCCCTGGGGGCGTCGGATAGGCCTTAAGCCCCGAAATCGACATAAACTGTCTCCCAGGGGATGTCGAGGTTTTAACTAGAGATGGGTTTAGAATCCCGATAGGAAAGTTTAAAGATAAGTTACATCTCTCCTTACTTTGCTTTGAGTTGAACGACCATATACCTACAGAAACTAGTATAGGTTTATATCTCTCTAAGAGAGAGAAAAGGATAATCGAGATCGTAACAGAATCAGGAAAAAAGTTAAGGTTAAGCGAAGACCATCCAATACTTACTCCAGATGGAATGAAAGAAGCAAAGTACGTAGAAAAAGATGATAAGGTAGCGGTCTATCATTTTGATGGTGTAGAGTTTGAAGAAAAAACAGGGGTTATTATTTCAGAAAATAGCATTCCACAACCTTACAGGAAAATACTAAAATCCAAAGGTTTACTTCCCTTCACGTATACGCATCCTCTATTAGGTGTTGTGGCAAGGTTGTTCGGATACATACTAGGTGATGGTACCGTTTATTTGGAAAGAAGTAAGAGAAAACGTTGGATAGTAAGGATTTATAGTAAAAATGAGATGGATTTAAAAGAAATAAGAAAAGAGATAAAGAAACTCGGTTTTAAACCGTCTAGGGTCTATGAGAGAAAGAGGAGGATAAAAGGAAGAAACTCTTATGGTGAGTTTGAAACAGTAACGATTGAAAAACATATAAAAATCTCTTCCTCATCTTTTGCACAGTTTCTAATAGCATTAGGCATGCCCTACGGAAAGCGAACAGCCCAACCTCTTAGAGTTCCTATATGGATTAAGAGTGCTCCTAAGTGGGTGAAAAGAAACTTTCTTGCTGGACTTTTCGGTGCCGAGTTGACAAAACCATCGACTATAAAGAAACATCCTTATACATTTTCTCAACCGATGTTGACGATAGGTGTTAGAAAAGATCTAAAGGAAGATGGGAAAAAGTTTCTTGAAGAGGTAGCAAACCTTTTGAGAGAGTTTAACGTAAAAGTAACGACGATTTACGAGACTAAGGGAACTGATAAGACAATCGGATTGAGGTTAGTGATTTCCAACAAAGACGATAACCTGATAAACCTATGGTCTCAAATCTCTTATGAATACAACTTCGAAAGAAAATTTTTAGCAAGTGTGGCTGTTGCTTACCTTAGGAAAAAGAAAAAGTTTAAACGAAACTTAAAAGATAGGGTCCAACCCTATGGATTAGAAACTTTCCAACAGTTTGTTCAGAAAGCCATAACGGATGGAAAGCTTGCTGGTTTTGTGTTTGAGAGAATAATCAAGAAAAAGACGCTAGAGTTTAACGATTTTGTTTATGATTTTACGGTTCTACATAAAGATCACAACTTTATTGCTAACGGTTTTATAGTCCACAACTGTGGTGTTAGGTTACTAAGAACGAACTTAGAAGAGAATGATGTTAGACCAAAACTAAAGGAATTGCTTGAAACGATATTCCGCAACGTGCCGAGTGGTGTGGGTAGGGGCGGAAAGGTAAAGTTGAGTCGTGAACAAGTTTACGAAGTATTGAAGTACGGTGCCAAATGGGCTGTTGAACATGGTTATGGTTGGGAGAAAGATTTAGAGCACATCGAAGATAAGGGTAATGAAGAGAAGTACGCCGACCCAAGTAAAGTTTCTGAAAAAGCGATGCGACGTGGAATGCCACAACTCGGTAGTTTGGGTGCTGGTAACCATTTCCTAGAGATTCAAATAGTTGACAAGATATTCTTGCCTGATGCCGCTAAAGTATTTGGCATAACTAATCCTGGACAAGTAACGGTTATGATACATACAGGGTCAAGAGGTCTTGGACATCAAGTGGCCACCGACTACTTACGTTTAATCGAACGAGAACACAGAGAACTTCTTAACAAACTTCCTGACCGTGAACTGGCATTCGCACCTTCTGGTACTAAGCTGTTTGAAGATTACTTTGCTGCGATGAACGCTGCGGCAAACTTTGCGTTTGCTAACAGACAGATGATAACTCATTGGGTCAGACAGAGTTTTGAAGAAGTTTTTGGTAAGAGCGCTGAAGATTTGGGTCTAGAGCTAATATACGGCATAACGCACAACATGGCTAAGTTGGAAGAGCATAAAGTTGACGGAAAGAAGATGAAGGTTTTGGTGCACCGCAAGGGTGCGACTCGTGCCTTCGGTCCATCATGGGAAGATGTTCCAAAGGATTACAAATCTGTGGGTCAACCAGTCCTCATTCCGGGTAGCATGGGTTCCGTAAGCTACGTGCTCATAGGGACGGACAAAGCGGAAGAAGTGACGTTTTCAAGCATAGCTCACGGCGCCGGTAGAGTGAAATCAAGGGCTAGAGCGTTGAGGGAGTATAGGGGCGAAAGAGTATCTAAAGAATTGGAGAGGAGAGGAATACTCGTTAGGGCAGCTAGCTGGAAGGTCGTTGCGGAAGAGGCCCCAGGAGTTTACAAGGATGTTGATGAAGTGGTTAAAGTGTGTGAAAAAGCTGGAATAGCAAGAATAGTCGCTAGATTGATTCCGATAGGGGTCGTTAAAGGATAGGATAATTTTGTTCAAGGTAAACGTTGTTATACGTATAACGATCTTACAAAATAGAAGAAGTTATTAGGTTGTTTAAAACAAGCGAAAGAAAGATCGGTTGAAAGACCAAAGAGAGTAGTCGCAGTTGGTTTGTTGGGTTATGAAAAAGGTTTCAAAAAAGTTTTTTACAGCAGATATAAAGACTATAGAGTTGAATTTGTAAGAAGAGTTGGAATTAGAGCAAGAGAAACAAATAATGAAATTTCAGAAATCTTTTCACAACTGAAATGTAAGCTTTACCTGTTGATAGGAATACTCTCTCAGTTTTATTTCTTTAATGAGCCTGTCTATTAGCCTGTATCTTTCTTGCGTCGAAGCTTTTTAATATCCAAATCCATAGAAAATTGTATGAGATGAGATTAAGCTTTATAAATTATGTGAATAAAAATTGCGTAGAATACTCGTTGTCTGAAATTCGGCTGACAGCTTTAAAATGGAAGTGGAAATATGAATAACGAAATACAAAACCAAGAAGAATTGATTTTGGAAGAAACAATTGAGGAAGAACAGCCAGTAGAAATTCCTCCAGAAAGACGAAGAGTATATGCAGATAAAA
>JAGHAA010000021.1 GCA_021161745.1 Candidatus Aenigmatarchaeota archaeon
GTGGTATAATGGAAAAAGTAAAGGTATTCATAATGGGTTATGGTACAATCGGGAAGAGAGTCGCAGACGCTGTAAGTAAACAACCAGACATGGAAGTGATAGGAGTCTCTAAGAGGACGCCAGATGTATTCGCAACTCTTGCAGCAAGACATGGATATCAACTTTATACGAATAAGGAAAACGTCGAAAAATTCAAGGAAAAAGGAATTCACGCAAGACCTGTCGAGGATGGATTGGAAGAAGCAGATGTTATAATAGATGCTACACCTAAAGGAGTAGGTGCGTTGAACAAGCAAACGTATTATTCTAAACTGGATAAAAGAGTTATTTTTGAAGGCGGGGAGAAACCAGACGTTGCAGAGGTTTCGTTCGTCGCTCAAGTCAACTATGAAAAAGCAAAAGGAAAGAAACACATAAGAGTTGTCTCATGCAATACAACTGGGTTGGCAAGAGCTCTTCATTCTTTGAAAGAATTTTCTGAAGAAAAAGGGTTTAAAATAAAAGAAGCACATGCAACTCTGATAAGACGTGCTGTTGATCCACATGATGTGAAAAAAGGTCCGATAAACGCTATAGTACCAGAACTCGAAATACCTTCTCACCACGCACCAGACTTGTTGACAGTGATGAACGGCATACCCATTACGACAGTTGCGATAAAAGTGCCGACTACTTTGATGCACGTTCACTCTATCCAAGCAAAAATAGAGGGGAACGGTTTTGACAGGGAGGAATTCATCCAACATCTGGAAAGGACGCCAAGAATATACATGGTTTCAAAATCTGAAGGACTAAGCTCGACAGCATCCATCATAGAGTTTGCAAGGGACTTTGGAAGAAAGAGGTATGACCTTTACGAACTCGTCGTATGGAAAGATTCTATAACGTTTAGGAACGGTTGGGTACATTGGATCCAGGGTGTTCATCAAGAGGCAATAGTAGTGCCAGAGAATGTAGACGCTATAAGAGCTTCACTAGGATTGATGGAAAAAGAAGAATCTATAAAGCTGACAGACAAAACACTGGGAATAGTTAGCCAACATAACTGAATTCATCCTCTTCCTTTTCCCTTTTAGTTTCTGTTATTACTCTTCTTTTGAACCTTTCTGCAAACTTTTCGTAGAATTTGATCAATTCTTTGGATACACTAGGAGTTATAATCTCTAAAGCTTTTTCGAAGTGCTTCATCTTGACTTCTTTTGCCTTCTTATTCTCTCGTATAGCATTCATCGCAGCCTCTCTACAGAGTGCTTCTAAATCTGCTCCAGTAAAACCTTCTGTCATCTTTGCAAGCTTCTTAAGGTTGATATCCTTCGAAAGAGGCATATTTCTTGTAAGAACTTTTAGTATCTTGTATCTTGCTTCTTCGTTGGGAGCAGGTACGTATATAAGTCTGTCAAACCTTCCAGGTCTTAGCAACGCAGGGTCTAGTATGTCTGGTCTGTTAGTTGCTGCTATAACAACGACATCTTTCAACTCTTCTATTCCAGACATTTCTGTCAACAGTTGAGAGACAATTCTCTCTGAGACTTCGTGCATTCCGAATCCTCTTTTAGGCGCCATCGCATCTATTTCATCGAAGAAGATTATACATGGTGCAACTTGCCTTGCTCTCCTGAACAACTCTCTAATCCTCTTTTCACTTTCACCATACCATTTCGATAATAGCTCTGGTCCTTTGACGCTTATGAAATTGGCTTCCGATTCAGTCGCAACGGCCTTAGCAAGTAACGTCTTACCACATCCTGGAGGACCATAAAGCAATATACCTTTAGGTGGTTTTATACCCAACCTTTTGAAACTTTCTGGATACTTCAAAGGCCACTCTACAGCTTCCTTAAGCTGTTGCTTTACGTCTTCTAAATCTCCGACATCATCCCATCTTACGTTTGGGACTTCTATGAGAACTTCTCTCATCGCAGACGGTTCAACTATCCTTAAGGCATGCATAAAGTCTTTCATCGTTACTTCTAGCTTCTCTAAAACTTCTCGAGGTATTTCTTCTCCTTCTTCGTACTTCTTTATCTCTGGCAGAACACGTCTGATTGCATGCATAGCTGCCTCTCTACAGACGGCAGCTATGTCTGCACCAGTATACCCATAAGTTATTTCAGCCAGCTTATCGAACATGTAATCTATTAACTTATCCTCAACTTTACTCGAAATTTCTCTAGGCAATGAATCTACGATTTCTTTTATCTTTTCCTCCTCATCATGGACTTCTTTCATCTTTTCCAAAGCTTTTTCTACTTCTTTCGCTTTTTCCTTGTCAGTCTTTTCATACTCTCTCTTTAGTTCTTTCAAAGCACGAATGACAAAATCCTTGGAATAGGGTGGTCTTTTCGGCATTCTTCTTGCATGAATCTGGAAAATCTCTTTCCTCCCCTTCTTATCGGGTATTCCTATTTCTATTTCCCTGTCAAACCTTCCAGGCCTTCTTAGCGCAGGGTCTATTGCATTAGGTCTGTTAGTCGCTGCTATAACGATGACTTTCCCTCTTGATTTTAACCCATCCATCAGTGTGTTGTGAACTATTAGAGGTAAGTTACCGACGATGAAGTTTGAGGTCTCGGTCGTCAAATCGTACATCTCTATTTCCTCATCCAGAATTTCTACCTCTTCGATTTTTATCGGAATCACATCGGAGGCAGAAAACCTTCTCAACTCTCGAACGAATACGTTTTGTAAACTTTCTAAGGACTGTATAAAGTAGCCAAGAACGTTTGAATTTATGTGAAGGTTGACGTTAGGTGAGAGATATCTATACTTATCGTCTTCTAATCTTATGTTATGCATCTTCCTGAGCCTGTGCAGAGCTTCCTTTACAGGCCAAACTATGGAAGAGACAGTCTTTTTCCTTATCAATAACTTTTCCAGTTTAGATTTCTTCTTCTCATCGCTTATGAAAGGTCCTACGGTTTGGTAGAATCGCTTAAAAGTCTGATAACCACCAAAAGGTTGGACTACGTATAGGTTATACCTTTTTACCTTCGCTGGTATGCCTAAGGAGTAGAGTAGAGTTGCTATACCTTTTGCCAATTTTTTGCTGGAAGTGAAGAATCTTATCTGTGTATCTCCTACGTGTCCGTCTCCTTCCAAGAGTCCTGCCAAAAAGGCAGCTTTAACAGCTTGTGGAGATGAAAATATCTGCTTTGGGATCTCAACTTTATTGGATTTCTTGCCTATCGGTATACCAAAGTATTCATTAAGGAACCTTACGAGAGGCTTAGAGTATGCGTAAACCATTTCCACATGAGTTCTTTTCTTTACGGGCTTTATTTTGAAGATTTTTTCTATAAGCAATGTTGCATCGTTTGCAACGCCCCCACTGATGTTAAGTGCATGGTTGTAAAGATGACCTTCTGAAATTACATAGCCCAAAAGTTTTGCAAAGTCCTCATCTAAGTGGTTTGGCAATTCTATGAAGTATTTCTCTTTGATGGGATAGATCTTCCCATCAGATTTGTAGGCGAGTTTAAGAATGTTGTAACTTTTCGGAATCTTTAGGTTAACAACGTTTTTATCTATTTCTATTACACCAGTTTTCTTAAGACGTCTTAGTGCGATGTTCAACGCTCTTCTTGAAACTTTTAGCAGAAATTCAAGCTCTTCTTTCGTAGCTTTATCTCTGATACTCAACAAGTAAACTATCTTTTGAGTAAGTTTCTTAAGCCTTTTTATCTCTAGCTTATGAAGCTCTAGATCTTTTAATTCAGAAAGTCTTATGTATTTTCTTCCGAATACGAAAAACGGTAAGGAACCTTCCTCTACTCTTGCGACCCATCTCTCAGAATTTTTGAACGTTTTGATGTCTATCTGATGGATTTTGAATGGTATGTGAATGTTTGAAGGAGCTATTATGTAGTCACCTTCCTTAATTTCGTTAACATTAACCCACTCTATTCCTTCATTTCCTATTCTTAAAACTTTTGTAATCTTGGACGCAATGATTTCCTCTCCTGTTGAGAGCTTTATTCTTATAGGGTTCTTGACTTTGGTCTTGGAAAGGGCGACTACTTTAATCTTACCGACTTTGCCGTTTTCATCCATTCCTAAAACGTAAACATCTTCGTTTGGTAGTTTGTGAACAACTCCAAATTCATCCTCTATTTCTTTTCCTTCAGTAGTTTCAAAAAGCTCTTTTATAGTCAAAGGACTTCCATCTTTATAGACTGTTGTCGAAGGATGCAAACATAAGAGCTGGCTGACAACACGTCTCTCTACTTCGCCAGTCACCTCTTCCCTTTTTGGTGCTATAGCATCTATTTCATCGATAAAGATTATGCTTGGTGCATTTTTCTCAGCCTCTTCAAAGATGTCCCTTAATCTTTTTTCACTCTCGCCGTACCATTTGCTGTTATGCATCACATGTCCATACGCCGTCACAAAGTTTCCAGATAAGGTTCCTAGGTCATACAAAACTTGTGGGGAGTTAACTCTTTCTATCTCTGAGACTTTATCTAACATTAACTTTCTTTGGACGATTTTTTCGACAAAACTGATGAAAGCTCTTTCGTTTTCATCCAACAACGAGATACGATCCTTTAAGAATTTTAACATTCTATCCAAAGTTGCTAATGTTGGCTTCTTTCTAAGGTTAATGTAGGGTTCCTTTTTCCAGTCTTTGCCGTACGAAATACCATACTTTTTAAGGATGTTTTTGAAGAATTTCATCAGAAATCTTGGGACGTGTTCAAAGCTTCTGTTTGGTCCTACAACCTCTACATCTCCAAACGGAAGTGTGGATGCTACCCGTTTGAAAACGTTTATGTTGTATTTTCCCTGCAAAACAAGTTTGTACATAGTACTAAGTTTATTCGTATGTTTTATAGGACCTTTTAGTTGTATGCCTCTGGAGAAACTAATCTTTTTAATCTTTTCTAGTGCCTTTTTGTCCGAACTGTAAAACACAAGCGTATACCGTGTTTTTGTACCATCTGTGTGTAAAAGCCCTAATAGGAATGCTACCAAAAGTTTTTGGTCGAGCTGAACAAGATACTTTTCCAAGAATTCATCATAATCTTTCTTACCTTTTCTGAACCCTAAATGCTCGAAGAACTTCACTAATTCTGTAGAGTAGACGAGCGTCCTAACGTTACCATACTTGTCTTTATACTTACCGAATTTCTTTATTCCAAAAAGTTTCTTACAAATCTCCTCGAACCTTTCATGTAGTTTTTCATCCTGCCCACAGAATGTTATACCATCCTTACTTATATGTCCATCTCCGGCTATCAAACCGACTAAGTAGGCTAATTCTACAGAAAACTCTTTAGGAATTTTTATTCTTCTACTCTTGAACTCTATTTTAGGTGGCTCAAGCTCTTCGATTACAGAAGTTACGATATAATCTGTTAAAGGATTTATCAACGGTGGAGTTTTCCAAGAGATACCGTTTTCTGATAGCGTTAAGATTGGATGGTTGGATGAAATTTCATAAGAATGGTTTTCTGTGGAGAGTCTAAAGTAGTAAGGAACTTTTACTTGTGTCATTTCCAGTAATGGTGAGGTAGTTGTGTTGAAAGACGGGTTGGTTATACTTAAAACGTTTCCTTGAGCAGTATATGATACATGATTTTTTCCTTTCCCTAGAAGCATGCCTTTCAATTTTTTAAAAGCTTCTTTAACTTTAACGATTCGATTGTTTACGACTATCGGTGTATCTCCAGAAACACACATGATTTCAGGACCACTAATAGATATAAAATTGGCTCCACTTTCATTAGCAACAGCTTTAGCAAGCAACGTCTTGCCCGTCCCTGGAGGACCATAGAGCAACACACCTTTAGGCGGTTCAATACCAACTCTTTCAAAGATTTCAGGATGTCTTAAAGGCAACTCTATCATCTCTCTTACTTTTTCGATGGCATCATGCAATCCACCTATATCCTCATACGTTACTGTGGGTATACGTTGTTTAAGTTCGAAAGTCTTTGGTAATTCTGGTAAAACCTCAACTTCAGTCATGTCAGTTATCCTGACGATAGCGTTTTTAGGATCCGTATCGACGACTATGAATCTAGTCTCCCCGCCTATCGGGAAAAAGAAATCTTCAAAATCCATGCCGAAAAATTCTTCAAAAAGGCTTGGTTCCTTTCTTCTTTTCACTACAGGAGCAGGGATGATTATGTCACCCTTCGTTAACGGACGCATGTAAAGGTTTTGTTTTAGGATGGAAGGAGAAACATGAACAACGATACCTTTCTGTGCCGGTGCCAAGACAACCTTTTTAGCCTCTTTAACGTCAGCCTTTCTTACCTTGACATACTCTCCCACACCTGCACCACAGTTTCGTCGCATCAATCCATCCATTCGTATGATGTTTAACCCTATGTCAGCAGGATAAGCACGAACCGCTATCGCAGCAGTTTTACGCGTACCTTCGATTTCAACGACGTCACCTTCTCTTATACCCAACTTATTCATAGTATTCGTGTCTATTCTGACTATACCCCTTCCAAATTCTTCCCTCGACGTCAACTCTCCTACTTTAAGCTTTACCTCTTCTGGCATCTTATACCTCCTCTAGCAATTTTAGGCGTGGTTCATCTAACAATACTTCGAAAGCCTCCCACATAACTTTATCCTCCCATTCTTGTAAAAATCTTTCTATCTCTCTAAAATGTTTCTCAGCAACTATGAACACAGACTCGTCTACCTTTATGTGCGGTATCCTTGATAGCACTCCCTTTCGTTCATAAACGTACCTTTTTTCACGTTTTCTTATTATCTGTTTCCATCCGTAAAGTTGACGGAAAAACTTGTTCCTCTCATACTTACAACTAAATGACTCTGTCTTTACGGAAAACGTAATCAGGATTGCTTTTTTCTTCATAGTTAGTGTTTATGTAATCTAAACTATTTAAAATTTAAATCGACCCTCTCAAAATTTTCTATGTGGTTGATCTAAAGGTCAGTAAAATACTTTTTACTGAAGATGAGATACGGAAAAGGGTTAAAGAATTGGCATCTCGAATCTCAGAAGATTATGCTGATAAAGAAGTCGTCCTGATAGGTGTGCTTAAAGGTGCTGTGTACTTTCTCTCCGATTTGAGTAAGAATCTTTCAATACCACACATGATAGATTTCATATCCGTTTCTAGCTATAAAGGGTCTCAAAGAGGTACACTCAGACTTCTGATGGATACGAGGATAGACATAAAGGGTAAAGATGTAATCATAGTGGAAGATATCGTAGATACTGGCTTAACGCTAAAAGAAATTTTGAAGATCGTTCAAGCTAAGGAACCGAAGAGTGTGAAAGTCTGTGTAGTGGTTAGTAAGCCAAACAGACGTAAGGTTGATGTTAGAGTTGACTATGTAGGGTTTACCATACCCGATGTTTGGGTTGTTGGATATGGTTTAGACTATGATGAATGGGGAAGACATTTTCCTTTCATCGGGGTGTTAGAAAACGTTGATTCTAAAACCTAGAAAGGACAGTGCTAATGCCAATAGGCTTAAGCTGATGTAAAGCCCCCAGAAAGTGTCTATTTTGGAAGAAAGTGAAAAGAGTATTAAAATAATGGAAACGATTATCAACAGTATTCCAACGATCTTGGATCTTGTCGCTGGTCTCATCTACATCACTAGATTTTTAGATGATAAAAAAGTTGTTGTTCTTTTTTTAAAACTTTTGTGTTTGTGAGTGTTATACGTATAACATTCGAACGGAAAACTTTAAGTATAAGCGTATACGTATACGATGGAATCAAAAAACCAATCTAATTACTGTTTTTTATTCTTCCACTCTTTTTTGCTAGGACAGTTTATGTTTATACACATCGTAAAAGGCCTTTTACCTTTCCTTTTTACCATTATCATCGGCATTCCACAATGAGAACATTCCTTACCTAAAGGAATTATTTGGCCGAACTGAGGTAAAGGCATAGCAAAGTCACAACCATCTTTCCATCCAGTGCACCCAACAAACCTTTTTCCACTTTTCCTCGATACTATGATTTTCAAATCTTTACCACATTTTGGACACTTTCCTATATACTTTGATTTCCTTTTATGCTGTATGTACGCCTCTGTAAGTTGTTCTCCTATAGCGTTCTGGTTGACTTTGAAGTTTTCCAGAATTTCTGTGAGCACTTTTTTTGCCTCTTCTACTACCTCTTCTCTCTTTTTCTTTCCATTGAAAACTAACTCCATCTCATTCTCAAAGTGTCGGGTCAATTCGACGCTTATTATCCTGGGCGAATACTTTTCTAAGATGTTGACAACAGTCTCACCCAACGGAGTGACTCTAATACTCTTTCCTTCTATGTAACCTCTATCGTAGAGTGTTTGAAGAATTTGTGCTCTCGTCGCTTTCGTTCCAAGTCCGTTCTTTTCCATCTCTTTGATTATCGACCCCTGCGTATACCTTGCTGGCGGTTGTGTTTCCTTCTCCAACATCTCAATCTTAACGATTTTTACAACGCTGCCAACCTTTAACTCTGGGAGAATTTGTTCATCGTACTTTACGTAAGGTCCGTAAATTTTTATCCATCCTTCCTCGATAGTTCTTTTACCAACGACTACGAAGTTTTCATTGTTAACAGTGAGAATGACTTTCATACTTTCCCTTATTGCTGGCGGTGCGAACGTTGCAAGAGTTCGTCTGACTATCAAATCGTACAGTTTTCTCTCCTGAGGAGAGAGTTTTTTCAGGTTGGGAACTTCTTGTGTCGCATAAACAGCAGGATGAGCAGGATCTTCTTTCGGACCTTCTCTTGGCTTTAATTCTGGGAGTTTTAACAACATCTCACAATACGGTTTATACTCTGGTATCTGGCTTATAGCCTTCAGGATTTTCCTATAGTTTATCGTAGGTGGAAGTTTTTGAGAAGAACTTCTGGGATAAGAAATGTATCCTTGCTGGTATAAGTTTTCAGCAATACTCAACGTTTGTTGGGGTGAAAACTTAAATTGATTATAAGCTTCTGTCTGTAAATCAGTCGTGTTGAACGGATGAGGGGGTAATTGCTTATACCTTTTTTTGTTAATCTCCTTTACTACCGCATCCCTTCCCTTACACTTATTAAAAATCTCCAAGGCAACTTCTTTTTCCCATATCTTGTCTTTCTCGTGCATCGCAACGAAGGTTTTTCCATCGTGCATGCAGTGTATCTGTAGTTGCCAGAACGGTGTGGGTTTGAACGCTCTTATTTCTCTTTCCCTTTCCAACAGCATCGCAAGCGTGGGACTTTGAACTCTACCGCTGGAGATTATGTTAAACCCACGATTTGAGTTAGACCGCATCGCAAGCGTAAGTGCTCTCGTAAGGTTTATACCCCAAAAAAAGTCTAGATAATGCCTTGTAAGCCCAGCCTCTGCTTGACCAAAATCTATATGAGGTAAAAGGTTTTCATAAGCCTTCACAAGCTCATCTTTTGTCAAAGTTGAGAATTTCATCCTTTTGGCGTCGTTGACGTTGAATATAAACCTCAAAATGTTGTAAGATATGACCTCACCTTCCGTATCATAGTCGGTTGCAGAAATTATCTCATCTGCATTCTTTGCAAGCTCTCTAATGTTTTCGTAGTATTTTTTTGTGAACGCCGAACCACGCCTTTTAAAAGTCTCTATCCATTCGACGTCGAAAACAGGATATTTCCATTTTTTATCCTTCGTGTCTAGAACGAAAAGATGACCGACGGCTGGGACGCAGATATGCTCCTTTCCATTTCTCTTGAATTTAAAATACCGAGTACCATTCTTTTTTACGACTTCAACCTTCCCATCAGCTAGAGCTTTGGCTATTCTCTCTGCTGCAGCAGGCTTTTCCGCCAATATTAACGTGTAGGCCATGGCTAATGTTTTAGGCCTGAGAAATATAAAGGTTTCTATTATAATATATTTCTTCGTAGAAGTTTGCCTATTCTATGACTATCGGCTTCGGAGACCCGATTTCACTCTCAAGAACGCTGATTTTTTCTTCCAGTTGCCTAATACGTTCTAATAGTGGGGACATATCAATACCTCTGGAATTTTCGATTCTGGATATCCTGTTTTCTAACTCTTGGATTTTTTGTAATGGCATCTGTTGAGACTTTAAAAAGCTAAGCAAGTGTCTGATTTCTTCAATATCTCTTTCAACTTTTTGGATTCTGTTGACCAATTCTGCTGGGATTGATGGTTGGAGTGGTTTCTCTAAACGCTTCTTCAACTCGTCCAGGTAAGCGTATATTCTTTTCTGTTCATCCTTTACTTGTTGAACTTCGAGAAGTTTCTTGTTTATCTCATAGAATACTTTCTCAGTCCCACTGGCTATTTCCTCGATGTCAGCTTTTAAATTCTCTACCGTTCTCAATTTCTCTTCCATGTCCTTGCTCAGAGACTGTATCAACCCTATATGCCTAGCACCTTTGACTATTCTTTCCATACCCTTGTAACGCTCCTCCACACTTTCCATAAGCTTTCTCATAGATTCTTTAAGCTCGTTCAACCTCAAGTCCAGAACGAGTATCCTCTTTTCATTCTCCTTTATGCTGGTTGTAATCCGATTAATCCTGTTTATGAAGTCCATTTCCTCTATTTTTGCTCTCAAAACGTTTACAGACGTTTCCAAATCTTTCAGTTTTACGTCTCTTTCCAAAACTTTTGTCGATAAATTTTGCACAAGCAATCTCAAGTTTTCCAAATCTTTTTTGATGACTTCAGGAGTTTCCACGCTTTTCAATCTTTCTATTTCCGTCTCCAATCGAGCCATTTTATCGTTTATCTCTTCTATCTGTTTCATGTAAACGTCTATGTCGAGTATTTCCAAATCTTTCTTG
Source organism: Candidatus Aenigmatarchaeota archaeon (assembly GCA_021161745.1). Classification (GTDB taxonomy): domain Archaea; phylum Aenigmatarchaeota; class Aenigmatarchaeia; order CG10238-14; family JAGHAA01; genus JAGHAA01. The sequence continues at coordinate 10,767 of JAGHAA010000021.1, forward strand.
AGAGAGGATACTCTGTTCGCAAGGTCTGCAACTATCTTACTGACTTCTTCCATCCTCCCTCTCGTTTTCTCGACATCTTCTTTTAATACAGACAACACACGCTGAACAGTGTCTTGTAAGTTCTTCTCCAACTTATCGAGTCGTTCCTCTACAGAAGAAACTTCAGATTTCAAACCATCGATCTCATCGATTTTCCCAACTTTTGATTTGATTTCTCCTAACGCTAAGTTCAAAACCATCGAAATGTCTTCCAGCTCTTCTAGACGTTTGGCTAAACCCTTTACTTCTTCGATTTTCAACTCCTTCAAGAACTCTTTCAACTTTGCAAGGTTTAGGTCAACCTCTGTAAGCCTTTTTTCAAGTTGTAGATGTTTTATTTTGAATTCATCTTTGAGCTTTTCTATTTCGTTTTTGACGTTCGTTCTACTCATGACTACCTAAATCAATATCTCTATTTTTCTCCATATATTTTTTCCAGCCTATAGTCAAAAACCAAAATCCGACAGAAAACAACGGAAGGATGAACTGCCAGGTTAAATGGTAAAGTTTTGGAAACTCGCCAGTTGATGAGATTAAGATGCAGATTGAAGTTAAGCGAAACAAGTTTAAAAAGAATAGAAGAATTAGGCTAAAGAAGAGAAACTTTACTTTATCCCTTAAAGAGGTTTTTGGTGTGAGTAGAAAAAGGATCGAAGAAAGGTATCCAGCTTCCCAACCAGTGCAATCATCATCTACTAAAAAAACAAAACCTCTTCCTATAACGGAATTTCCATGAACGCTCGTAGGTTCTATTATATTAACAATTTTAGAGACAACGAACGCATAGAACTCTGGTAGGAATGGTATCTTTACTTTTACAAAATACGGTAGGTATAGCGGAAATGAAAGTAAGCTAAACAACAAGATTGTTCTCAAAACTTTCTTTTCCTGTAACTTTCCAACCATTCCAAAAACCTTCTCTTTCCTGATTTTGTTAACTTCTTTTCAATCATCTCTCTTTTTAAACGCAAAACAGGAGCATTGTCGTAGAATTCCATTTCTATAATCTTCAGGTGAGATGTCACCAAGCTTTCAACTTTTGGGATTATAAAACCTTCCATACCAACCTCAGGAACGATTTTAGCATCTTCTTCGTTTGTGGAATAAACCCAAACGTCTTTGAAATCGATATACTTCTTCAGAAGATAGACTAAGTCTTTACTCACAGCACCTAGGTTTATTATGGGAACAAACCCTTCTTTCTCAACCTTCCTTATCTCAGCCAAGAGTGATAAAGCCTTTTCACGAATTTTCACTTTTTCCTCTAGGTTTTTGATCTGTCTCTCAACTTTTTCTTCCGTCAGGTAAATTACTTTCTCAGATTTTTCTTTTAGTTTCCTCCTGAGCCTTTCTATTTCTTCTCTTTGCTTTTCCAATCGTTTCCTTAAAGCGTCTACGATAGCTTTAACCTCTTTCGGGAGTCTCTTTCTCTTCTTCACCTCTTTAGGTTGTTCCTCCTTTTCTAAACTTCTTACTACATCGACTATGTTTTCTGAATGGTTTTTTACCACGACTTCTACGACACTGTCATACATATCTGTTTTTTTCATCCGTGCAAGGGTTTTTTCGACTTTTTTAAACAATTTCTCAAAATTTTTGTAAGCTTTCAATGCAGAAGCAAGAGAATCTCTTTGATGAGTATCTTTTATCTCAACGTCTACGCTTTTAGCTATCGTTTCTTTTTCAGAAACACTAAGGTTCTGTTTGGGATAATACAGTCTACAACTGAATGTTTTACAAAGTTTTTCAACGGTTTTAGGAGGCGGGGAAACGTCTGTGGCGATAACAACAGGATTACCATAATCTTGTATGATTTTTATCAAAGTCTTGATTCCCATTCCTTTTTGGCTGTGGACGAGTAGTACGTTACCTTTTGTATCTACTATGGCTATGCCTGTCGTAGTGCCTGGGTCAACACCCACTATGATACTCTTCCTCAAACTCGCACCTCATAAGGTTCGGTCAGAATCTTTCTTATCTTCTTGGCAAGGTTTTTACCGATTCCTTTTACTTTCATCAACTCCTCTTCCTTTGCGGAAAAAATTGCCTCTAAGTTGCCAAAATGTTCTAACAGCCTTCTTCCTATTACTGAAGAGACTCCTGGAAGACTTGAAACTATCATTTCTTTTATACCTTTTTCGTCCAACAACTTTTTGTTTCGTTTTTTGAATAGTATGCTCTTCTTTTTTGTTTGCTCCCTTTTTGCCATCCAATAAAGGATGTCTGAGGTTTCTCTAGCATTCTCAGTCCTTATTACATGCACATCGAAGTCCGTTATCAACGAAACGAAAGCAGACTTCACGGCGTTTGGATGGATTTTTCTTCCGACTAAACTGATGTCACCTTCTATGAGTATTACTGGCTTTGCGTAACTTCTCTTCAACGCTTCGGCCTGTTCGAACAACCTTCCATCGATGATAGAGTTTATAAAATCGTTAGCTGTTTTTCTCTCTACGCAAACCTCCTCCGACACGACGTAATCTCCAACCTCTAAATCCAAAAACTTCAGAGCTATGGGTTTTCTTCTAAGAAACTCTACAACGTACGAATTTTTTTCTCTAAAATCTGCTAATATAGTCGTCCTGTTCAGCTCTAGTGTTTTCTGCAATCCATCACCTCAACCAATCCATTATAGTAGATTTTTTCACACTCTTCCTTTTTAAGGAGTATAAAACTCTTTTCATTTTTCTTTCTCGATGGAAGGACGCCCAATAGTATGCTTCATCTCTCGTGCCTTTTGTAAGTAAGTATATGACTCTTCCAGGCATAGTCCTTCCAGTCCTACCCCTTCGTTGGACCCTTCTCAACTCACTCGGTATGGCTTCATAAAATATTACTGCTGAAACTTCTGGTATGTCTAAACCTTCCTCTCCAACACTCGACGCGACTAAAACGTTAAACACCCCAAGCTTAAATTCGTTCAAAACTCTTATCTGTTCTTTTTGCTTGAGCCCTTTATCGATGTCTTTCTTTGCCTGTCCCACAAGCTTTTTGCATTTTATACCGTTCTTCTCGAGTGTTTTTATAATTTCGTTGATGGTGGCTCTGTAGTTTGCAAAAACTATGATTTTCCCATCATTGTTAGCTCTCAGGATGTCCTTTATTATGGCTATCAACTTCGTCATTTTAGGATGTCTTTTTCCTTCTTTCCAGAGTCTTTCAGTAAGTAGTATCGCATCCACAACCCTTGGATCGTTCAAAACTCTTCTAGAAGCTCTTGATTTCTGTTTTTTCAGATTTTGGAAGTAAATTCTTAAAGGCGTTAACCCTTGAGTTTCTAAAAGCTCAATAGCATGGTCTATTTTTATCGCTTCAGCGACCATACTTAAAGCGATGCCAGAAATCCTTTCGCCAGTAGTGTAATAACTCTCAGACAGGATTTCTGAGAGTTTTATCAATTCGCTAAACTTAACATCTTTATCCACGAGTCCCCTTTCCTTCAAAAAATTTATCCTATCTTCTAAGACACTCTCCAATAGTTCTTTTATCTTTTTGAATTCCTCTGGGAACTCGACGTAAACCCATTCTACTTTAGTTTTCTTGACGTAAGGAGCTACGTCTGGATCACTCTCACTCCTAATCTCCACAGCCTCTATCTTAAGATGCTTCTTTATCTCTTCTATTCTTTCAGGATTCCCGCCTGGAGATGCAGTCAATCCTAGTATGAGCGGAGACAACGCTTGCTGAGTATAAGCTTTAGCTACATGTGTATAATCATAATTTTTCACACATCTATGTGCCTCATCGAACACTACTACTGAAAAATCTTTTAAACTTAGCACACCCCTCTCCAAATCATTCTTTATACACTGTGGCGTCGAAACGACAACTTTCGCTTTCTTGTAAAGATCTACTCTTTTTTCCTTCTTGATTTTTCCAGTTACCAAAACGACTTTTTCTGGATCTATTCTAAGAAGTTTTTGGAATGTTTTTTGATGTTGCGAACATAAAGGTCTTGTTGGGGCCAATATAAGAGCTTTGCTGGAAGGGTACTTTTGTAATCTGTATGCAACGACTAAAGCGGCTATTACAGTCTTCCCCAACCCAGTAGGAAGGACGACTAAAGTATTCCTCCTGATAGCTGTAGATGCTATCAATTCTTGGTACAATCTTGGTTTTATCGCATCATAGTTGAAAAGTTTCAACCTTTCCATCATACTTAATTTTGTCGCCAGAATAATTGTTTTATATGAAAGTTGTCTCCCTTTTCTCTGGCGGAAAAGATAGTACGTTTTCGACATACCTTGCTGTCATGATGGGTTATGAGATAAAATACCTACTGACTTTTTTTCCGAAATCTACAGATTCGTGGATGTTCCACCATCCATGCATCGAATTAACAAAAGTTCAAGCAAGGTTGATGAAAAAACCTCAACTAATCGTTAAAACGAGTGGGAAGAAAGAAGAGGAATTGAGAGACCTTAAGAATGGGTTGTTGAGAATCAAGGATAAATTAGATGGTTTAGTGTATGGTGCTGTTGCAAGCGAGTATCAAAGACACAGGATTAACATCGTGGCAGAAGAAGTTGGTTTAAGGAGTTTCTCGCCTCTGTGGCATAAAAATCCACAAAAATTGGTAAAAGAAATACTCGATGCAGGTTTTAGGGTTATCATTACGTCTGTTTCATGTGATGGGCTAAACGAAGAATGGCTGGGAAAGGAACTGACGGATGAAAGTATAAAGGAGTTGGTAGAGTTAAGTAAGAAATTCGGTTTTAATCCTGCGGGTGAAGGAGGAGAATTTGAGACGTTCGTGCTGAGTTCTCCTCTGTTTGATAGAGAGATTAAAATAACAGATTACAAAAAAGTCTGGGATGATAAAACGAGTAGCGGATACATTATTGTGAAGAGTTATAAAGTCGTTTAAACCTTCTCCAGAGCGTTGGACAGATCCTCTATTATGTCTTCAACATCCTCTATGCCTACAGAAATTCTAACCAAACCGTCTGTGATACCAGCCTTTAGCCTTTCTTCTCTTGGTATCATAGAATGTGTCATCGATGCCGGATGTTCTATCAAAGTTTCTACAGCTCCGAGGCTTACGGCAAGAGTACAAAGCTTAACGTTGTTCATAAGCTTAACACCAGCGTCATAGCCATCTTTGAGTTCAAACGATATCATGCCACCGAATCCTTTCATCTGTTTTTTTGCAAGATTATGCTGAGGGTGCGAATCTAGGCCAGGGTAAAAAACTCTATCTACTTTTTCATGTTCCTCCAAGAACTTTGCAACTTTCATCGCATTTTTTTGATGTCTTTCCATCCTTACTGATAGCGTCTTTATACCTCGGAGTATCAACCATGCAGCAAACGGATCGAGCACAGCACCAGTCGTGAACAGAGTTTCTCTGATTTCTGAAATTAGCTCTGAATTGCTTACTACTATGCCACCTAATACATCGCTATGCCCAGCTAGGTATTTTGTTGCACTGTGGATCACTATGTCCGCACCCAATTTTAATGGATTCTGAAAATAAGGACTCATGAACGTGTTATCTACTATAACTAGGCTATCAAACTGGTGTGCCATCTCGCTTATAGCTTTTATGTCTGAGATCTTCAACGTAGGGTTTGCAGGGGTTTCGATGTAAACAATCTTTGGTTTTATAGCTTCTATCAGTTTTTGTGTTTCTTCTAGATTACTTGTGTCGACAAAGCTCGTTTCGATCCCAAACTTTCTTAAGATTTTATCGAACACGAGAAAAGTTTCCCCATAAACGGTATCAGTAGCTAATGCCTTATCACCTTTTTTCAAAAACGTTATGAGTGTTGAAGTTATGGCCGCCATTCCAGAAGAAAAGGATAAGCCCTCTTCACCACCTTCTAAGTCAGCGACACACATTTCCAAAGCTCTTTGAGTTGGATTCCCACCTCTGGTGTATACATACTCACCTTTCATATCCCTCGGAAAATGAGGACCCTTGGAAAAAGTTTTTTGCGCATGTTCAACACTTTTAAACGCAAAGTTGCTCGTCTGAAAAATCGGGTGGCTTACAGGAAAATACGGCTCTTCTGGTTCTTGATTGCTGTGCACAACCTTTGTGTCAAACTTCAACTCTAACACCTCCTATTCGAACAAACTCAAAATTTCTTTTTCATCAGGGTTTACAATACCTTTCTCAGTAATTATACCTTCTATGTACTTTGCCGGAGTAACGTCAAACGCTAAGTTTCTCGTTTTGCATTTTTCAAACCCAGAAAGGACTGACACTATACTCCCTTCTCTGTTTAAACCACGTGAATAAAGAATTTCATCGACAGACCTTTCCTCTATCGCTATATCCTTACCACTTTTTGCGTTTAGATCGAACGTTTCAAGCGGAGCTGCGACGTAGAATGGAATACCATACTCCTTTGCGACTATCGCTCTTTGTCTAGTCCCTATTTTATTCGCAACATCTCCGTTTCTTGCTATCCTGTCAGCTCCAACTATAACGATATCAACACTCCCGTCCTCGAAATGTTGCGTGTCGTTATCGATGACTAACGTGTAAGGTACGCCTTCCTGTTCCAACTCCCATGCTGTCAGGAAGCCTTGGTTTCTTGGCCTCGTTTCGTCTGGATAAACATGGATGTTTTTTCCATTCCTATGTGCAAGGTAGATAGGAGCTAGTGCAGTCCCCCAATCCACACATGCTAGCCAACCGGCATTACAATGAGTTGAAATGCCATAACCATTCTTTATTAACTTCTCTCCAAAGACCCCTATTCGGTAGGCTGAGTTTACAGTCGTTTCAACGATTTTGTTAGCAACCTCCAAAGCAATTTCATAGCTTCCATTTACCTCGTTGTGATCGATAACACTTTGAAGAACTTCATCTATTGCATGAAACAGATTAACAGCTGTCGGCCTCGTGTTTTTCAAAACTTCAGAACCTTTCCTTACTAAATCTAAAAATTCATTAAGATTGTCAGCATTTTCTTCTGCATTCTTCACAACTTGAACCATTCCGTAAGCCCCCACAGCTCCTATGGCAGGCGCACCTCTGACTATCATGTTTTTAATAGCCTCCGCGGTCTTTCTGTAGTCATCTGATACGAAAATCTCGAATTTATGTGGAAGTTTTGTTTGGTCTATTAAGAATAATTTTCCATCTTCAAACCAAACTGATCGAAAGTTCTTCTCTACACCATCAATTTTAACTTTCATTCTAACACCTTTACAACAGCCTTTAACACTTTTATTAGCTGGTTATTCTTTTTCTTAACTACAGAAATTACCTCTTCCACGCTAAACCCTTTCTTTTTTATACCACAAGCATAATTCGTTGCGAGTGCGATAGAAGCATATTCTATTCCAACTTCTTTGAACAACGTTGCTTCATAAGCTGATGTCATACCGACAACATCAAAGCCTAGCTTTTTGAACATTTTTATTTCAGCTGGAGTCTCAAATCTCGGACCTTTCGTGTTGACGTAAACGGCTTTAGGAATTATTTTTATCCCCTCCTTTTCTGCACACTTTAAAATGACAGTTCTTAGTTTTTCGCTATAAGGTTCTGTCATATCCACATGAACGGGCTTTGTTTTGAATTCATCGAAAAAAGTCACAGTGTAAGGTGTCATATCGACGAAATCTGATAAGAGTACAAAATTACCTGGTTTAATCTTGGTGTTTATGATTCCTACCGCTGATGTTGCTATGACATACTTAGCTCCTATTTGTTTGAACGCATAAACGTTTGCCCTGTAGTTTATTCTGTGAGGTGGTATTGAATGGTTTCTTCCATGTCTAGGAAGGAATGCTATCTTTTTTCTGTTGACTTCTCCTACAAAAACTTTGTCGGAAGGACTTCCGTAAGGAGTACTAACCTCTAATTCTTCGAATTCTTCAAAGATTTTGTAAACACCAGTTCCCCCTATGATCCCTATCCTAACTTCCATCGAACCACCGAAGTATCTTTTTCTCATCGAATTGTGTCAACTTAAAATCTTTGACAACGACCTTTCCGTCGACTATAACAGTCTCTACGTTAGAAGGATACGTCGAGTAAACGAGGTTTGCAAAAACATCATGCAAAGGTTTCCAGTTTGGAGTGTTCAGATTAAGAATTATTATGTCTGCATCTTTTCCTTCTTCCAAACTACCTGTAGTTTTCATCAACAACGCTTTAGCTCCTTCAATCGTTGCCATCTTAACTATCTGCTTAGATTTTGTTATCGTTGGATCCCATCTTGCATGTTTATGAAGAAGAGCAGCAAACTTCATCGTCTCAAACATGTTTAGTGAATTGTTAGAAGCCGCACCATCCGTTCCTAAACTAACTGTTACTTTTTGTTTCATCATCTCTGGTAACGGTATGACACCACCTGTAGCTAATTTCATGTTAGAAACAGGACAATGAGAGACTTTTACGTCGTATTCGGAAAGTATTTTTACTTCCTGTTTTGTAAGCCAAGAGGAATGAGCAGCCAAAACTCTTTCTGATAGAAAGTCAATAGACTTAAGGTATTCTACTGGTCTTAACTTATACTTCTTCCAAGCTTCATAAACCTCTCTTCTCGTTTCTGAAAGATGTATTTGTATGAGAACATCGTTCTCTTCTGCAATTCTTTTGACCTCTTCCAGAGTCTCTTTCCCGCAAGAGTATATCGAATGTGGGCCTATCGATGGCGTTATAAGCTTGTGCTTATTTTTCCACCTTTTTATGAATCTCTCTGCCTCTTTTAACGGATTTTTAGATTCTGGTGTCGGAAAATCCATTACGCCAGTGGAGAGAACACCTTTTATTCCTAATTTTTTGCATGCTTCTGCCACTTGATCCATAAAAAAATACATGTCTGCAAACATAGTGGTTCCAGTCTTTAACATTTCCATTATGGCTAACATAGCTCCTTTAAAGACGTCTCTTGGGTTTAATTTACTTTCCATCGGCCATATCTTCTTTTTCAACCATTCGTGTAATTCCATATCCTCCCCTAATCCGCGAAACAACGTCATAGAAGCATGTGTATGTGTGTTTATTAAACCAGGCATTACCAACTTCCCTTTACAGTCTATAACCTCTTCTCCCCTCTCTTTTTTGAGAAGTTTTCCAATTCTTTCAATCTTGCCTTCTGCTATCCTGATGGAAAAGTTTTTAAGAATCTTCAATTCTTTGGAATAGAGAACAAAAGAAGCATTTTTTAGCAGCATTAATTTACTATTTTGATTTTTTCTGTTTTATTCGTTTGTGTATCTTAACGCAGGATTCGATAAGCAAGGCGATACTCCACGCTTGAGATATACAACCTTTTTGTTTGAATGGAGGTCTTGGTTCCACTAACTCAGACACGGTTCCTACTCCGTGCTCATGCAAAAACTTTTTCGTCCATTTTTTCCAAAGTTGTAAAGCTTTTCTAGGCTGATGACTGGAAAGAGAAATTAGATAGACACCGTTCAACCAAGGCCATACCATACCTTGATGGTATGCTAAATCCCTTTGGTGTTGATCTCCTTCGTAAGAATCTCTAAAATCTTTATGGTTTGTTGGTAGAGTCATGATGCCGAAGTCTGAAAGTAATTCTTTCTCTACGGTTTTTAGGATACGAATTCTTTTAACATCATCGATAGGAGAAAAGTTGAGGTAGAGTGCTATAAGTTGGTTTGGTCTAATCGTAGAATCTGCTTCACGATCGTTCAAGTATCGACCATTCCAGAATTTAGAAATAAAACTTTTCTTCACATTTTCTGACAATCTTTGGAATTCTTTCCTTTCCTTTTCCTTCTTCAATTCTTTTGCAAAAGTTTCCATTATTTTTAATGCATTGTACCATAATGCTTGAATTTCAACAGCCTTTCCCTCTCGTGGTGTTACGAATCCATCGACTTTGGCGTCCATCCACGTTTTACCTTTTCCATGTCGTATGAGACAATCCTCGTCCATAAGTTTCTTGTAAGAATCTATTATCGAAAGAAGGGAACTCCAAACTTTTCGTATGAAGCTTTTGTCTTTTGTCACAGAATAGTATTCATACAGAGAATTGAATAGCCACAATGACGTGTCGACACCATGGTATGAAAACTTGTCTTTAGATGATACAGGAAAGCTTGTCGGGATGAAACCTTCTTCAGTCAAATTGAGATAAAATCGAAATAACTTTCTTAATTCATCAAACCTTTTGGTAAGGATAAACATTCCCGGAATAGAGATAAGTGTATCCCTTCCCCATTCTCCGAACCAATGGTACCCAGCTATGACGGAAATCTGATCGTCGAAACGCTTTATCACATGTAGATCAGAAGCTAACAGAAGAAAGTCCAAAAGTTTGTTTTTTCCCAACTTAGTAAAAGAGTAAAAATTGTTTATCAGTTTCTGCTTTCTCTTTATTTCTTTTTTCAGAATTTTAAACGGGTCAAAGGTAACTTTTTTCAATGACATCGAAATCGCAAAAGAGAGCTTTTTGTTTACTTTTACCTCAAAACAACCTGGATTATAAAGATGCTCTACACAATCTTCACCTCTCAAACTGTCTTTCGAGTAGAAAAAGTTCCAATACCATTTTTTATCTTCTTCCACGTTTTCCAAATAGAAATTGGAAGGTGTGCCATGGATCTTAAAAAACACGCTTTCTTGGGAATCAGAAACTTCGACAGATTTCTTATTTTGTTTTACGACAAACTTTTTTATAGTTTTGTTGAGTGAGTAGATAGACCTGAATGCAATTAATGGTTTTATATAAAAAGTTGAAGGAAGAGCTGTTTTAATTTCGTATAGAACAACAGTAGTAAGGCTATGTCGGGGCATAAAAACAATCTTTTTTATCTTAAAATTATCACCTTTGTAAGCAAACGTCGGAAAAAAGTTGTACTCGAACTTTTGGAGAAAGTTGAAGCCATGGGGATGTATGACGTCCTTGTACTGGTTGTTAGAGAGTTCAAACAGAATTTCACCGATTTTAATCTCTTCTATCAACGATGAGACGTATACCTTTCTATCCAAAGGTGGGTTGGTAGAAGAGATTAAGAGTCCATGGTATTTGCTCGTGTTCATGCCTAGTATGGTTGAAGAGGCATAAGAACTGGTAGAGTCTGTGGTTACCCATTCAACCATCTTTGCTTCATCCAAATTCTTTAAGAAATCTTTGCTGAATGAAATTTTCACTTCAACGCACCTTTTATGAAGTTTCTAAGTTCTTTTGCTGACTTTTCTGGAGAGATTGTAGTTATGTTCATGCCAGCCCCTAACTCGAACCCAGCATCTCTTTCCAACCTTGGGAATACTTCTATGTGAAAATGGTAACTTTGCGAAACATGGTCCTTCATTCTTGGGTATGCCATATGGAAATAGAAATTGAACGGTGGATCTTCTAGCAATTCATAATATGCCCTAAGGACAGCTCTCAAAACTTTCAATAGATCTTTTTGAACGGTTTTTCTCATGTATATCGAAGGCGTGTGGTGTTTTGGGAGTATCCAAACTTCATAAGGCCATCTTGGTGCGAAGGGTGTTATTGCTATAACCTTATCAGTCTCTACCACAACACGTTTCTTAATCTTTCTTTCGATTTCGATGATATCGCAGAAGATGCACCTACCTTCGGTTTGATAATACTCTGAAGCTTTAGAAAGTTCTTCGGCTATCGTAAAGGGAACTTTCGGTAATGCTATGAGCTGTGAATGAGGGTGTTCTAATGAGGCACCGGCCTCTGGACCATGGTTTTTAAAGATGAATACGTAGTTTATGTTTTCATCGGCCATGAACATAGATACTAAATCCTTCAAAGTCTCGAACCAAAGATTCCATTGAGAAAGAGAATAAAATCCAGGATGTTTTGAATGATCTGGAGAATCTATTATGACTAGATGTTTTCCGTAGCCAGTAGTTTTCATTAAAAGCTTTTTAACGGATTCTTTGAATTCTAAATTGTCAACGAGTGCAGGATATTTGTTTTCCACAACTCTTATTTTCCACTTTTTGTCCTGTGGTTTTCTTAAGATTTCAGGAGGTGTGAGATGTTCGTTTCCGTAGCAAAAAGGACATGTGTGATGCTGAGCCTTAGCATTATCTCTTCGATGAAAGACATGGGGCCTTTTACTCCTTGCTGGAGAAATTATTATCCATCTATCCAGAATGTAGTCCTTCCTTATTTCGTTCATCAAAATTATTTTCTCACTTTGTCAATTATTTATTATGTCGATTTTTCGAAGTTATGATATACGTGGAATATTTGGTAAAGACCTTACTCCAAAGATTGCTGAACTGATCGGCAAGGCTTTTGGAACGTATTTTGGAGGGAATGCGACAGTAGTTGTCGGTAGAGATATGAGAGACTCTGGAAAAATTCTGAAAGAGAGGTTCATTAAAGGCCTAATGTCAACAGGGTGTGATGTTGTAGACATAGGCATGGTACCGACACCAGTAGTCTATTTCAGTATAAACTCTCTAAAAGCAGATGGTGGGGCTGTTGTTACAGCCTCTCACAATCCACCAGAATGGAATGGGTTTAAGCTTAGGAGAGAAAAGGCTTTTGGGTTGTATTATGAGGAAGGCCTGAAAAAAGTTGAAGAGGTTTTTAATACTAGAGAGTTTGAGACTGGAAAAGGAAAATTGGAAAAAGTTGATATGACGGAAGATTACGTTGAATCTATGAGTAAAAAGTTAAAAATCGAAAGAGACATCAAAGTGGTTGTGGACGTTGGTAACGGGATGGGTGGAATTTCTAAGAGAATACTCGAAAATCTAGGAATAGAAACACTAACGCTTTTTGAGGAGCCTGATGGCAGATTTCCGAATCACCTTCCAGACCCCTTCAAAGAAGAAAATCTTAGATTCTTGCAGAAACACATAGTTAAGGAGAAAGCAGATTTAGGCATAGCTTTTGATGGGGATTGTGATAGAGCTGGGTTTGTAGATGAAAAAGGAAGAATAGTCCCAACAGATTATTCGATGCTAGTGTATCTTCGCCACATGATTAACGAAGATAACAAAAAAGTCGTGGTTGACATTCGTTGTCCATCGATTACAGTGGAAAGTATGAAGAAAATAGGGTTCGAAGTTTTTGTAACACGGGTTGGAAATCCATACCTGATGGAAAAACTACATCAAGTGGATGGCATATTCGCTGGTGAGGTGAGTGGTCACTTCTGGTTTAAAAAATGGTACGGGTTTGATGATGGTATTTTTGCTGGGATGTTTATGGTTGAGATAGCATCTAAGGAAAATTCTTTATCCACACTCATAGATTCCATGCCTAAAAGATTCTTCATTCCAGACAGAAGAGTAGAATGTCCTGACGAGAAGAAACAAAAAGTGATGGAAGCTTTGAAACTCAGACTAAAAAGAGATTATAGTGATGCTGAAATCATCGAGATAGACGGGGTCAAAATAATTACAGACGAATGGTCTGTGCTAGTTAGGCCTTCGAATACACAACCAATGATTACGCTTACAGTTGACAGCAAATCCAATAACGTTGAGGAAATCTATGCAAGATTTGAGAAGGTTGTGAAAGAAATCATAAGTTCAGTTTAAGTCTGCTTTTCATGTTTTCTAAGGAAAGGTTGTGTGCCATTATGTAGTTTTCGATTAGTATGCTCCAATCCAACGACCTTACTAGAGCCCTTGTTTTCATTTTTTCCATAGTCCTTGTTTCTTCTTCCATGAAAACACACTCTTCCATGATTTTTGCTAGTTCTTTTACGATCTCCTCGTCTGTCTTGTTCCTTATATGGAGTATCCTTATGGGTGGATTTTTATCTTTGCACATCTTTGAAATCGTTATACCAAAACCGGCGACGTCTGTCGTCACGACTAAGGTCCTCATGACGGCTGTTTCAAAAGGAGTATAACCCCAAGGTTCGTATCTTGAAGGAAACACTCCCATAGAAGCTCCATTCACAAAGTCGAAATAATCCATGTTCAATAATCCATCGTTCGGAGAAACATAAGTCGGGTAGAAAATAACTTTTACGATGTCTTCTTTTCTGTTGAGTAGTCCATTCTGTTTAAGTCTTTGAAGGATTAGGTCCTTGTTTTCGTCGTAATTCAGATCAAAAACGCAAATAGGAGGAGTTCTTTCTTTATACCTCACGAATTGACGAGAAAAGACGGTTATATTTTTTACGAACGATTCTGATAAGGGTTCGTTCAAGTCTATCGTTTTTCCTATTAATACTTGGGACACGACGTCATCTTCTATTCTTTCTAACTCCTCTTTTACAACCTCTTTTATTTGTTGATACGCTATGATGTTTTCTAACACATTCTTATTAGGACCAGAAACGTTAGAAGGTACTAAAATGAAAGCGAACACGGATTTTTTACAGTCTCCCATTTCTTTCAAGCGTTTGTTAAGTTCTCCCAGTGCATCTATGAAGACATCTATTCCCTTGTTTCTGAATTCATACCTTCCAGAAATGAAGAATACTATGTTGTTTTTTGTCTCGATAGGATAGTAAGGAGAAAACACAGCCTCAAGGAATTCATTTATTTTTTTTCTGTTTTTTTCATGCAAGACTGTTAATACACGAGAAGGTGGACTGCTCTTTACATCCCATCCGTTTGGAGTTATAATGTCTGGTCGTTTGCCTAGGATGTATGCCGATTCATCTGCTACTATCTCACTCACAGTAGTGAAACAATCCGCAAGGTTTGCACACAACTTTTCAATCTTATGTTGGGCTTCTAAAAAATACTCCTTAGCTTTCTCTTCTTCAAAGACCTTTCCTTCCTTTAACCCTATCTCTACCTCTTTCAACAAATCTTCTCCTGAACTAGATTTTGCCCTTCCAATCCTAGTCGCATGTGTTGTAAAAACGAGTGAAACGGGAACCTTATTTTTGTAAAGGTAAAGAAGTCCTGCACCAGAAAGCCATTCGTGGAAGTGGACTACTATCTTTCTTCCTTTAAACCTCTTTAGTTTTACTAGTTTCTCTATTAACATCCCTGCCGCAACAGACCATGCAACAGGTTCATCGTAGTCGTGACCAGTCCTCAATGAATCAACCTTAAAATCCTCCCACAGTTTTGCTTTTATGTTGTTTATTTCTCTCTTCATGAATTCTTCAGAATCTATAAGGATTAACCTAACGTCATCTGCTGTTATCCATCTCCCCCAATAGCACTTTATTCCCAAAGGTTCTAACTGTTTAAAAACTTTCTCAATCTCTTTAGGGGTTTCTTCTTCTGCGAAATGTGTCAAATAGTTGGCTTTGTTGAGAAATCCGATTGTTATATAATCCTTGTATATCTTCTTCATATGCTTAGCTTTCGACGACAATACAGTGAAAATTCCACCTACTTTATTTCCACACTCAAAAGAAACTTCAAAGCAAACGTCTGTCTTCGGTTTGAGTTTCATAACCTCCACATAATAACTTTATCTTCTTTTTAAAAATCTTCTTCCCAAAACCAGATTTTTGTAATGCTGTAATAAGGGATTGTCCTTTACTTTTTCCCACGTCATAAACCTCCTAGCTTCTAAATCACTGAATTCTTTATTGAAGACTATTCTTTTTTTCTGCGACAACCCAATCTCATTTCCGTAATAGATTATCGGTGGTTGAGGAAGAGAAAACTGTAAAGATGAGAAGAATGCAACAAGGTTTTCTCTGTTTTTTGCCAAAAAGATAAATCTGTCCATGTCATGATTGTCTAGGAACGTTGGCAATACGAAATTCTTTTTAAACTTTTTATAATGCTCGTCGATTTTCTGCCAAAAAACATCTAAGCTCATTTTTTTCTTCAACAGTTTCCTGAACAGCAGGTTTACAGTAAAATCTAGACAACCATCAAAAACATTTTCGAATTGTTTCATCGCTATGTCATTCAAGACGTCCAAAGTCTTTTGTTCTACGAGTTTCTGAATGGTTCTTTCTTTAACTTTGGAATCCTTTAAGAACCACAAAGTTTCTATGTGGCGTTTTTTTATTCCCTGAAACCATACCTCCCCAATGAGTACAAAATCCTTCTTTACTTTTTTCATGCTTTTTGAGAATTTTCTCCAAAAAGCGATGGTAGGTCCTATTGCATGGTCTAAACGGTATCCATCTACGTTAAACTCTTCGATCCAATACTCACCAACTTCTATCAGATAGTTTACTACATCATCATTCTCTACGTTAAGTTTTGGTATTTCCTTGAAATGAAGGAAGGAAAGATAACTCTTTGGCCATCGTTTGAAGATAAACCAATCTCTGTACTTACTATTAGGATTTTTTATGGCATCCAGAAAAAACGGATGTTTTACTGAACAATGGTTTGGAACAAAATCTAAGATTATTTTGATTCCATTCTTATGGAACGTTTTTACTAAAATTTCCAAATCTTTTTTGCTCCCAAAATGTTTGTCGATTTCAAAATAGTTTGTGACGTGGTAGCCATGGTAATAAGCTCCTTCGAAAATAGGGGACAGCCACACGGCATTGATTCCTAAGTTTTTAAAGTATTCTAGTTTACTCACAATGCCTTTGATGTTACCTCCCATCCAATTCTTTGAAGTCTTAAATGAAAGGGAAAAATCTCTCTGTTTATTTCCCGTAGAAAATCTATCTACAAGTATATGGTATATTATCGAATCTTTAAGCCAGTTGGGCATAGTATCATTTCACAATCTTCTTGCCCTGTTCCCAAGTTTCCCATTCCACTCTACACTCTTTACACTTTAAAACGTTGTATGCTTTGAAATAAGTTGCCACACCAGTCGATGTATCAGATTTTGCTATAGTCATCTGGTCCAAAATATATCCGTGTTCATGGCATACAGCTCTCCCACATATAGCACAAACACCTCTTGCCTCCTTTTCGCAGAACCAACATTTCATCTACATCACCTCTTCATAAACTTTTAACATATCGTTAGCTATCTTATCCCAGTTGAACGCAGTCTCAGCGGCCTTCCTACCGTTTCTTCCCATCCATCTTGCATGCTCGAAATCGCTGAATATCCTTTTTACCCCCCATGCTATAGAGTTCGGCGACTGGAAAACTCTCAGACCAGTAACTTCATGCCACACTATTTCTCCTGCTCCAGTCCCATGAGTCGCTATAACTGGCTTATAACAACTCCAAGCTTCCAATACTATGACACCGAAAGGTTCATTCCTGCTTGGCACTACTACTACGTCTGAAGCTTTCATCACTTTTGTTTTCCATTCCTCTGGGACATATCCTAAAAACTTTACGGAATTCTGTAGTCCCATTTGCCACATCCTTCCTTCCAAATGAGAACGCATGCTTCCGTCTCCAATAAAAACGAACTTTGCATTAGGATATTCCTTCAGGACGTCTGGTATTGCTTCTAAAAGTAAATCTGGTCCTTTTTGGTATTCCATTCTACCAACAAAAACAACTAATGGGTCATAAGGTCCCCAACCGTACCATTTTTTAACATCATGCCATGCATCTATGAATCCGTCAAACTTCCATGCGTGAATACCATTGTGGATAACTCTTATTTTGTCTTCAGGAACTCTGTAAATCCGTTTAACTTCTTCTTTCATAGTTTGAGTACAAACAGTTAATCTTTGAGCTATGTAGGTACCATACCATTCCAAACCTTTTATAGCGTCACTTCCATGATGATTGTTTCCGTTTCTTCCGTATTCTGTAGAATGAAGTGTGAAAATTATCCTTCTTCCCCTTTCTTTTTTTATTCTGTCTAAGGCTGAGACTACGTGCCAATCATGACCATGGACTATATCGAAAGGCCCAATAAAGTTTTCCGTTTCAAAAAAACAATGGACCATAGACATACTCATATTATACATCTCTTGAACGAGGTTTGGATTAAAATCAAACCTGCAACGATGGTAATGAACACCATCTATACATTCATACTCTTTTTGCCCAGGTGCTATTCGTGTGAAAACATGAACTTCATGACCAGCTCTTTGTTGAGCAGAAGTTCATTCTGTTACCAATGTCGATATAAGGACGTTTGTGACAGCCGAGAACTATAAGCGCAAAAAC
>JAGHAA010000051.1 GCA_021161745.1 Candidatus Aenigmatarchaeota archaeon
GTCTTCCGAAAGGGTGATAGGTTATGGAGTTTAAAGATAAAAACATGGAAGATTTTGTTAAAGGAAGCGATTCAAAGCGTGGCTTTGTTTCCCACCCCCCGCAAAGAATGAATAAAAAGTGTTATGCGTATAACATAAAACCATCTAACTTAACCTTCTAATCGACAAAAACAAAAAGAAAGAAAACAGAAGAAGAGCTTAAACTACTTCCATACTTCCCTTTCTACCGAGCGTTAATTGCTTTTCCCCTCTAAATTCCTTTACGTATGCGTCTTTTATCTCAACTGTATCTCCTTCTTTAACCCTGTCTATGTCTTTTCCCCAAAGCGTTAGTTTTATGTTTCCTGTCTCATCTTCCAACAAAACGTTGGCAACGCTGAGAGCTCTTCCGAACTTACTCATTACCTGTCTTTTCTCCTCTTTGTCTATCACTTTAGCTCTAAGGTAATCAACGTTTTGACCGATCCTCAAGTCTTTGATCTTCATACTTTTTCGCCCACAGCAAAACGGCGTGCGACGCTTTTTATTTTGATCTTTATTTTGTCTCCTTTTTTACTGTCTGGCACGAAGACGACGAAGCCTTTTATGCGTGCTATTCCGTCGCCCTTGCTGCCAGTTTCCGTTATTTCCACATCGTAGGTTTCGCCAACTTTTACTGGAACGAACCTAGAAGGGAAAAAGCCATTCCGTCTCATAACACAACCTCCGTTAGTTTAGTTGACTAGGGATTCTAATGGCTTAGAACCCCTAGAAATAGACGATGCTTAACCATCAATCCTCCTTCACTTTATTCTTGATTATAAGGTTGGAAAGAATAACTTAAATGCTTTTTGGTGTTAATAAAGTGTTATACGTATAACGTTTAACAAACTTAAAGAGATTGCGATTATCTGTATACCCTTCCTAGATACTTAATTCCATCTGGACCTATTACCCACAGTGCTTTGTCACCGTACTTTTCTATACCTTCACGACTACCTGGAATCGTCACCACTAAAGAACTTCTTCCATCATAAGACAATGTTTTTAATATCCTTCCAACTACTCCCATATTAACCACCATATAGTGATATATTTTCTTTTCCAGAAATATAAAATTTTCTAGTCAAAGTTAAACTTTTATTCAGACTCTCGACCAAAAATATAACAGTGATGCACATGAATGGAATGTCAATCGTAACAGCGCTCGGACAATTAGTGAATTCCACTCTAGCAATACTACCAAGTCTAGTAGGAGCGACGATAATATGGATCTCTGGTCTAGTATTAGCATGGGTTCTCTCAAAGATAACAAAAGAAATACTTTTAAGGCTTAGAGTTGATAAAAGACTCAACTTACCCGCAAAAGGAATCTTCTCGACAGCAGAAGTTTTCCCGACAATAGTTTTCTGGGCGGTGTTTCTAATATCCGTCCAAGAAGGCTTATCTCAGTTAGGCTTAGAGGTACTATCGACATTCTTCGGTAACGTAGTAAGTTTCTTGGGAGGTATCATAGAGGCACTAGTAATAATCCTAGTAGGCTATGCACTAACGGATTATGTGACAAAGAACATAAGGGAAACTAAGAAACCGTTCTCAGAAATAATAGCGAACTTCGTCTTCTTCATAATGATGTACATAGTGTTCGCACTAGCATTACCTTTCATCGGCATCGACACGACACTGATAAACGCTATCTTGGTGATAATCTTAGCGTCTATCGGAATAGGGTTAGCCATTGCCATAGGACTCGGACTTAAAGACACGATCGCAAGGATTGCGAAGAAGTATGAGAAACAGTTAACTAAATAACTTTTTCACTTTTCTATTATTTTTTTGAACCTGATCGCATCGTCATACATAAAGACGTTGTTAAAAAACAGGTAAACTTTGTTGACGTTCAGACTCTCCACAATTCCTTTTATCTTGCGAAGCTCTTCGTCAGAAAACTTGTAGCTGTACATACTCGGTTTTCCGAATCCATGCAGTCGGAAATAAGCTATCCTTTCTCTTCCAAACCAAACCGGAGTGTTTCTTAAAGGATCCACACATTCCACCAAGTTCAGCTCAGAGCAAACTTCCTTGATTAACTCCTTATTCTTATGCCACTCACCTCTTGGTTCCCAAGCAAAAACAAACCCGTCTCTTTCCACTTCATCGAAGAACTTTTTCATCTTATCTATATTCTCATCCGTCGATTTGAAAGAGGCCGGAGTTTGGAACAATAAAACCTTTGCACCAAGCCTTTTTCCTACTTCTCTTACTCTTCCAAAAACTTCAACACTTCTATCTCCAAACCTCAGTTTGTGTGTTATTTCTTGATTAACTTTCATCGTGAAAACAAAACTTTTGTTGACCTCTTCAGCTTCTGTTTTCCACTTTTCAGCGGTCTCAGGCTTTGGAAGTCTGTAGAAAGTTGAGTTTACTTCAACGCTATCAAACATTTTAGCATAAGCTTGTAGTTTGGATCTGAACTTCTTTTTCCAATCTTTTCCAAAAACTTCCGAAGCATTAAAGTATCCCCAACCACAGCAACCGATTATCAACTCCATTTCAATTCCCTTTACTCAAAACTCTTGGAAGTTGAGTTATCTATAAAGTAGAAGCTTCTATTCACAATTCTGAAGCACGCTTCTAACGCTTTAGAATATGTTTCTGAAGAATTGTATATCGTGTCATTCATATTCAAAAGTAAAAGTTTCTTCTCTGCTCTCATTAAAAATAAAATTCGTTTTGTTCAAAGTTTAATTTTTTGATAACTTAAACCAATAAGATTTTTGATGAGAAGAATTCATCTCAAACCAACTAGACTTGCTTTCATAAAAACTTACATAGTTGTTATTGTACTAGGCGTAGCTGTTCTAATAACAGACATGATTTCTGGGATCTCTACAACCTGGAAACTCATATTCCTTCTTTGTTTGATCTTACTCTTAGCGGATGTAGAGTATAGAAGAGGAATAGTCGATTACTATTTGGAGGAAGAGCAGATAACTGAAGTAGAGGGGTTTATAGCAAAGAGAAGGAAATCGATAATGTATGACAAGATTTCTGAAATAACGATAAGTAAAGGTGTGTTAGGTAGATTATTCGATTTTGGAAACATTCTACTAGTAGGAACTGCTGGCATGGAAAATCAGATAATGATAAAAGGTATCAGGCGACCGCAAAAGATTTTAAAGATAATAGAAAAGAAAGTTCATGAAAAAAGTAGTTAGGATGAAAGTCTACGTAGAAGCTTATGGTTGTGCGGCAAACTTTAACGATGCAGAAATAGCTAAAGGTCTTCTCCAGCGCGAAGGATTTGAAATAGTGAATGATGCTAAAAACTCTGATGTTATAATCCTGTTCACTTGTATAGTTAAAACACCGACTGAGCATAGGATGATAGACAGGATAAGAAAACTTTCTGAACTTAACAAGCCTTTAATCGTAGCAGGCTGTATGCCTGTAGCTGAGAAGGACGTTGTGGAAAAGTTGAACCAGAACGCGAGCTTGATTGGACCAGGCTCTGTGACAAGAATAGTCGAAGTGGTTAAAAGAACGTTAAAGGGGAAAAGAGTCGTCGAGTTGGAATTTACCAAAACTCCTAAGGTTTGCTTACCAAAAGTAAGGAAGAACCCTGTGATAAACATTGTTCAGATCTCTGAGGGATGTTTATGGAAGTTGTGCACTTATTGCATCGTCAAGTTTAGTAAAGGTGAGTTTTTTAGCTATCCACCAGAGCTTATAGTGGAAGATGTGAAGAAAAGTTTAGAAGAAGATTGTAAAGAGATTTGGTTGACTAGCCAAGATACAGGAAGCTACGGTTTGGACATTGGTTATGATTTACCTTCATTGCTCAACAGGATTACACAAGTAGAAGGAAAATTTTTTGTAAGAGTTGGGATGATGAATCCGATTTACGTAAAACCTAAATTGAACAAACTCATTCAAGTGTTTAAGAGTCCGAAGATCTTTAAGTTCATCCATCTACCAGTTCAATCTGGCTCCGACAGAGTGTTAAAGTCTATGAAAAGAGGTTACACTGTTAAAGATTTTTTAACGATAGTAGAGGGGTTCAGGAAAAATTTTCCTTATTTGAGTCTATCGACTGACATCATAGTCGGATTTCCAGGAGAGAGTGATGAGGACTTTCAGAAGACTGTCGAGCTTATCGAAAAAGTGAGACCAGACATAGTCAACGTTTCGAAGTTTGGAGCTAGACCTGGAACTGAAGCCGAAAAATTTGAAAGGCTTCCACACAGCATTATAGCTAAACGTTCAAAAACTTTAAGGAAAATCATCGAAGAAATCCAAATCCAAAACAACGAAAAGTGGGTTGGATGGGAGGGAGAAGTTTTGATAGACGAGGTTGGGAAGAAAGGTACAATGGTTGGAAGAAACTTCGCCTACAAGCCTGTCGTCATAGACTGTGACTGTAAGTTGGGGGAATTTGTTAAGGTTAAAGTTGTTGAAGCAAAGAAAACGTATTTGGTTGGGGAATTTGTTTAATGTTATACGTATAACGTAAGTTCCTCAAAATCCTTCTCCTTCTTTAAGAATCTTGTAGTTGTTGTAAACCACGTAGACATAAACCACTATCGATAACAACAGTATGCCATTGGCTACGAAAGAGTTTTTAAGGTAGATGAGGTAAAGGACGAAGCCTAACAGAATGCCGTCTACCGTTTTGAAGATGAAGAAATCCAAAACACTTCCTCTGAGTAACTCACGCAACAGAAAGTTCCTCTATCTCTGGCCCGTATTTCTGCCTAAGTTTGAAGGTCAAGTACGTATCTATAAACGAAAGAGTTAGCAAGATTCCTATTAGCAGAAAAACTTCCATAATATATTGTTTATCCTAAAGAAAGATTAAATGCTTGGTCATTTCTTGCTTAAAAGGCTTAAGGATAGACTCTGTTTATAGTCCTTGGAAACGCTATAGCATCCCTTATGTGGTCCAACTTAAGCACCCACATTATGAACCTCTCCACCCCTAAACCAAAGCCCGCATGCGGCACGGTTCCCCATCTCCTCAAGTCTATGTACCACTTGTAGTCTTCGACTTTCAGCCCTTCTTCTTTTATTCTTTTTATAAGCGTCTCGACGTCGCTTATCCTCTCACCACCACCTATTATTTCTCCATACCCATCTGGTGCAAGCATGTCCGCACATAGCACAACCTCTGGCCTTTTTGGATCTGGTTTGTGGTAGAACGCTTTGGCACTCTTTGGATAATGCGTGACGAAGAAAGGAACTTTGAACTTCATCGTAAGTCTTTTTTCCGTTACCCAAGTCAAATCATCTCCCCATTTTATGTCGACACCATCTTTCTTCAGAAGCTGTATGGCTTCATCGTAAGTTATTTTTGGAAACGGTGGCTTTATGCTGAGCAAATACTCTGGTTCCCTTCCAAACATCTTTAGCAAGTCTGGAACCTCTTCAGCAAGAGTATGACATATATGCGTTATCAACTCTTCCTGCGTTTTCATAGTACCTTTTAAATCGCAGAAAGGTTCTTCCACTTCTAAATGCCAGTATTCAGTAAGATGCCTGCGAGTTCGTGACTTTTCTGCTCTAAAGCTTGGAGCTATCGTGTACGCTTTACCGACGCTCGCTATGGCCGCCTCTCCATACAACTGCCAGCTTTGAGTCAAATACACAGTCTTTCCGAAATATTTAACTGGGAAAAGCGTAGAACCTCCTTCACACGCAGCAGCTGTAAAGATAGGTGCATGGAATTCTGTAAATCCATTTTCTTTAAACCATTCCCTAGCGGCTTCCAACATCTTCGCCCTTACTTTTAGCATCGCCCACATTTTTTCGTTGCGTATGTAAAGATGTCTGTGGTCGAGCAAGAAATCTGGCCCATGATACTTCCTTGCTATAGGATAGTCTTCCTCTGCTTTGGATATAACATCGTAAGACTTAACGACGATCTCATAACCACCGGGTGCTCTTTTATCCTCCTTAACATCTCCCTTTACCATGATAACTGATTCTACAGGCAATTTTTCAACCTTTTCCATAACCTCTTCTCCAACGTTTTCTTTCTTCCAAGTAGTCTGAATTATACCAGTACCATCTCTAACTAAAAAGAAGTGGACGCCCCCCATCGTACGCTTGTGGTGAAGCCAGCCACGCACAGATACGCTACCGGAGACTTTACCTTTCAGTATATCCTCTACCCTCGTGAACTCCATGCAGACACCTCCTTTAATAATTTGAAACGTTTAGAAATAACTGTAAGCAAGAAGTAGTCAATTCCGCAAGTTAAAGTACCAACCTCTCATCGAGGCACCTTACATAAAATTATGTGGGAAAACTTTTTAAGGTTTCAGATGTTATACGTATAACATCTTTTTCACTTTTTCAAAGATGAGGCAAAACCATAAAATTTTCGTTGAACTAAGTCGAAAAATTCTTTAGAAGAGGTATTAAAAACAAATGCCCTTGAATGATACCATGAAAGCTCCGATCCATAAAACAATTTTTTCAAACCTTAAAGATGAATTGAAAAATTTTGTTTTTTCACATTTACACCGATTACTGGAATGTTATAAAGAAAATCCAGATAGAGTGATAAACGCTTACATGGAAATCATCAATGAAAACTTTTTAACTCAAGCAGATTATCCCAATCTCTACGTATTTTTGTTGGCCAAACTTTCTTTGAGTGAGTATTCTGAAAAGTTCTGCATTCTGTCATATCAAGCCAAGAAGTTGAAAGAAGCTTACGATCAACACTACACTTCTCTTTATCATTCCTTCTCCGATTTTCTACAGAGCGTTGAGAGAGATGAAGTTGACATAAGGAAAAACAAAGAAATAGAGAGATACTACTTCCTTTATCAGATGTCTGTATCAGACGAAAAACTAGAAAGATTGTTGGCCGAGAAGCTTAAGTCTGTTGATTTCTCCTCCATAGATGTTGAAAAAATAATGAAAGAAGGCTGGAAAAGACTTTCTGAAATGCTTGAATGTTCCGACTTACGTGGCACTTTACCTTTGACCTAACAGTTCTTTTACTTTCTTTACCACAACTTCTCCTTCTATCCTACCCCTTATTTCCCTCATTACCATCCCTATCAACGCCTTCTCAGCCTTATCACCTAACCTTTCCAGAACTTCCTTGTTCTCCACTATTTTTTGCTTAATAATCCTAACAAGCTCTTCTTCACTTATCCTTTCCAGTCCAAGTTTCTTTATAACTTTCTCAACGTTTTCATCTGGAGTTAGTGTAAGTTCTTTCATTATTTCTTCTACAGCCTCTTTGACGATAAGTCCGTTAACGTATGATTCTATAACTCTTCTTACCACATCTGCTGGGACTTCCTTCCCCGTTTCCCTTTTTACACTCCTAGTAATTCCGACTAATAAGTTAGCTAAGAAAGGTGGATGAACTTTGTCGACAAACTCTTCAAAAAGTTCGTCATATTCTGAAAGGAATAACTTTGTCGCTATCGTTTCCTCTATTCCCATAGACTTCAGTCTTTCTATCTTTTCATCCACACTCTCAGGAAGGTTACTTGAGAGCTCATCCAAAAGCTTTTTGCTTATCTCTATAGGCGGTAAATCAGTTTCTGGATACATCCTTGCTCCTCCTGGCAATGGTCTCGCAAAGCTTGTAGTCGCATCAGGGTTCACAACTCTCGTTTCTTCCGGCACGCCAACCAAAGCTTGTTTGGCACGAGAGATCACAGCATCGCAAGCCTTTTTAACATCTTCCTGTTTTCCGACAGCGGTCACGACTACATCTTGGCTAGAGGCATTCAACAATTCTCTCAACTTTTGGAATTCTTTTTCAAGGTGGTATTTTTTCAAGTTCTCATCGGTATGTATGATACCCCCTATTCCGTAGGCTTTGGCGTAGTCAGAAAGTTCTTTACCGAACGTTTTTCCTTCGCAAAGTTCTTTTTTCAGTAGTCCAGCAAACTTGGGGAGTTTGAAACAATACACTTTGTTTCCCTGAGACACCAATCTTTTTATGAGTTTAGACTCTGTTTCAGAAAAAACGTCTGTCACATCTAAGACTTCATCCGAAATTTCTTCCACGCTCAAATTTCTTCTTCTCAGCTCCTCTTTTATCTCCAACAAGCTTAACTGTCGTTTGACTTCCTTTTCTATCACGTCTTTAAGCAAACCTATTTCCTGTAAACCCTTTATCTCTATCCTAGCACCACCTTCTATGCTTATGTTTATATCCTGCCTTATCGTTCCTATTCCACGCATCACTTTTTTCGTACTCCTCAAAACCATACCTATTTTGAAGGCTATCTGTTGGATTTCTTCAGGTGTGTAACCTTCTAACAACCCAGTCGTTATTTCTACTAGAGGTATTCCTAGCCTGTCAAGCCTGTAAACCACTTCCTTCCCACGCTTATCGACTATCCCAGCCGATTCTTCCTCCAAACAAATCTGTGCTATAGGAACCTTTCCTCTCGGCCCATTTATCCATCCGTCCAGTCCTATTAGCATAGTCCTTTGGAAACCAGAAGTGTTGCTTCCATCTATCACAGTCTTTCTCATGACATGTATTTCATCTACAACCTTGCAATTAAGTAAGAGTGCTATTTCTAACGCAGTCAGTAAAGCTTGCTGATTAACCAAGTGAGGTGGTTCCTCGTCAAGCTCTACCAGACAGCTCTCGTTCTGAAAAACTTCATAAATGAAAGTTCTACCTTTCATGTATTCGAACATGGCAGCCCTATCAACTTCCCCTAACTCTCCGGCAACAGGCCTTAATTTCCTCTTAACCACCAATATTCTGTTTTCTCCTTTCATGTCGGAAGAACAATCACAGAAAAGTTTATGAGTCTTAAGCCTTTGGTGTATCTCCAACCCTACCTTTAATCCAACTTTACTGTAATCCATACAAACTTATTTTATGCTCCATAACGATAAAAATTAAGAAACTCAATTTTGTAGTATGGAGCTTAAAGTTCTTTCTAAAAAGATTTCTGAAATGTCAAAAAAATTTGGAATAAGGTACGCCATACTTTTCGGTTCGTACGCTAAAGGTAGGAAGACTGAGGAGAGCGACATCGATATAGCTTTAAAACTGAAAAGGCATCCTAACAACCTTTTTAAGTTTTTGAAAGATTTTGTCGATGAGTTGGGGATAGAAGGTGTAGATGTGGTTATCTTAAACTCCGCTCCAAACACGTTGAAGTTTGAAATCTTCAGGAATGGTGTTGTTTTGTTCTGTGAAGACAAAGAAGAGTACTTCAACGACTTGCTCAGTATGATCAAGTGGTATGACGACTGGCATTTGATAAAAAAGTATTTTGAAAAAAGAGAGCTAAAGAAGGTGTCAGGATGAAACCTGGGTTCATAAAAAGGTTAGAAAGGATGTTTTCGTAAACGATCTAGCGTTGTTGTCTATAGCGGAGAGGAACATACAGGTCGCGCGGAATTCTGTCTAGACCTCTCAGCGTTTTTGCTCACAGAAATAGGAGAACGGGTCCCAGAGAGTTACAAACAGATTGTGGAATCTATAAAGAAAAGGAAGATAGTCGAACCTACAGTGGCAGAGTAATTCAAAAGAATAGTTGGGTTGAGGAATATAATCGTCCATATGTATGCGGACATAAAGGCTGATGTTCTTTACGATAACTTGGATGATATAATCAAGACTCTGAAAGAATATGCTAATCAGTTATTAGAATACTGTAAAACACACAACATCCATCCTTAATACAGAAAACTCCTTGGGTCGCTAGTTTTAGTTATCTCTCCAGCATAGTTGGTAAGCATCATCCCCTTTACTTTCTTCATGCTTTTAGTATGTCCAAGCACCCAACCAAGCTTAACGTAGGCGACTTCAGTAAGCATGTCTTCGAGATGTACACCACCAGCTTCGTTCAACAACCTAAGGTTCCTGTAGACGTATGGATTTGTTCTTCCGTAAATCGTTTGTGTTGTTATGCCTATGAACACACCTCTTTCGACAGCATCTTTAACATGAGGTATCCAAGAGTCTTCTTTTTTCAAAGGTTGCGTTGGCACATGCCCAAAACCAGTTCCCTCTATTACCAAACCTTTATAATCGTTGTCCACATACCAATCTATTATCTTCGGATTCGATCCAGGATAAGCCTTTACGATTGCAACTTTAGGTTCAAACTTTGCGTCTGCTTCAACTTTACCTTCTTTCCTTTTCCTGTGTTCATTGAGGATTTCTATCTTACCGTCTTGCCAAACTTTTGCTATCGGCATTTCGTTTATAGGTCTAAACGCATCTCTACGGGATGAATGCATCTTCCTAACTTTCGTACCTCTAATGGCTAGGCAGTAATCATCGTTAGTAGTTCCGTGCATTACTACAACGACTTCAGCTATATCGCTTTTAACGACATGTGATGCACATATCAGGTTCATTGCCCCATCAAAGCTGCCCCTGTCTGGACTACGCTGAGCACCGACCATGACAACGGGTTTATTCAAATTTCTTAACATGAAAGATAATGCTGCAGATGTGTAGTGCATCGTATCTGTTCCATGTGTTATTATGACCCCATAAGCGCCTTCATTCAGTTCTTTTGCCACAAGTTTTGCAAGAGTTTTCCATTCATCTGGCGTCATGTCTTCGCTCGCCAACGTAAATGGTCTTAGAGCCTTTTTCAGGTTTATTATCTCCGTCACTTCCGGAGCCATGAAGAGTATTTCCTCTGGATCTCTACACATGTAGACCCCACCAGTTAGGTAATCCACATGCGTGCCTATAGTTCCTCCAGTAGCAATCATGACAACATCTGGGAGCTCTGTGTTGTGCCTTATCTTTAACCTCGGTATCTTACCAGGCTCTTTCCCTTCCCCAACCTTCTCTATTCTTACTCCTTTTTCGTACTTTATCCCAACGTTGTAACCGCTATCCAACTTGATTATCAACGTTTTCTCGTCTCCAACCTCTATTCTAGGCATCAAAAGTCCTTCATACACATGCCCATTTTTTTCAACCCTAACTCTATTCCCGACTTTAATTCCTTTCTCTTTCAGAATTCTCTCTAATTCTGGTGAATAAGCCATTATAAATCAATAGGTCGGAAAAGGTAATAAATTCTACATGTAGAAATACATTTTTTTCTCCCATTCAGTTATTTCCAAAGTATCAGTTGGTTTTTCAATTTGACTTAAATGAGAAATGTACGAATCCCATTCGTTCTTTTTGAGTTCTACTATGCTAGATGCTACATCTCCCAATACTTTTTTGAGTAGCTTTCCTTTTATGAAATTGCTTATCGCCTGCTCCAGAGTAGATGGTAATACTTCTATATCTTCAACTCTTGGAGTTTTGAATAAGTTGAAATTAATCGGAGATGATGGTTTCAAGCCTTTTTCTATACCGTCTAATCCAGCGGAAAGTATGGATAGAAAAGCCAGATAAGGGTTCACTAGAGGATCTGGTGACCTTAATTCTATTGTTGAAACCTTGTTCCTGTAGCTAGGAACTCTTATCATCGCTGACCTGTTGCCGAACCCCCAAGAGACGTAGCAAGGTGCCTCATAGCCTGGCACGAGTCTTTTGTAAGAGTTAACGGTAAAGTTTGTTAAGAGTGTCATTTCTTGAGCATGTTCCATTAAGCCTGCGATAAAACTCATTCCTTCTTCAGACAAAGAGGTTCCGTTTTCGAACAAGTTTTTTCCATTTTCCCAAACGCTGATATGGCAGTGCATACCGTTACCGGCCATTCCAAAAAATGGTTTTGGCATGAAAGTGATGTCAAACCCTTTATCTTTAAAGAAACTTCTCAAAAAGTACTTGTAAAAGATTATCTTATCAGCCATTGTTAAAGGGTTGTCATACCTTATCGTTATTTCGTGTTGATCCTGTCCGACTTCATGATGTTCAAGCTTTACATCAAACCCTAAAGAATCCAACTTTAACAATAACTCCCTCTTCAGAGGTTTAAAGACGTCTACGGGGTAAGGATCCATATAGTTTCCGTTCTGCTTATTTTCTCTTATGATGTAAAATTCTATTTCTGGACCTAAGTATGAAGTGTATGGGTATTTCTCCAAAAAACTTTTCAGTAGGTTTCTAGGGTCGGCCATAAACGGTTTTTCTCTCTTGAAGACGTTGCATAGCATAAACCCTATTATGTACCCACCAGCATCGAAAACTCTTAAAGTGGACATGTCTGGCAGAGCAACCAAGTCTGAATCTTCTATCCTTGCCATGCCTACAGATGAACCATCAAAACCAAAGCCATATTCCAATATCTCATCCACATTCTTGTTGAGGAACGTTCTAGTTTTTAGTTGACCTAGAACGTTGACTATCCCAAGTTCTATGAAGTCAACTTTTTCCAGAATTTTCTTTACTTCCTCGTTTTTCATATCTCTCTTTTTTAGATTAAAACAAATTTAGAGTTTAATTCACAAATATTAAACGAATGTCAAAAAATAAAACAAAAAATTTTATGAACATTGAAGAACAATCCGTTAAAGATAAAAATTTTGAACAAACGTTAATAGACGAGTTGGATAGAAAGATACTGAAGCTCTTACTTGAAAATTCCAGACTATCGTACAGGAGAATTGCTTCTAAGTTAAAAATCTCCACGGCAACCGTTATAAACAGAATCCAAAGGTTGAAAAAATCTGGAGTGATTAAACGCTACACAACTATGCTCGACCATGAAAAGCTTGGGTATGAGCTTTCGGTCGTCATAGAGATAACAGTATCAAAAGGTAAATTGTTAGAAGTTGAAAAAACTATTGCGAAGCATCCGAACGTTTGTGCAGTTTACGATGTGACAGGTCTTACAGATGCCATGATAATCGCAAAGTTTAAGAGCAGGAAGGAACTGAACAGCTTTGTGAAAAGACTGTTGTCGATGGAATACGTAGAGAGGACAAACACACACCTCGTGCTCAACACAGTCAAGGAAGATTTTAGGATAGTTTGAGAATAAAAGCTTTACAACACATCTTAATTTGGTGAGTGGATGAGGAATAGAGGAAAGTTTATCATCTCTTTGTTATGGTTTATTTCTATAGTGCTGATAAGCCTTGCTGCTCGCTCACCACTCCTCTTCTTCATACTACTTCTACTTTACTTAGACAAAACCTTGCTCTCTATGGTAGAAATAGTGTGGTACTTTGGGATAGAGTTGCTAACTATACCTATAATCCTCGGTGGTATTGGGTATGGCCCAATCTTTGGCTTTTTGTTGGGTTTCATCATAGACAAAGTTTTTGACGTGCTAAGAATTTTGGTCGCACCGCCTGTAACGACAAGAGTTACGCCTCTCGTCCCTACGTTCGGTAGTCTTATACTCGGTATAATCGGTGCTCTGGCAGGAGTGTTTGGTTATTTCATACCTTTTGTCGACCTAGTGCTTTACTTGACGATAATCAAGAATGTCATGTTTGTATTTAAAGAAC
>JAGHAA010000048.1 GCA_021161745.1 Candidatus Aenigmatarchaeota archaeon
CTCTTGATAGTCTTCTTTCTTGTTTAGGTGAGGAAGGATGAAGCTAAAAATAAAAGGATTTCATATCGTGCTAATTACGTTGTTTATCATAATTGTTAGTTTTATCGTTTCAGGAGGATTTGGAGAATTCGCTTATCAAAATAAAAATGAGAGTGAAAATACTCTTGAATTGAATAAAGGGTCAGATTCTTATGTTTATTTAGTTTATTCAGATACGTGTCCTCATTGCCACCATTTACTCGAGTACCTTTCAAAAATCAAAACTAATGTTACGATAGTAAAGACTAAAGATAGTCAAAAAGCCTATAAATGTTTACAGTCCCAAGGTTTTTCATGGAATTTTGGCGTTCCGATAATGTTTGCGAGGACTGACAAAAAACTTATAGTGATAGAGGGTTATCCTTCTAAATCACAAGACAAGAACGGTTATTTTATGGGGATGGATTATGAGTATAGTCTATGTAATTCTTCGAACGGAAAACCATACTATGAGAACGGAACTTATGTGTTCTGTGAGATGCCAGAAGGAAAGATTCTTGGAAATGAGTATGCTGTTAGGTATTTGATAAATCTTTGCCAGAAAGAAAAATGTAAAAAAATATGTTAAAGTTTTACGGTTTTATTCATTATGAGTAAGAAAGAACATGAGAAGCTAGAAAAAAGGACTGTCCTAATTTTTTCACTAGCATCCTTTCTTAACGATATGGGCTCAGACATGATTTATCCATTATGGCCTACGTTCGTTACGACTGTTATAAAGGCGAATATGAGCATTTTGGGTTTGATCGATGGTATAGGAGATGCACTAAACTCTATTTCTAAAGCGATTTCCGGCTACCTTTCTGATAAGATTAGAAAGAGAAAAGTTTTCATATGGTCTGGATACTTGATGGGTTCCATTTCTAGAATAGGTTACGCTGTCTCTTCAGTTTGGCAACATCTTATACCATTCAAAGTTTTGGATAGAATTGGAAAGTTGAGAGGAGCTCCTAGGGATGCGTTGATCTCAGAAGTTTCGACCAAAAAGACAAGAGGGAGAAATTTTGGTATATTGCGAATGATGGATAACTTGGGAGCTGTCGTCGGCATTTTGTTAGCGATTGTTTTACTTCCAATTTTAGGTTACAGGAAGTTGTTTATCTTGGCATCGATTCCCTCTCTCCTAGGAGTTTTATTGATAATAGCTTTCATAAAAGATATCCCACCAAAAAAACAGAAGCATAAATTTTCGATTAGGCTCTTTGATAATAATTACAAATTGTTTTTACTTTCGAGTATGTTATTTTCTCTAGGTTACTTTAGTTACTCCTTCTTGTTGATCTATGCTAGATCGCTAGGTATGTCAGATGTTCAACTTCCAATCTTTTATCTCATATTTACCGCAACGGCATCCATTTTCTCTGTACCTTTTGGTAAACTTTCTGACAGATTAGGTAGAAAACTCACCATCTTCATCTCCTATGGCATATGGATTTTGATAGGACTAATACCTTTGTTCTTATCCAATCCTTTGTTCGCATACCTTTTGTTTTTCCTTTATGGAATACAAAAAGCAACTTACGTTCCTTCAGTTAGGGCATTCATTTCAGAATTATCTCCAAGCGAGTATAGAGCAACGGGAATAGGAACGTTCGATATGCTGGTAGGGTTGTTTTCATTACCAGCATCGTTTTTAGCGGGGATTTTATGGGACATGTATGGTTACTACGTAGTGTTTGAATTATCTGTAGTGTTAACAATCCTAAGCATTTTAATCCTTTTAATGGTAAGGAGAAAATAACATGGAGTATGTTATTCTAGTCAATAAAAATGGAGAAACAATTGGAAAGGAAGAAAAGTTGAAAGCTCATAAAAAAGGCTTGCTACACCTTGCATTTTCCGTTTTTGTGTTCAACGATAAAAATCAACTGATGTTACAAAAAAGATCAAAGCGTAAGTATCATTCACCAAACCTCTGGTCGAACACCTGTTGTAGCCATCCAAGACCCGGTGAAGATTTGCTAGAAGCTTCGCATAGAAGGTTGAAAGAAGAAATGGGGTTTATTTGTAAGCTAGAAAAACTGTTTTCCTTCGTGTACAAAGAAAAAGTTGATGATTTGTTTGAGCATGAATACGATTACGTGCTGGTTGGAAGGTTTAATGGTGAACCTTCTCCTAACGAAAGAGAAGTTGGAGAATGGAAGTGGATGGATTGGGATAAAGTCAAATCAGACGTTAAAAAACACCCTGAGAAATATACCGTTTGGTTTAGATTAATAGTGGAAAAGTTTTCAGATAGAATAGATCACTGGCTGTTTCCGTTGTAGATGTAACCACGCTTTATTATTTCCTTTTTTACCTTCGTCGGTTTCAAAGCTTTTAAGAAAACGTCTAAAGCCTTCAAAACCTTTTCTTCCTTGTCGCAAGCATATATATCAAGAGTCGCATACTTATGTTCCGGCCAACTATGAAAACTTATATGCGATGTCACAAGGAGTGCGAAAGCTGTCAAGCCTTGTGGTTGAAATTTGTGAAACTTCACATATATCTTCTTTAACCCAGATTCTTTAATGGCTTTTTTCATAAGGTCTTTAATAAAGAGAATATTGTCTAACAATTTCCCATCTTTCACCCATATTTCTACCAATGCATGCGTTCCTTTTTCGTATCTCATTTCTTCTACTTATACTACCATCATCGTCTGACATAATCTCAATCCAGAGATATTTTATTTTATGAGAAAATGTATTTAAATGTTTTCTATTTATTTTCAAATACTTTCCCAACTTATTGAAGGTTGTGGAAAGTGCATATATAATTCCTACTCCGGTAGAAGAAAAAAAGCGAAGAATTCTTTATCAACAAATTAATTCCACGATTCAGAGACTCTATGAAGTGTACATGTATAAAAGAAAAACCGATATAGAAGAGCTTAAAGAATCTTTTAAATCGATCAACGAAGAAGACTCTTCATTGGTAAAAGTTGTGTTTAAAGCCAGATTTGGAATAAAAAGTGATAGTTTCGATTTAAGACCAGAAAGAGTAGTAGATGCTATTCTTTTGCTCAAAAAATACGACCTACCGTTAAGCATTCTGGAATACAACCCAACTATTCTAGAATATAGAATGGATACTCTTGAGGATAGAATAGAGTACCTTTTATCGAAAGAACTGGATGTGAGAAAGATCTTGGAAGAAGAACCAAAAATCCTAACTACATCTCCCGATAGGATAAAGACTAACATCGAGTACTTAGAGAAAAAAGGTATCGAACTTAAAAGGTCTGTTGAGAGATTTCCAAGGATCATAAGGTATAGACCAGAGACTTTAAGGGAAAGGGTAGAGAACATAGAATCGTTAGGGTTTAATCTAAGGTCTATCGTTGGGAGGCATCCTGAGATTTTAAAGTTCAATCCAACACTTTTAAGAAGAAAAATCTCTGTCCTTAGGCAGATGAGAATCAAGAACGAAAGCATAGAGAGACATCCCCATGTTCTCGAAAGAAGTGTAGAATCGTGGATGGACGTCGTAAGAGTTC
>JAGHAA010000061.1 GCA_021161745.1 Candidatus Aenigmatarchaeota archaeon
GAGTTGCTTTCATTGGCTATTTGTATTGCCTTAGTAGTTTTGCCAAGCCCTTGTACGGAGTTATTAAAAATAATGCCACAACCTGGATATTTTAACCCACTATGAAATTCTCTGGCTTCCTGCAATGAATCGAAGGTTTTTACTATGTTTTTACTCCGTAGCTCGGTTTTTGCTTTCATAATTAATTAGGTGTTTAGGTTTAACTTCTTCAATGCTCCATTTTGGTATAGGAAATATAATTATTTCTCCATTTCTGTTTTTACCAAAGAATATATAATCTCCTGGTTTTAATCCCCATTTATCTACGAGGTCTTTCGGTATTGATATTGCCAGAATTTCTGAGTTCTGGGATTTAACTCTCCATATTTTTCTTATGGGACTTTTTATAGTTATATCCTTCATTTATACCACCTTTAATAATATTAATTATCTTCTCATATATAAATCTTTTGTCATCGCTTTGGTGGATGTTCCATAATCCATTGCCTTTCTTTGCGTATGCTGAATTTATCCGGCACTATGCCCTTTATTCCCTCCCTCACCACATAAGGGTAACTGAGCATCTTAAAAGTAAAAATGGTGTTTTTATCACCACATTTCTTCTTAATTTTCTTCTGCTGGACTATGTATATTTCCTTGCTGAATTTTCTCAGCCTACATATTTCTTCATCAGGATACCATATCCTCTGACACTTGTAAGGGTCGAGCGGACAGATGGGTGCATTACATTCATTGTAGTATTTACATGTCAATCGTTTTCTCGGCAAACCATATCCACCTCTTTATACCCGCATTCTATGAGATATTCTATGACATCATTCAGACTCTCCATGTCGAGACTTATTTTTAAGAGCCTCAGTTTGTTCCATGTATCTTTCTTCACCATTATTGTTGTTTTTTTATCCTTACCCATTTCTTACCTCACCTCAATATAATATTATAGTTTTATAGTATATAAACTTTTTGGTTGGATATTGTAGGGGTAATACCCCATCACAATTTTGCCGTTTTCATGCAAAAAATTGCCTTATCTTATAGGGTTTTTTGGGTATAGTTGAACCAACAAATACTTTTATATTTACCAACCACAATTACCCCAAAAAACATAGGGTTTCTTTATATATGCGATTTAAAATTCAGGCATTTACGAGACCATAGGCGGTCATAGAACCAAGTAGGCATATGATAAAAACCTCTACAATATCCTCAAAGCTTGTCGCAAATACACCGAGTAGCCAAAAAGAAATAAGAAAGCCAAGGATTATGGCTTTACTCTTTTCCTTGTGTTCTCGATACGTATTTCCACCCAGCATAGAACCCTATCGCCACCACTATGAATTTCAGCACCTTAGTAAAGAAAAAAATCATCGCTTCCTCTCCATCCACTAAAACCACCTCTTTTTCTTGTATTTTTTCCCAAAGATATACACCCACTCCACTATGCTCTTTTTAGGCTTCTTGAAGGTCAATGGTTGTATCTTTTTCTCCTTCTTCAATGTGGGTATTTTTATCTTTGGCTTCTTAGGCTTCTTGGTTTTTGTCCTATTTGTCCTAATCTTTAAGAAATCTACAAAACTCACTTTCAACCTCCCAAACCCTCTACCTATCTTGTTTATCTCACTTGTGGTTTGTAGTTGTTTTATTTCGGTTGTTGTTAGTTGGTTTACCTTCTCTCTTTGCTCACTCATCTTCTTTTGTCCAAATCTCAAAGGTATCTTAACAAAAGGTATGTTTTGTATTTTTATGTTCCTCTCCAAGTCTCTTATAGGATCTTCAATAACTTTGTTCTTCTCTAAAATCTTTGGCTTTCTCACTATGCTCACTATCGGCTTTGTCTTGGTCTTCGGTTTTACTGATGATTTTGGTTTAGATTTGATATCAGTTGTTTTTTTCAGTTCTTTTTCTATATCTTTAAATGTTTTTAGAGCTTCTTTTCTGCCTATTTTTGTATTTTTGTAATCGAGATTTTTGTTTATCTGTCTCTTTTTAAGTGATACCGTTCTTTTATTAAAGTATGTCTTCTCATAAGACTTTTTCCTCATTTTTTTAGGAAGCTTAAAGTAACTCATTCTTGCATCAGGTTTTGTCTTTTGTTTTGATAGTTGTAGTTTAGCCTCTTTGGATAACATAAATTCAGTAAGTTTCTCTTCTTTAGTGTAGGAAGTAAAGAGCCCTAAGTTTTTAAATTTCTTATGAAGCTTTCTTGCTTCTTTATCGGAAACTCTCCCAAACCTTATTTTCTCTAAGTGTCTAACCAACGCTCTCCTCTCATGGGGTTTCATCAGTTCAAATTGCGGCTTTGTGATATGCACGGATAAGACATTTCCTTTTTCAGTAGTAGCTATATAACTAACACCAAAATGTTCCTTTAAGGTTTGATAAAGTTCTGGTTGAGTTAACTTCGGTTTTTTAGATGTTTTGGTTTTTGTTTCTGGCGGCTCGACAAGCTTAATTTCTGATTGTTCCTCAGTAAAAAGCTTGTAACTTTCAGCATTTGGCAATTGAGCTAAAATTTCTTGCCGTAAAGGTAATTCTTCTTTTGAAAGTAATCGCTTTTTCGCTATTCTTTTTTTAATATCTACAATAGAAACTTTTTTTGTTTTTACGGTTTTAACTGTTTCGCTGCTTATAGGCTTTCCTTTTGTATCGCTGATCAGTTTCCTGTAGGGTAATAGCTCCCAGAAAGCCTTAGCTTCTCCAGGTTTTATTGCCTCATAGCCCTTACCAAAGCCTATCCCAGCTACCGCAAACTCCATAGCACTAACCAGCCCCTCGGCATACCTCTTTTCCTCCATGGCTTTCTTAAGCTCCCTTGCCTCTCCCACCGTTGCATAAGCGCCAGCACCCGCAAGACCGATCTTAACAACCTTGCCCACCTTAGGTAGCCCCGTTAAAAGTTTAGACCCAACCCCAACGGCTGGGGGAGTTCCCCATAATAGCAAC
>JAGHAA010000036.1 GCA_021161745.1 Candidatus Aenigmatarchaeota archaeon
TTGTTCCCCTATATGCTTACATGGATAGCCTTTCTTTACTTATTGTTATTTATAGTTTTTTTAGGAAACTAAGAAATTTAAAATTAGATTAAAACTACATCTTTCTCTAATCCGATACTCATACGAAAGCATTCTACTAATTTTTTCTTCTTCAAAAAGTGGCTAGAATAAGTCTTTAAGACCGAGAAATAGTAAATTACTGAAAACTTTAAGAGAAGTTAAAAAGTAAAACCACGCTTTTTAATTTCACTTAAATCTGGTGGGCTTTGTCTTGTAAAAAGATTACAATCCCCCGGGCCGGATTCGAACCGGCGACCTCTCGGTTTCTGAGCGCTGGCTAACAGCCAACACCATCACCAAACCGAATGCTCGATCATAGGTGCCAGCCTACAGCCGAGCGCTCTATCCAGACTGAGCTACCGGGGGCGACTATTAATTGATTGGTGAATTAGTTTTTAAACTTTACCTTCTATCTCATAAACAACTCTAACCTTTTTAGAAACAGACCCTTTCTTTTTTCCTCTCTTAGTCGTGTAAGTCATCGTTGCATGTGGAAGTGTGAACCCACCTATGACGTGTATAGTCGGTTTTATCTTGTATACGATAATCCTCTCTTCCTTTGGAGCCAGCGTTCCTAACTTCCATACGAGCTTAGTTCCTCTGTCAGTCGTCTTTATAGACGGTGTGAGAACTTCAAAATCTTTTACGACTTTTGCAATAGGCGGTACTATGTCAGTGACTACGACGTTATGTATAGGCCTAGTAGATTTGTTTTTAACGTTCAAAGACACGACGATGAATTTATCCTCTTTTTCTGTTTTGAATTTGAACGTCTTCTCTATCTTAGGTCTTAAAGTGGAGGAAAGGGCGATCATCACTAAGCCTATTAGCATCAATCCTATGACGACTATGTTCATGTATTTTACTCTGTACTCAATCCTAAAGTCTTCTCCTGGGCTCAACTCTTCTAGTACCCATCTAACGACAAATTTATTCTCCTCTATCCTCATCGACGATGGTTCTGTCTCAGGGTAGAAGAACTCTTTCAAGAATTTTGGCGCATACTCTTCTATCGTATAATTTTTAAGGGCAACATTACCAACGTTTTTAACGTAAATGATTACTCTATGCTCGAAAAATCCGTATGAAACGTTTTTAGTTTTTACGACTTTCTTCACTTTTTCTACGACAAAGCTTTTTTCTCTCGAGTCCAAGACTCTCCTAAAACTGTTCATCAAGAATGCTTCTATCTTATATTCTCCAGGTGGTTGATATTCATCCAATCCGTATCTCCACTCAACAACCAACGAAGATTTTGGTTTAATAGTCTTTTTTATCTCCTGTGTTTTGAGAACTAATCCGTTTTTCTTTAATTTGAAAAGTAAAACGATTGAATGTGATTGCTCATCAAGATTACTTACACTCAAGGATGCTACTACTGTCTCATTCGGTTTAAAGACTTCTCTTTGTAAGTAAAATGAAGATATGAAAATACCACTCCTTCTTATGACGTTCAAAAAGAAAGTCTTCGAGTC
This sequence comes from Candidatus Aenigmatarchaeota archaeon, assembly GCA_021161745.1. Taxonomy (GTDB): domain Archaea; phylum Aenigmatarchaeota; class Aenigmatarchaeia; order CG10238-14; family JAGHAA01; genus JAGHAA01. The sequence goes on from JAGHAA010000036.1 coordinate 1,536, forward strand.
TGTTGCATTGCTTTTTTCGGAAAAAATGCTGAGCTTTATCTCTTTTGTCTCTTCCTTTGCCGAAATCGGTGGCAAAACTTTAAGATAAATGGTAGTTTCGTTTTTCGGGGGAACAACAAGGGAGTACTTTTCTATTTCTACAAAATATACGGGAGGCCATATCGAAACGTACAGTCTGTCAGAAAACTCCTGACTGTTTTTTATTATTACGGGTATTTTTGTTTCTTCTCCGGTGTAAACGTCGAACGAATTTTTCTCCAATCGGATTTCTATCGGTTTTGAAACGACTAAAGGAAGGAGAAGCATGTAAACCAAAAGAATAACCATCGACTTTCTCAAACATTTCACCTACTCAATAATTTGAAGGCTTTTTCAAATATTATTTTTTCTTTGATGGAGAAAACTTCTTTTTCAGTTCATCCAAAAAACTCGACTTCTTTTTCTTCTTAGAGAACTCGTCAAACTTTCTTTCTATCGAGAGTTGAAGTTCCCTTACATAAGCATCAAGACTTTTTAGCCCAAATTCCCAAGGTTCCTTAGAGTTTTCATAGAAATCTATCCATGTGAGGTTTTCGAATGGGACTCTCGGGGGTTCCGAAGATTTTTCTGCTGGGTAACCGACTGTTATCAACGCTACAGGTCGAATATGCTCCGGTATGGAACAGGCAACCTTAACTTCTTCTTCATCAAAAGCACCTACCCAACATGTTCCTAAGCCTATAGCATGAGCAGCGAGCATCATGTTCTGGATTGCTGCTGCAGTATCTTGGATGGCGTAAAGTCTTTCTCCCCTCTTTCCATACCTCGCTGCTACTTTTTTTACGTTAGCACAGACTACGATCACGACAGGAGCATGTTTTACATGGTCTTGCTTCAAAGAAGCTCTCCATAGCATTTCCTTCCTTTCGGGATCTCTAACGACGATGAATTCCCAGGGCTGAAGGTTTCCAGCAGACGGTGCTCTCGTGGCAGCATCTAATATCAAACCTATCAAATGGTTAGGCACATCTCTTTTTTGATATAGCCTTATACTACGTCTAGTCTTTATACATTCTAAAACATCCATACCAGTCAAAAATAAATTGAATTCCTTAACTTAAAGAAATTTTGTTGCCCCACACTTAGGGCAAACCCACATTTCCTTCTTATTATCTCCTTTTATGTCCGCAGAGACTAGCACCTCTCTAACCATGACAACTCTTTCATGCGCATTTTTCAAACAGACTTCACATATCCTGTAATTCCATTCGTTCATTTTCTACATCTTTAAGCATTCTAAGAGCTTAAAGATTATTGTATGGAGTACAAAAAGTTAGTAGAAGTCTACGAAAAGCTGGAATCAACCACTAAAAAGCTTGAAAAAAGGGACATACTCGCAAAGCTTTTTAGGGAGACTCCAGATGAGAATCTTTATCAGATAGTTTTGCTCTCTCAAGGAATAGTTTTCCCAAAATTTACTGGATATGAGCTAGGAATGGCCACTCAGATGATGATAAAAGCTATATCGATTTCCACAGGCTTTACTTCTACTGAAGTGGAAGAAAAATTCAAAGAAACGGGAGATCTCGGCTTAACGGCCGAAATTTTAATAAAGAACAAAAAACAGGTGACTTTGATAAAGAAGACTTTGACAGTCCTAAAGGTTTTCACTAATTTAAGGGAGGTCGCTACAACCACAGGACCAGGGTCTCAGGATAGGAAGATAAGGTTGGTAGCAGAGTTGTTGAACTCTGCAGAACCGAAAGAGGGAAAGTACATCGTAAGAACGATTCTAGGCGAGTTGAGGATAGGCGTTGCTGAAGGGTTGATAAGAGATGCCATAGCCTATGCTTTCCTAATCCCGAAAGGTGTGAAAGAGGAAGATGCTATCCAGGCAGTCGACTATGCTTGGAATATACTTTCAGATTTCGGCGAGGTTGCAGTTCTTTGTAAGGAAAAAGGATTGGAAGGGCTTAAAAACGTAAAGCCCGTTTTAGGAAGACCCATCCAAGTCATGTTGGGTATAAAAGCTGAGAGTATAGAGGAGGTTCTTAAAAGACATCCGGTTGTAATAGTAGAGTTCAAATACGATGGGATGCGGATGCAGATACATAAGAAAGGAGAAAAAGTTTGGATATTTACTCGAAGGTTGGAAGAAGTAACTAAACAGTTTCCAGATGTTGTGGAAACGGTCAAGAATCATGTTAAGGCAGAAGAATGTATTATCGAAGGTGAAGGTTGGCCGATAGATAAGCAGACAGGAAAACCTCTTCCATTCCAGAAACTTAGCCAAAGAATACAGAGAAAGTACGATATAGAAAGGATGGCGAAGGAGATTCCAGTTCAACTAAACTTGTTCGATATAGTCTACCTCAATGGAGAGGTTTTGTTTAACAAACCTTTGAAGGAGAGGATAAAGCTTCTAGAGGAGATAGTCGAAGAAGTCCCGATGAAAATCCAGATAGCAGAAAGGATAATCTCTAGCGATATAAAAGAGATTGAAGAGTTTTACCACAAAGCTCTTTCTCTCAAGCAAGAGGGAATCATGATAAAAAATCCTGAATCCCCCTACATATTTGGGAGGCATGTCGGTGGTTGGTATAAAATAAAACCGACGATGGAAACTCTGGATTTAGTTATAGTCGGGGCAGAGTGGGGAGAGGGATCTAGGGCAAAATGGCTGAGTTCCTACATTCTAGCCGTCAGAGACCCTGACACTGGCGAGTTCCTTACGTGTGGTATGATGGGAACTGGACTTACAGAAGAACAATTCCAAGAGATGACAGAAAGGCTAAAACCTCTGATAGAAAGAGAAGAAGGTAGAGTCGTATGGGTTAGGCCAGAGATAGTCGTGGAAGTGTCGTACCAAGAGATTCAAAAAAGCCCAAAGTACACTTCTGGGTTTGCTTTGAGGTTCCCCAGACTTGTTAGAGTCAGAACCGACAAGGGGCCTGAAGAGGCAGACACGATAGACAGGCTAAAGATGCTCTTCGAGAGTCAAGGAAAGTTCGGTTAAAAAACATTTAAGTATAAAAGTTTAATTTACTCATTAGTAATCATTGTGTAGTAGGTGCATGCACCATGTTAGCATCCCAAAAAGTAATGGACGCATTAAAAGCAATAGGTTTAAACCTTTATGAGAGGAAACTATGGGTTGCTCTCCTTGCCAAAGGAACAGCAACGGCTGGAGAACTTTCTGAGATGACGGGCGTTCCTAGGTCAAGGACTTATGATGTACTCCAAAGCTTGGCTGACAAGGGATTTGTAGTCGTTCAGACATCTAAGCCCTTAAGGTACGTCGCTATACCACCAGAAGAGGCTCTGGAGAAAGCAAAGGCTAAGATAAGAGAAAAGATGGAAGAAATGGTCCAAAGGATAGATAGGTTAAAGCAATCTGACATAATGGAAGAGCTGAATAACCTTTTTGAGAAAGGTTTACAGTTAGTTACGCCAGAAGAAATGACAGGAGCTTTGAGAGGTAAGTATTCTGTGATGCAACAGCTAGATACGATGATAAAGAACGCTAAAAAATCCATAAACATCATAACGACTCCTGAAGGGTTGAATGAATTATTCATGAATCATTTTGAAGCCCTTAAGAAAGCTAAAGAAAGGGGAGTAGAAATAAAGATAGCCACAGTTCCTACGGATGCTGCAACAGAAGCCATAAAAGCTTTGGCCGGGACAGCGGATATAAGGGCTGTACCTAGAGATAGAATACCGATATCCGGAAGGGTTTTTGTAGTCGACGGACAGCAATTCATCTTCGGCTTGACAGAGAAAGTTCATGCGACGCAGGATATGGCAATATGGAGTAAATCTCCTCATGCAGCTTCAGGAGTAATACAACCGCTTTTCGAGTTACTCTGGCAGCATGCAGAACCTTTGGATGTCACTGGAACAAAGGCAAAATGAGTTAAACGACTTTAAGCTGCTCGGCAAGATGGTGTTCTTTTACCTTTATATGCAAATTTTTACACCACCCAAACGGTGCTCTGTAAGTTTCTACACCTTTTTGTTTGAGTAGAACTTCCATTCTCTTCAACACTTCTAACGCTTCTGATGGTTTTTTCAATTCATTGCTTAAATGAGCGAAAGGATAGATAACGACTCTTCTAACTCCAAGGTTTTCAAGACTTTTCAGAATCTCGTTTATCGCTGTTTCAACCTTTCCTTCCCCATCTTCTTTCTCTACTGCAACGAAAGCGACGACTGCTTCCTCAACCCTTCTCACCTTTTGATCAACGTTTTCAGCCGATTCGATTTCCTTCTTCACGGGTTTATACTCTATAAAATCTACATGAGAGAGGAGGATTCTCATCCAATCAACCTTTTATCGATTTCTTCCTTAATCTTCGAAATGAATTCATCCACTCCAAGAACAGATACTTTTCCCGCCTTTCTTACAGCAAGTTTTCCACTTTCGGCTTCTCTCTTGCCAACTATCACAATGTAAGGAATCTTTTCAATCTCAGCATTCCTTACTCTGTACTCAACTGTCCCTTCTTCATCCATATCTACTCTTATCCTTTCTTTTTTCATTCTTTGTAGGAGTTGAGATGCATAGCTTACGTAGTTTTGGGAAACTGGTATTATTCTTACTTGGATAGGTGCCAACCATACTGGAAATCTTCCACCGAAGTGCTCTATTATCATCGCCATAAACCTCTCTAAAGAACCTAAGATAGCAAGGTGAATCATAACAGGCCTTTTCTCTTTACCATCTTTATCGACGTAAGAAAGTTCAAACCTCTGTGGCATGAAAAAGTCAAGTTGAATAGTTGCTAGTTGCCACCATCTTCCCATGACGTCTTTGACGTCAAAATCTATCTTTGGCCCATAGAATGCTCCTTCTCCTTCTTTTACTTCATATCTTAACCCAACTTCCTTTCTCATCTCCTCTAGAACCTCTTTTAACGACTTCTCAGCTAACTCCCAAAGGTCATCACTTCCTATGTATTTTTCAGGTTTTGTAGAGAGGTTAACTTTGTACTCTAACTTGAAGACGTCATAAACTTTTATAACGCTTTTTACGATGTTTTTAATCTCTTGCTTTATCTGGTCAGGCCTAGCTATTACATGATGGTCGTCTTGAGTTAGCGACCAAACCCTTGCTAACCCATGGAGCTCTCCAGACTGTTCTTTCCTGTAAACTGTTGCAAATTCAGAAAACCTTATAGGGAGGTCACGATAGCTTCGAGGTTTAAACTTGTAGATCTGGATGTGTAAAGGACAGTTCATAGGTTTAAGACTCCATTCTTCATCATCCATGTCCCACATGAACATCTTATCGACGTATTTCTGGTAGTGTCCTGAGATTTTCCAGAGTATGGTCTTTGCCAAATGAGGAGTCCACACCTCTTGGAAACCCATCTCATCGTTGACTTCTCTCATGAACTTTATGAGTTCATTCCTTATTACCATACCCTTTGGATGGATTATAGGGAGACCTGGTCCAACTACAATCTCCTCTACATGAAAGAGGTCGAGTTTTTCACCTATGTAGCGGTGATCACGTTTTTTAAGTTCCTCCAGTCGTTGAACGTATTCTTCTAACTGTTCTTTGTTCGGAAAGGCTACGAACCAAACTCTTTGCATAGCATCGTCTATAAGCTTCCAATAAGAGCTGGAGACATTAAGAACCTTTATAAAAACTTCTTTACCCTCCGGAACGTGTTTACAGACGTCGAAAAAACCATTTATTTTTATGATGGATACTTTTCCTGGATGGTTTTCTAGTATAAGCTGCTTGTACTCCTCATTTTTGAACAAAGATTTTGCAGCTTTAGTATCTTGCTCTAAAACTTCATACTCAACGTTCTTAGAAATTTCATCTATCCTTTTTTGTATCTCTTCGACATCTTTTGCTTTGAGAGGTTTTATTTTAAATTCATAATACGATTTTTCCTTCCCTATTTCAAAATCTCCCAATTTGGCTTCTGGAAAGACTTCTTTTACAGCCTTAGCAACTATGTGTGCTGCTAACTCTTTTAGACCTTCCATGGGCTTCACCTAAAATTTATTCCTCCCATAATCCTTAAATATGAGTCATCGTCATTTTCCAAATTCCTGTAAGCTTTTGCTAGCATCATCTTCTCTAGGTAGTTCGGACGCCCATACCTTTTAAGGACTACTACTTTTATCCCACGATTTTTGACGATTTCTTCCAGTTTTTTGTTCCATTTTTTCAACGAAGAAGTTGATAATGAAATACAAACAATTCTTTTACTTCTTCGGATAACTTCTTCCAACAACTTTGAGCTTATGTACTTTCTGAAGTGAACGAACTTTGTTCTTTCGTTTATCTTTTCTAAATCTTTAGAAGTAGAGATGACGATGTGTTTCTTGACCACCTTGTCCGTCGAGCACCCATCTCCATCACTCGCTTTTTATATTTCCTTTCAGCAATTTAAGCGTTTTTTATTGTCACCTAATCTTTTCTGCTGAAAGACGTAGGGATCTAAAATAACCTGATGCTATACGTATAACGGTGTTGATGACTGAACAACAACTTAAAATTTTAAAACGTTTTGAACGGAAAAAATAATTGCCCTGTACCGTCTCCACTAGAGCTGGCAACGTGCTTGCGATGAAAGAGGAGCCTGGGGCAGGGCGACAGGTTTTGATGATGAAACGACGGTCACCTGAAGGGTGATGAGTAAACAGTCACCTGAAAAACCGTCGTCGATGATGAGTTACGGGATTACCGATGGGGCGTGATGATTACGCTCCGTGCTGAGACTTCTTACCATCTTTTATTATCTTGAATTCTATCACAGTTACTGTGTTGTTGTCCTTTATCCTTGGATAATGTTTTTTCAACGCTTTTATAAGCTTATTTTTCGTGTGGAAACCATCCTTTTTCGCTCTTTCCTCTGTAAGATCCTTTACACGAACGTACTCTACATTTGTTATCAAAGCCTTGGCTATAGGCTTCTCCTCTACTACAAGCTCTACTACATCACCAACCTTGTACTTCTTCCTTTTCCCAAGCCTTATAGTTGAGGACTTCTCCCCCTTCAGAAGTTTCTTTTTGTATTCTTTGGAGAAGTGTATTTTCTTCATTTTAACACCTTCTTACAGATTTTCCTCATGATCTCTCTAACTTCGACGACGCAAAACTTTGGACCGATCGCAAGCTCCTTAGCCGTTTCTTCCCAGTTCTTACCTTTTAGAACGCGAGTTATCAATATTTTTTCTTGAAGCTCTGTTAGCTTGACAAGTTTTTTCAAGAAATAGTACTTTACAACTTCCCTTATAGCATCATCGCATGCCTCATAATCGATAGGACCTTTCAAGTACATCTTTAGTCTTTCCCTTTGTGAATTAGTCAACGACAACTCTATTTCCTTTTTTACGGGCTTCAAGAACAAAAGCCTTGATATCTCGGGTTCCAAATCAAAATAAGTATCCTGTAATGAATTTAAAATTCGCAACTTAAACTCGAACTCAACAGCATCCATGACTTCTTTCATTTCATCCTTTAAAGGTTTAACTACGATACAACTGTACTCACCAGAAACAGGATTTCTGTCTGGGCTCAAATGTAAAGGCACATAACCGTTCTTAATCCAAAACTTCAGAAGTTCAAAACTCGCACCGAAGCTTGCGCCAATCCAATCAACTTTTGTTTTAAACTCTTTCTCCAAACGTCTTAACATCAACGATCCTAATCCTTTGCCAAAGAGAGATGGATGGACTGCTATTCTCACTATTCTTAATCCTCTAAACTTTCCAAAGATTGGTATGCGATAATGCTTTACTATTCGATCAGGTATTATGTGGCCTTGTGGTTCATAACCTTTTAACAACTTCTTTATGAATTTTTCCTCAAAACCACCTTCTTCTGCTATCTGCAAAGAACAGATTATCTTTCCGTTTTTAAGCTCGAGTGTTCTTATCTTATGGTGTGGTGCCTCTCCGATTATTTCAACGTCGTTAGGCCTGTTTCTGTAATGCGCAAGGACGTAGATTCCGATAAACTGTCTTAGTTTCTTTTCTTCTTCGGAAAACCATCTATCTAAATCTGGTAGTACATACTTAACTCTATGCTTCATAGCTTGTTCTTCTTCACTTTTCGTTAACGCTACAGGTTCTGCATCTAACAGAAGAGAATCGTAAAGCCATCTTTCTATCGGGTCGTTTTTCCCATACCTTATTGGCGTTTTCATTTCAACTTTTTCTACAACCCACTCTTTATTTTCCCGCAACTTTTTCATGAATCTGACGGAAAACCCTCTACCAGCACCCTCATACCCATGTATAGTCGAAGAAAAAACTATCCTGTCGCTGAAGTTAAGCAACTTGAAAAGGATTGGAACAGGTATGCCTGCAGCTTCATCCACGACTAATAAATCACATTTTTTTCCGAACAGTTTGTTGACGTTCCAAAATTCTACTGTAAAATTCCTTCCCTCTATCGAAGAGATTTTACCCTCAAATTCTATCTTTCTATGGTTGATCCCCAAGCTGGAAAACCCTAATTGGAGGAATTCGAAAACTGTTTTCGCGTTGAGGAATTGAGGAGCTGTTACTATGACCCTAACTCTTTTCTTATTCCTTAGCTTTTGACAGAAGCCAGCTATCCCTAACCCAAGAGCTGCCGACTTCCCACGTCCACGATTGGCTGTAAGTATTAGTATGTTCTTAGTTTTAGGCTTTTCGTAGAACCTTTCAAAATGTTTTAACACCTTTATTTGATCGTTTGTTTTGCAAAGGCTGTAAAGATTTTCAGAGAAGAGTTTATCTTTCGGTAATTCTATTCTTTCATCCTCAAACACCTCTTCATCGACAGGATTATAGCGGATTTCTAGCTTGTCTGCATCTACAAAGCAAATTCCGCGATGTTCTTCAAGCTTTCTCACGAACCTCTGGATGAAACGTGGTTTAAGGTCAGAAAGTTTGTAAGGGTGTACGACTAACTTTTTCTGGAAAAAAGTCCTTACCCTTGACCATTCTTCCGGCTTGGGAGTCATGAAGACTAAAATCCCACCACCTCTAACCACTTCGACTAGTATGCCTATATCATTCGGGACAAGTTGATGCGTTAAGTCTAAGACTACTGCGTCATACGTAGTTCCGAGCACAGTTTCCGTTTCCGGAAAGATCAACGAATCGAAATCCCTACCATAAACATTTTTGAAAGTTTGAAAGTTGTTTTTCCCCTCTTTTTCTATTTCCAACGAATGAGAAACGTAAAGAAGTTTTAGTGGATGAGGTAGTAGGGAGATTATCTTTGCTGCTATTGCTGCTTTATTACTTCCATATACAACGAACAACCTTCGATGGTCGAATTTCCTACCTTCTTCTATTATCTTTTTTATTCTTTCGAAGACGTCCATGAATTAAAATAAACAGTAGTTAGCTTTTAACGTTTTTTAAGTTTGATCGAGAATAATTGAATAGCAAAAGCCCCGTGGGGTAGTTGGTCAAGCCTGCGAGGCTCTGGACCTCGCGACGCCGGTTCGAATCCGGCCGGGGCTATCGATAAAAATGTTTGAAAGTTACGAAAAAAGGTATGCTTTTTTACAATTACTCAAAGAAAAAGGGTTTTACGTTAGGATGCACGCGTACGAATACTTACTAGGTAAGGATGGTAAGATCGTAGGAGTTCTCCTTCTTGAACCAGCGAACAATAGGGTTGAGATTTTCTTTTCACCAATCCTTTCGTCCACAGAAAGAAAAAGAGTGGAAAAGGAGATTAGAAACGTTATCAGAAAGATACAAAATTAGTCAATTCTTTTCAACACGCAAACCAAAGTAATGAATTGATGGACGTAGAAAAACAACAAAGGAAGGTTTGGGAAACGATAGCAGATTCATGGTCCACGCTTTTTAACAGACCAGAAAAGATTGTTGTGGAGATGGCAAAAGAGATTAAGAAAGGCAAAGTTTTGGATGTGGGATGTGGGAACGGAAGGAACCTTATACCGTTTGCTGAAAAGAATCTTACATGCGTAGGTTTGGATTTTTCGCGTAGCATGGTGAGAGAAGCAAAAAGGATGTTTAGAAAAAAAGGACTTAAAGGCTTTTTTGTTGTAGGAGAAGCATCTTCACTTCCCTTCAAAGACAAAAAATTTTCGCTGGTCGTTTTTGTAAGGAGTCTGCACAACATCCCTACCAGAAAGAATAGGGTAATGGCTTTGAAAGAGTGTAAAAGAGTCGGAAAGAAACTAATTCTTTCAGTATGGAAGAAGTGGCAGCCTAGGTTTTTCAAAAAACTTTTGCTCAACTTTTTGAGAAGTGATGTTTACGTCACGTGGAAGTATCATGGAAAACCTATTCTACGATTCTACCATCTCTATACAAAAAAAGAGTTAAAAGAGGATTTGATGAAAGCTGGTTATATGAAATTTAAAATTTTTGAAGACGGTAAAGGCAATATCTGGGTGGTTTCATGAAAAGAACTATAGTCGGAGTCGTAGGTCAAAGTGTTGGTGCAACAGAAGAACAGATAAAAGCTGCGGAAAGAGTTGGTAGGCTTTTGGCTAAGAGGAACGTTGTAGTCGTGTGCGGAGGCAGGAACATAGGCATCATGGATGCCGTTGCCAAAGGTGTTGAAGAGGAAGGTGGGATATGTGTCGGTATTTTGCCCGAGGAAGACCTTTCTCAGGCAAGTAGGCATTTAACGATTCCTATACCAACAGGAATGGGATACGCTAGAAACAGAATAGTAGCTTTAGCGTCTGATGCTTTAATCGTCGTAGGCGGAGGGGTAGGAACCTTAACAGAAGTAAGCTATGCTTATCTGCAAGGTAAGCCTATAGTCGTTATAAAAGGTTTGGGAAGTATATGTGAGCAGTACATAGGAAAGTATTTAGATAGTAAAAAGATAACGAAGCTGATGGGAGCAGATTCACCAGAAGAAGCCGTTGAAATAGTCATGAAAATTTTGGAGGGAAATAGTGGCGACATGTTCTTTTTGCAATAGAAAAGCCGTTTACTACCGTGCGAACGAAGGGAAGTATTATTGCGAGAGACATTTCTTAGCTAGTGTTGAAAAAAGAGTAAAAAGGGTAATATCAGAGTATAAGCTGATAGAAGAAGGTGATGTTATAGCAGTCGCATTGAGCGGTGGGAAGGATTCTTCATCTTTACTTTACATACTTCACAAAATCTTCAAGAACAATCCTAAGATTAGGATTTTTGCGATAACAGTGCATGAGGGAGTTAAGAGATACAGGAGTATCGGAGTTAAGAAGGCTGAAGAATTATGCAAGAAATTGGGAATAGAGCATCATGTTTTTTACTTCGAGGAAGAGTTTGGTATAACGATAACGGATGTGGCTAAAAGGATGAAAGAAAACATATGTACGTACTGCGGTGTTTTGAGGAGGTATTTACTTAACAAAACATCCAGAGAACTCGGAGCGACGAAGCTTGCTACTGGTCATAACCTCAACGATGAGGCAGAAACTCTTCTGATGAACATCCTTAAAGGCGATTACTTACGTCTTTTAAGGAGTGGACCAAAACCGATGATAATGAAGCATCCAAAGTTTGTGACGAGAATAAAGCCACTCATAAAAATTCCGGAAGAGGAAACAAAACTTTACGCTAAGCTGAGAGATCTTCCAATACTACCAAAGAGATGTCCGTATGCGAAGACGAACGTTTTAAGAGGGAAAGCAAGGGAATTCATAAACAGTCTGGAAAAAGAATCTCCTGGCATAACGTTCAGTTTTGTTGAAAACACTTGGAAGCTTGTGGAGAGGTTAAAATCAAACTTTAAAGTTAAGGAAAAAGTTAGAGAGTGTAAGATATGTGGAGAACCAACGAGCCAAGATGTTTGCAAAGCATGCCAAATTTTAATGCAAATAAAGAACTAGCTGTTCTCGATTTCTTTTATCTTTTGCTGCAAGAATTCTATTCTATGTTGCAAAAACTTTACTTGCCTAACACTCCTCACTTGGAAGAGTTTACTCTTTGCCTCAAACAACTGTTCTCTGTAAAACCTGAGGAGTTCAAGCTTCCTTTTGTCTCTGTGGTTCATATTTATTATTACGTAGAAGTGGTATATAAATTTTACTATCTTAAAGTGAATAAAAATGACTAGCAAAAAGAAAATTTATCGAGAAATAATAGAAGAGCTTTTGTCGTCTAAAGTAAAGGATGAAAAAGGATTCATGAAAGTCGTCAAAAAAGTTGCGAAGAAGTATAGACTGCCTAACTTACCCAAGAAAATAGACATACTTTCTTACTGTAGTGATGATGAAAAAAAGAAACTTAGAAAAATTCTTTTAACGAAGCCTACGAGGTCTGCATCTGGTGTAACGATAATAACTGTTGTAGCAAAGCCAGCACCTTGTCCTGGAAGATGTATATATTGCCCCAGAGGTGCCAACGCTCCGCAGAGCTATACGGGATTAGAACCTGCTATACAAAGAGCAATCAGGAATGGCTATGATCCTTTTCTTCAGACTGTTGATAGGCTTAACCAGTACAAATTTACTGGCCATCCTACGGATAAAGTGGACGTGATAATACTCGGTGGCACGTTTCCAGCTTTACCCTTTTCCTACCAACAATCGTTTGTTAAACGGATTTTCGATGCACTTAACGGAAGGGAATCAAAAACCCTAGAAGAGGCACAAAGGCTGAACGAAAGGTCAAAGCATAGATGTGTCGGGATGACTATAGAAACAAGACCTGACTTCTGTAAACAAAGTTATGTTGACATGATGTTGAAGCTCGGAACCACAAGAGTTGAGATAGGTGCACAATCGATATACGACGATGTTTTGGAAAGAGTAAAAAGAGGGCATACGGTAGAAGATACTGTAGAAGCTATAAGGATAGCAAGAGACGCAGGGATGAAAATAGTACTCCACATTATGCCCGGCTTACCTGGCTCCGATTTCAAAAGAGATTTGGAAATGTTCAAAACGGTCTTTAAAGACGAACGGTTCATGCCCGATGGATTAAAAATCTACCCTACTGTCGTCGTGAAAGGTACAGAGCTATACGAAATGTGGAAAAGAGGTGAGTATAAGCCTATGAGCACAGAGGATGCAATAAAGCTGTTGGTTGAAGTAAAAAAGATTATACCTCCGTTCGTTAGGATAAGGAGAGTCCAGCGAGACATACCAGCTACGAAGATAGTAGCTGGTGTTAAGAAAAGTAACCTAAGAGAATTGGTGTTTAAAGAGCTTGAAAGACAAGGCTTCAGATGTAGATGCACTAGGTGTAGGGAAGTGGCACATGTCGAGATGAAGTATGGTCTAAAGCCAAAGGTGGAGAACATAAAACTCGTTAGGAGAGAGTACAATGCGTCTGAAGGAAAAGAAATCTTCCTTTCATTTGAGGATGTTAAACAAGATATACTCATAGCTTTCTTAAGGTTAAGGTTGCCTAGTGAGAAAGCACACAGAAAAGAAATAAACAGAGTCCCTACAGCCATAGTAAGAGAATTGCACACTTACGGCTTTGCGTTGCCTATAGGAGAAAAGCCTACTGAAGAATGGCAACACAGAGGCTATGGAAAGGAGTTAATGGAAGAGGCAGAGAGCATAGCTAGGGACGAATGGGACATGAAAAAGATAGTGGTAATAAGCGGCGTAGGAGCTAGGCCGTATTTCAGGAAGCTTGGTTACAGGAAGAATGGTCCATACATGGCGAAAAGGTTGGACAGCTAATTTTTAACTTTCGCGTTCTATTGTTTATTGTATGAATCTTTCTAAAAAATTTGGAAAATTCAAGGAAGAGGTAGACAAACTTTTGAGTAGTTCGAGCAAGATAGCTATCTATTACGATTCTGATGCAGACGGATGCACGGCTGCAGCTTTAATGATAATCTACATGCTGAAGAATTTTAACAAATACCCCGACAAGTTAGTCTCATGCTTTCATGATGTCGATGACAGAATAAAGAAAGAAGAAGACGAAGGTGTAATAATCTTGGATACGTGCCTAAAAAGGCATGATCCAGGAAACACAATAATAATAGACCACCATATAATCGAAAGAGAGTTTAAGAATGCGAAGGTTTTCAACCCACGAATGTTTGACCCAAAGAGCTACATGTCAACATCTTATTTGGTTTTCAAAATCTTGAAAATGCCACCAGAGGCATCTTGGATATCGTTCATAGGCATAAAAGCGGATAAAGCAGAAGAGGAATGCAAAGATGTAGTAGAGCTTGCTCTAAAGCATTTCCCAGAACTTAAAGAAAGGGAAAAGAAGCTCATCAACTTGATAAGCACTTCTAGGAATTTGGACGATGCTAGAGTAGTTGTGAATTCACTCATAGAAGCCTACAACATGGGCGGGCCAAGCTTCTTAGGCAAGACTCCTTCCTCCTACAAGCTTTTGGAGTTAAACAAGAAAGTCTATGAGTATGCTTTGAAATCCCTCCTAAGGACGAAGAAGCTTGTTGAGACTAAGTATGTGGAAGTATACACCATAAATTCGAAGTTTAACATACAAAGCATTCTGGTAAGCAAGCTTGCTAGGATAAGGCCTGACAAAAGTGTTTTGGTCGCGAACCTAAAGGGAGACATAATACACGTAGAAGTAAGGACACCTTTGAAGAAAGGTTATTCGAAGTTTGAGAAGTTGATAAAAGGGTTGATAGACGACATGGGCGGCCATGACAACGCTTTTGGGTTTTCTCTTCACAAAGAAAAGTTTCCACAGCTCCTTGAAACTCTTTCAAAGGTGAAGTTTTGAAATTATATGTGAAGTTTTGAGAAATTATAAACAGAATGAAAAAATATCAGGAAATTTTGCTTAAAGTATTGAAGAAAATAAAACCTTCTAAAAAGGAAAGAGAAAGGTTGTTGTCTTTAGCTGAGAAAGCGTTGGAAATAACTAACGAAGTGGCAAAAGCTTATGGTGCAGAAGCTATACTCGCTGGTTCGCTTACTAGGGATACTTGGCTTAAGGACAAAGAAGAGATAGACATATTCGTCCTGTTTCCAGAGTCTCTTTCTAAAAAACAGCTTGAAAAGGTTGGGTTAGAGGTAGGGAAAAAAGTTGTAGAAAGGCTCAAGGGGAAGATTGTAATAAAGTATGCACAGCACCCCTATGTAAGCGGTATTCTAGGCAAGTATAGAGTCGAAATAGTTCCCTGCTACAAACTTAAGTCAGCTGAGAAGATTAAGTCAGCTGTGGACAGAACACCGTTCCATGTTGAGTATCTAAAGAAAAATTTTCCTCCAGACCTTTCTGATGAATCGAGACTTTTGAAACAATTTCTCAAAGCCAATGGAATCTACGGAGCTGATGCAAAAACACAAGGTTTTTCTGGCTACTTATGTGACCTTTTAGTCTTAGCTTATGGGAAGTTTCTGGATGTGTTGAGAAATGCATCTGACTGGAAGCCTGGAGAGATAATAGACATAGAAGGTTATTGGGAGGAGAAAGATTACCCAAGACTTAGAAGGATGTTCAAAGGAGAACCTTTGATAGTTATAGACCCTGTAGACAGGAATAGGAATGTTGCCGCGGCAGTTTCAGCGACTAGTTTTTTCAAGTTCAAAAAACTTGCGAAAGAGTTTTTGAAGAAACCGGGCGAGAGTTTCTTCTTCAAAAAGAAAGAAATGTCTTTAACTGTCAAACAATTTAGAAGTATAGCCAAAAAACGTCGTACAAAGTTTCTTTTCGTCGTCTTTGAGCCACCAGAAATTGTGCCAGACATACTATGGCCTCAGTTAAGAAAGACCACAGAAAGGTTGAAGAACATCCTCCACCAATACGAGTTCTCTGTCCATAGGTATGCTTGCTGGACAGATGAGAAAAAGTTGGCTGTAATAATGCTAGAGATGGAGGTATGGGAACTGCCTAGCGTAGATGAAAAGATAGGACCTTTGATTTTTGATGTAAAAAACTCTGAGCGGTTTATAGGTAAATACAAAAATTCTAAGAGACTGATCAACGGTCCTTACATCAGGGATAACAGATGGATAGTCGAAGTTGAGCGTGGGTGGAAGAGTGCAAAAGAAAAGCTTGAAGATACGCTAGACGAAAACGAAAGTATACTTATGGCAAAAGGCATACCGAATTTCATAGCTAAGCAGATAGCAAAAAAGTTTAAAGTGATGGATGAAAAATCTATTGAGAGATTGATAAAAACGAACAAAGAGTTTGGAAGGTTCCTGAAAGAATACTTTAAGATGGAGAGTTTAGCATGATAATCTTAACAAAGTTTCTTGGTCTGCATCCAACACTTCCTTTAGCAGAGTTAGAGGCTGTTTTTCAAGCTGAGAAGATAGATTATTGGTTGATAGAGACGTTTGAGAACTACGCTGTTCATGGAGTAAAGAAGTTTAAACCGAAAAAGTTAGGAGAACGTTTAGCTTTGACGCATGCGATCTTTGAGATACTTTCAGACATTACTTCTGCTGATGCGGAACAGCTTGTGGAAAAAGCAAAGATAAAAGGGATACGATTGCCCTACACAGTAAAAATCGAAAAGATAGGGAAGGGAATGGATATAGATTATCAACGATTTTTGAAAGAAGTTGCTGACGAGGTATGGAGGAAGTTGGAGAAAGATGGAATTAAACCTAGTGTTGATCTAAACAACCCAGCGACAGAGTTTTGGGTTTTTGTAGGGGAGGATTTTGTTATACTAACTAGGAAACTCGTAGAGGTAGATAAGAAGCAGTTTACGGAAAGAGCCCCTCCTAACAGACCTTTTTTCCTACCGATATCGATGGATCCAAGAATAGCTAGGGCTATAGTGAACCTTACTAGGATTAAGCGTGGAAAAAAATTCCTCGATCCTTGTTGTGGTTCAGGTGGTCTGCTTTTGGAAGCGGCTAGCATAGGTTGTAGAGTTTACGGTGTGGATATAGATGAAAAGATGGTGGAAGGAAGCGTAAGGAACCTTAAGCACTATGGGTTTTACGGTAGCGTAAAGAAAGGTGACTGCAGAAAGCTTGAGAAGATCTTTAACAAAAGGAATTATTTTGACGGTATAGCGACGGATTTCCCATATGGACGTTCTACACGTAAACAGAACGCTAAGATGTATGAGGAATGCTTAAAAAGCATGGAACGTGTTCTAAAACCTTTAAGCTACATGGTAATCGTTGCTCATGAAGAAATAAGGCCAAAGAGTAAGAATCTTATACTCGTTGAGTTGCATAGGCAAAGGGTTCATAGAAACTTAGTACGTTACATTCACGTTTTCCGTAAGATGAAAAAATAACTACTAAAGAATAGTAAAATATTTAAATAAACGATAGCAAAACAGAGTTTATATGAGAGTATCCATGAGGACTGAAAACAACTTTTATGAGAGATTTTTAGGGCATATAAAAAACTATTTAGCTAATGAGTCGGCAAGAAGAGAGTATGAAGGATGTTATAACACAAAACTTTTAGCAGTCTATCAGTATGTCAAAGATAAGATAACGGATGAGGATGAAAGAGAGGGAAGAAGACCTTTAATGTGTACGGTAAGTTGGGAGGCTATCATGGTAAGTTTATTGTTCTACTACGTCCAAAGAAGTGGAAAAGAGAGTGTAACAATTAAAAATGGATGGACAAGTTTTGCATACAAAAAATGGCAAGAATTCTTCAACGAAAATGAAA
>JAGHAA010000067.1 GCA_021161745.1 Candidatus Aenigmatarchaeota archaeon
CATAAAAGGTATTAAAAACGAAAAACCCGACTATAATACCAAACAACACGATTACGATGAATACAAAAGGAATAAGTTGACCTTTTTTCACATTGAATAATTTAGAAGTTGATTATATTTATTTCAAGTATTTCAGAAATTTCAATAGAAAGCTTATGAAAGGACAAACACAGGAGTTGATCTGGCTAGTCTCGACAATCATAATAGTCATGGTAATGTTTTTGTTTTTCTACTATCAGTTTGGAACAAAAGGTATAGAGGTTAAGAAAGCCGAGGAAGAAAGAAATTTAGATGAGGCAGCAACACTAGCGCTTTTGACACTTTACAACAACAGACTCCCGTTTGTTGAAAAATACTACATTCAGACAGCTATAGACGCTATACTTAGAGGGGATTTTTTAGAAAAAGCCACTGAGGGTAAATTCTCTGAAAAAGACAAAGTATTCTACGGCGAAGATATTGGAAAAGTTAACGTTACGGAAATAATCCCGCCATTGTTTGAAAAATATTTCGGAAATAGATGGAAGCTTACCATTAAGACACCAAAAGGGACGTTTGAGTATGGGCATTCTATAAAAGAAGAGGAAATTCTTTACTCATACTCTTTTACGATTCCTGTACCAGAGGAAAAGTTTGGTATGGCTATCTTGGAAATAGGTAGGCCAAAATAACATATAATTGAGCCGATTCGAAAAATCTATTCATGGAAGATGTCTCTCAGTTTCTGATACCTCCTAGTCATTATTTTAAAATGTTTGTCGAAGAATGGCAAACAAAATACTCTTTCTATGAAAAAATGTGTAAAATGTCTTCTCGAATACTTAAGGTTAAATGCCCCGAATCGATAAGGCAAAAACTAAAAGATCCGTTGTTTCTCACAGACATGAAAGTTGATGAAGATGAAGTGTTTTCATTCACTCTGATAGCGTTTTTAGCTTCGCTAGCTATTTTTTTACCGATTTCTCTTATAGACTTTCCTTCATCGATAATCTTCATGATATTTCCACCTTTCATCGCTTATAACGTTTTGACTTATCCGATGTTCTACTCTGAAGTCGTCAGAATAAGGGCTGGAAACGAGACTGTAAGTATTATCCTTTACATGGTCACTTACCTGTCTTTAAATCCTGTATATGAAAAAGCCGTACAGTTTGCCGCGTCACGTTGTCATGGTCCATTAGGCAATGACCTCAAAAGAGTTGTGTGGGATGTGGAGTCTGGTAAGTATTCAAACATAAAGGATGCGATTTCAGCTTACACAAAAAAGTGGATACTCTGGAATGAAGACTTCGTCAACTCTCTCATACTTTTACAACTGATAGAGATGCAGCCTACAGAGAAAGGAAGGAATGAAATACTGATGAACGCGACCGAAAGGATAATGACGAGTACTTACGCTAAGATGGAAAAGTATGCGTTTAGTTTAAAAGTTCCATCCATGCTTCTACTCCTTTTCGGTATAACCTTACCCTTAATGTGTCTTGTTATGTTTCCGATGGTCAGCATATTCTTGACTAAAAGTGTAAATCCTCTTTACATAGGGATAGGCTATACGGTCATCTTACCTTTCTTCCTTTTCTGGTTTCTTTACAGGATGATCTCCAAGAGACCTGCAACTTATTCACATTCTGAAAAGTTGGAAGAGGTCAAGCCGGAAAAGTACATTTACATTCGCAAGCTTAACGTAAAAATACCAATAATTCCGACAGCGATTTTAATAGGGTTTATCATAACCATACCTGGGTTGTTTTACTACATGGAACTTTACAACGACTACAGGCTCATTTTTAGTCATTATTCGCCAAGAGAGGCACAGGCAAAATGGGAAGAATACTGCTTGAGTAAGTATGGACCAGAGCATATACTAAAAGATACTGGGAGAGCAATCTTCGTTATCTGGGGCCCTGCAATTTCGATAATTTTTGCGACGTATTTTAGAAGTAAAAGGCCTTATGAGTTGGACCAATTCATCAGAAAGTTGGAGAGAGAGTTCGTCGATGGACTTTTTGAGTTACAGAGCGCTTTAAGGCAAAACATACCTGTAGAGATGGCTGTGCTTAAGGTTATTGAACAGTACAGAAGGTTGCGTAAGGAGAACTCGCCCATAGCCATTTTCTTCAAACAACTCTACGACAAAATGGTCAAGTTTGGTACTTCTGTAAAGGACGCACTTTTCGGGAAAGAAGGATTGTTGGTTAATCTACCGTCATCTTTAATAAAAAACATAATGGGAATAGTCTCGAGTGCACTTTATAAAGGGCCTTTGATTGCGTCTAGCGTAGTAAGGAATATCGTTAGTTATCTGAACAGATTATGGGAAATAGAGCATATCATTCAGAAAACGATGCAAGAAATCGTTTCAAACCTAAAGATGCAAGGTGAATTCATAGGTCCGTTCATAGCCGCTATCGTGGCATCTTCCGCTGTTATTATAATCCAATTACTGCAAGCTGTGGCAAAGGCCATAAAGTCTATAGAGGAGATGTATAGCTTTGGTACGAACGTTGGAGGAAGTATGTTCAACACGCTATCGATGATGAACTTGAAAAGAGTTATGCCTCCAACCATAATGGAGTTGATAGCAGGTATTTATTTGATAGAAATAGTCGTTATAACGGCTGTTTTCGTTACGGGAATACAGAGAGGTTTTAATAAAGTGTATAGGGATTACCTTATTGCGAGAATGCTAAGTATAGCTATATTGCTTTTTACGATGGTTTTCTTCGTAGCAGTATTCATGTTCCAGCCTGTGATACAAAGAATAGGTGTTTAGAATGGATATCGGAAAAGTAATTTTAATAATAGCTGCATTGGCTTCGATGCTTGTAATAATTTCCATAGCCTCTAACCTATTACACCCCTTCTGGTTTAAGCCTAAAAGGTTGGAGGGAAACTCTGAGATAATAGTACCAGAGTTATTGAGGTATGTTTATCAGTGTTATGAAAAAAATTACGGGAGAAAGGAGAGCGTTGTTTGCTACGAGTTGGAGTTTTCTTCAAATGATGAGATAACCTCAAGCTATATTCTGGAAAAGTTGGATGAAAGTAAGGTAAGTAAAAATAGTCTTGTAGTGGAAGATTTAGGAAGGAAAGGGCTAATTTTAATCAGGTATGAAAACGGCAAAGTTTATGTAAAAAAGGTGGAAAATGAAAGGATTAGCTCTTAACACGATAGGTGTATTGGTAATAGCAATGGTAAGTGTATTGTTATTGCTTTCTTTAGTCAGCGGAACCTTGAAGGATGCTGCTAACTGGCTTTACTGTAAGGTTTACATCAAGCTTTTGGGGTTTTTCCAAGGTCAGGAGCTTGGAAGTATACCGGAGGTGTGTAAGATTTTTTATCTTAAAAATCAAGCGAAAGAAGTGGAGATAAAAGAAGGCGATAACACGATTTTTTCTAGAAAGTTGTTAGCACTTATCATAGCTTGCTGGAAAGAAGCTGAGATAAAGGGGTTGTATGAAGATCATCCATGTTATCAGATTAGGATAAAAACTAGAGTAGAGGATGTTACAGAAAAGAACGTTAGTGATATACTCATTAACGAAGATCATTGTACTTCGATAGAAAATTCTGACTATGGTTGTGGATATTACAACCAGATTCTTTGGAAGGTAGATGGTGCTGTCAACTGGCTGACGAAAGATGAAATAGCATCGTTAATAAATTCTAACGTTTTGCCAAGTCCTTCACC
>JAGHAA010000073.1 GCA_021161745.1 Candidatus Aenigmatarchaeota archaeon
ATTCTATAAGCTACAGGGTAGGAAGATGGATAGCCGAAACTTGGTGGGGCACCAAGCTTAAAAAGTGGATAAGGAAAATCTACTTTAGACAGTGAGTTTTGATGTTTACTTATGATAAAGAGATAGAATTAGATAGAGAACTCATTAGTAGACTTGCTAATTGGCATTTGGGTAAGAAGGATTATCCATTTCAGTTGGATGCTGAATTACACCAAAGGTGTAACTTAAAGTGTACATTTTGTCCGAGATATCCGATGCACGATAAGCTAAATCGCACCTCGCCGTTACGAGAAATGACAACTGAAAAATGGATAGACATAGTTAAACAAGCAGGCAAGATGCATGTTAGAATATTCAACATAGAGGGTGCTAATGAGCCCACAGCCGTACCTTCGTTGCTCTTTCCTGTAATGGAAGTAGTGAAGGAAGTTGGAATGTACGGCATTCTAACAACAAACGGAACTCTTTGGGATGAAGAAAAAATAAAACTTATCGTTGAAATCGAGTGGGATCGCATACACTTTAGTATAGATTCGATTTACCCTGAAGTTCATGATATGCTCCGTGGTGTTAAAGGTTCGTGGAAAAAAGCAATCCAAGCTATCAAATGGCTAAACAAATGGAAGGAAAAGTTAGAAAGTAAAAGACCTATGCTAAACATGAATATATGCATCAATAAGTTTAACTTCCGCCAACTCCCAGAAATGGTAGAGTTGGCACATAAACTTAAAGTAGATTACATATTCACAGAACCTCTTATGATATTTTCCGAGGATGGTAAGAAACTGAAGCTTAATCGACAAGAAACCAATGAACTCCAACGATATGTTGCAAAAGCGAAGAAACTCGCAGAAAAGTATGGAATAGACAATAATTTTGCAACGAGGGATAAAAATTTGGAGAAAGATGTTGTAAAGAGTACGGGCAAGATGCACGGTTTATTAAAAAGGGAAGTTGAAAAGTATGACAAAGGTGTTGTTGCATCCCCGTGCTTCAAGCCGTTTGAAAGAATAGCAATAAGGCATCAAGGTTTAACAGGTCCATGTGGTTTAGTAAAGCATGGTGAAAATGTAAAGGAAAAGAGCTTGAAGGAGATATGGTTTGGTAAATATTTCGAAGCTTACAGAAAAAGAATGTTGAATAAGAATCTTTTCGACCATTGTAAGAGATGTGTACCAAGCGATTTTACGCAAAGAAGAAGGATTAGGGAAGATTTGATAGCTTATTTGAAGGAATGGAAAAATGAAGAAAATAATTGAAACACTCGTAAGTTGGGAAAAAAGAGGGAAAGGGTTCCCAACCCAAATGCAAATCCATTTAACAAATTTCTGCAATTTGAAATGTATATTTTGTCCTACTCGTGCTTTACTTTCAAAGGATTACATAAAAGTTGAGAATGAGTTGCCCACAGAAAAATGGTTGGAAATAATAGACCAAGGAGTTGAACTGGGAGTTGAAGAATTCCACTTATGTGGAGGGGGCGAACCTTTCTTTTTCACGGATAAATGCGTAGCTGTGATGAAACATATCAAGGAATATGGAAAGTATGGAGAAGTTATAACTAACGGAATGTTTTTAACGGAAGATGTCAATGAAACACTGGTTAAAATCGGTTGGAACAAAGTTTATGTGAGTCTAGATGCACCGAATGCTAAAATTCAGAATTTTTTGAGAGGCGTTGATTGCTTCGATAAAATCATAAGAAACATTAAAAACCTTGTAAAAATGAAGAAACATTGGAAAAGCGATAAACCACGAATAGCATTCCACATGGTGGTCTGTAACAAAAATTATAAGTTGATACCACAAATGTTGAAACTTGCCGAGCGAGTAGGGGTTGATGAAGTCCTCCTAAATGCTTTAAACATTTGGAAACAGGAAATAGAAAAATTAAAGTTGAGTAAAAAGCAAGAAAAGGAGCTTGAACATATACTGAAAGAATTGCTAAAAAATGATATTAATGTAGATACCAATCTTCAAGAATTTTTGGCCTTTAACTTTGTCGAGTCTGCAAATGTAATGAACGAAAAGTTGGAAAGTGTTGTAGAACAAACAAAAGCGAAGGGTTTGCTTAAGGTTCCATGCTTCTATCCATGGTATAACATATCCATATTTGCTGATGGAATAGCCCAACCATGCTTCATACCGCAAAATGTTGGAGAAAGTGTAAAGGAAAAGAGTTTAAAAGAAATATGGTTTGGTAAAGTTTTTAACGATTTTAGAAAAAATTTGCTTAAAGGTTCCTTAACAGGCTACTGTGCAAGGTGCAATCCTTGGAACTTACCAAAGATGGAGGAAATAAGGAATGAACTAAGAAAAGCTTTAAAATTTTAAAATCCCCATCGATTGTAATTTTTCCATAAGCCTCTTGTTTTCTGTAGAAAGGGAGAAGACACAATGCCTACAATCTTCTGGTAGCCTACCTTTTAGGAATTCGTTTCTCAATCTTTGAAAATACTCACCATACCATACGTCTTTAAAGCTTTTGTCCTTTATGTTGATCTCACCATAAATCATGCAACAAGGACTTACATGACCACCAGGTTTAACGACAGCATGTAAGAAAGGTTCAAAACAAACAGCTGAAGTATTTGTTTGTGTATAATCTTTTTTGTCTTTCTTTTTATTAAATAATTCGTTCTTTATGGAAGGTAGATTCGTTTGCACGTTTAATCTGTTGGCAATTTTTATAAATTTATCTATCAACTTCTTAAACTTTTGTTTATCTTCATCGTTTAAAGCTATTCTAGCCACATATTCATCGTAAATTATCAAAGGTATGAATGTTATCGAAGAACATTCCATCTCTTTTGCAAACTCTATTAACTTGTCTAAACGATTGTAGTTAAATTTATGGATCACCGTATTAAACGAAATTTCTGG
>JAGHAA010000014.1 GCA_021161745.1 Candidatus Aenigmatarchaeota archaeon
TGGTTTCTTCATAGAAGATTCCATCAAAGAAAGTATACAAGAAGTGGTAGAAGAATTAAAGAAACTCTCATTAAAAGCAAAATTTGTCGAAGAGAGGAACCTTCACGTGACGCTTTCTTTTTTAGGTGAAAGGAACGAAAAAGAAATTGGAAATATTAAAAAAACGCTAAGAGAAATAGTAAAAAACTATGAAAAATTTCACGTGAAGTTTAGTGGAATAGAACTTATACCTTCACAAAATTTCATACGAGTTGTAGCAATAGGTGTTAAAAATCATGAAAATCTTCACAAAATTTCACGTGAAATCTCTGTGAAGTTAAAGGGTGATTTTAAACCTCCTCATCTTACGCTTTGTAGAGTAAAGAACATCTATGATAAGCCTTCTCTTATAAGTTTTTATCAAAAATGGAAGGAAAAAGAATTTGGTACTATGGAAATAGACAAAATATCTCTTATAAAAAGTGTTTTAACCCCAAAAGGCCCCATATACGAAAAGATTGAAGAGTTTGAGTTGATCGGATGAAAGAGAATGAGTTCATTTTTATCTCTTTCATCATCATAATAATCGGCCTAGTAGTTATGATATTCGTGAACAAGTACGTTTCAATACCTAAACTCGATATTTCAGAAATAAACGATTCTCTTAAGTATGTGATCGTTGAAGGGAGAATAGTGTCGGTAAAAGAATCTTCATCGGGAATAAGGTTCCTTAAAGTTTCTGATAACTCTGAGTCAATAACTTTCGTTATATTTCCAGGAAGCGTTGAAAAGGTAAAGCTACAAGAACTGAAAAAAGGCAGCTGTATTGAAGTTGTCGGGAATGTCCAAAAATATAAAGGTTCGTTGGAGATAATCGTAAAGAAACTACTCAAAGTCTTTCCTTGTTAATAAAATTCCTATCGATTCCACACCTTCCTCAACATCTACTCCAGCGATTATCTCAACCCCTGCTCTGTCGAACAAATCGACAACATCCTGTGTCAAAGTTCCATCTACGACCGCAACATAAGCAGATTTACTTTCTTCTTCGATCTTTTTCTTGTTGGACAAGGGTATTTTTCCTATTAACGAAAGGTTTTTATCAAAAAGATAGACTGCTCTCGTACCGACTATTTCTTCCAGAGTTTTTTTACAAAGGTCTCTTATTCTTTCATCAACTTTTTTACTCTTTATTTCAGTCCTGTATTGGCCGACAGGAACTTTCGACCTTAAGGCCTTGAATATTTCCTTTTTAGTCAATTCCTCGACTTCTTTTCCCTCAGGAGATTTTGCAACGTAGTCTATGTCTGTTAGTTGTAAAAGTTCCTTTACTATTAAATCTCCACCCCTGTCGCCATCGACAAACACAGTAACTACTTTCCTCTTGCACAAGTCTATGATCGGTTGTGGGATAGAAGTACCCCCTATAGCCACGACGTTTTTAATGCCATTTTTCAACAAATTAATAACATCTGCCCTACCTTCCACAAGGATTATTTCATCATAATTTTCAATATTAGGACCTGAAGGAAGACCTTTGTAATTACTCAGTTCAGCAACCC
Organism: Candidatus Aenigmatarchaeota archaeon; assembly: GCA_021161745.1. Taxonomy (GTDB): domain Archaea; phylum Aenigmatarchaeota; class Aenigmatarchaeia; order CG10238-14; family JAGHAA01; genus JAGHAA01. The sequence continues at coordinate 1,542 of JAGHAA010000014.1, forward strand.
TAACAGACTCTTTTAACCGTTCAGACAACCACGAAGAATCTGGTATTTCTTCTTCCATAAACCTTCTTATTAACTCTTTAGCCCTTTTCATCACAAAACTCCTTTTTATAGAACGTATATCCTTAATTCCCCGAACTTTAAGTACGGAAGAACAGGGTCCTATTCTTTCTATCGTTTCTATAGCAGCTGCTATCAATGCAGTTTCTGATAGATCAAGGCTTGAGGGAACTCTTATCTTCCCTGTAGTCTTGCCATTCTCATTACGTAAGAAGACATCTATCCTACCAATCCTTCCTGTTCTTTGCAACTCCCTCAAATCCAAATCTGGGCCCAAAAGACCTTCAGTCTGGCCGAAAATAGCACCTATAACATCAGGTTTTTCTACCACCCCATCTGCTATGAATTCCAGTTCGATTATGTATTTTACGGTTGATTGCGCTAATTTCCCCATGATGATCATCCTCCTTTATAACTTTAAGGAAGAATCTTATTTCCTCAATCTTTTTGAATTGAGGGAAGAGTTTGTGAAACTTCATCCTCTCTTCTTTTTTTACTTTCACGTCTCTACTTTCAAAAAGTCTTACAAGCCTGGCCGCCAAAGCTCTTCCCTCTTTATCGAAATCTGTAAGAATTATTATCTCTCTTTCCTCCTCAGCAACACGGTCAACAAAATCTTCTAAAGGTTTACCAGATATGTCATAAACTCTTTTAAACCCCAAACTTTTCAATACTTTTTTATCTCTTTTCCCTTCAACGACGACAGCTTCTCCAACAAGGTTTTTTAATCCTTCCTCTACTGTTTCAACGTCTATTCTAAGCATGATCTTACCAAATCTGTTTTTGTTATAATCCCTACCAATTCTCCTTTTTCGTCGACAACAGGAAGAGAACTTATATCGTTTTTCAACATTTTTCTAGCAGCAGTTCCTAACGTATCTTCCGGAGAAATCGTTATAAGTTTCTTTTTTCTCATAATATCTCCCACTTTTAAATCTTTAAATCTTCTTTTTAACTCGGCACCCTCTACCATCTTCCTCAAACCGAAAAGCAATTTTGCTACGTCTCCTTCTGTTATCATTCCTACAAGCTCTTTACCCTTCATAACAGGCAATCTCTTTATTCCTTTATTCAACATTAGCTTCCTTACCATCAGAATGCTATCTGTCGATTGGACTGTTACCGGTTTTTTCATGTACTCTCTTACCTTTTTCTTCGAGTCCACTAAAGTTCTTACCAAGTCTGTTTTTGTAACGATACCAACGATTTCCCCATTTTCTTCAACAACTACACTACTTATCCTTTTACTCAACATCTTCCTAGCGACTGACTTCAAATCATCATTTGGGTTGGCCGTTATAAGATTCTTCGTGTAAGCGGATGAAACAAAAATATGAGATGGTGATAACTTTCTTTCCCTCTTATGGCCCAACCTTTTGGCGATATCCCTCTCTGTTATAATCCCAACAATTTTCTTATCTTTCTCTACGAGTAATCGTGAAACACCGTACTTCTCCATCTTTTTCAAAGCTTGAGTGATAGGTTCGTTCGCGTTGATTGTATAGATTTTTTTCTTCATAACATCCTTAACTTTCAAGAAGAACTCCCTCCAAATCAAATTTCTCTCTCTTCTCTACAAACTTCACAAACCCATAATCCGTTTACCATCCTCAAATCTTCTGAATAGTTCCCACATACTTCACAAATACCTGCCATCGACTCCTCTACTATCATACTTTCCTCTTCACGGCTCAACAACCTTTCTCTCAAAACCTCTACCATGTCTGGCAATGTCATCGCTATGTCTGTCGTTGTCAAAATTCCAACAACTTCTCCTTTTTCAACAACTGGAAGCCTTTTTATCCTATTCTTTATCATTTTTTCCTTTGCCACACTCACATCATCATCAGGTTTTACGATAATCAAGGGTGTGCTCATAAGCTCTTCAACTTTTACGGAAGAAGGAACCTTGTCCTTGGCCACAATCTTCTTTATTATATCCGAGTCTGTGATTATTCCTATCGGTTTTCCAGATTTTTCAACTATAATACTTCCAACCCTACCTCTTGCCATTTTTTTTGCGGCGTCCTTTACAGTAGACTCCAAATCTATCGTAAGGACACGTCTACTCATAATATCTTTGACTTTCAATCCTGTTCCGTTACTCATAAAAACACCAACATTTATTCTAGAATTCAAAGTTAAAATAAATATTATCTTAATGAAAAAGAATAGGATGGTGAAACTCATGAACATATTAGCGGTTGCTGACATACATGGAGATGTTGAGAACCTGTTAGAGATTTTTGACAAGATAAAGGAAAGTTATAAGTTTGACGTTGTAGTTTGTCCAGGAGATTGGACAGACATAAACCCACCAAAAGGATTTACACAACTCGATATGGCTATTCTATTGTTAGAAGAGATGAAAAAATTAGGAGTTCCTATAGTCGGTGTTCCGGGAAATATGGACACAAAAGAGATTGTAAATCTTTTTGAGAAAGAAGAGATTAGCGTACATGGAAAAGGGAAAATTATCGGTAATATTGGGTTTTATGGTTATGGAGGTGCAAAAACTCCTTTTAAAACTAACCTAGAGGCAACGGAAGAAGAATTAAAA
>JAGHAA010000013.1 GCA_021161745.1 Candidatus Aenigmatarchaeota archaeon
AATCAACACTCATCGGAAGGCTTCTGTTCGACAGTGGGGCTATAAGAGAAGATGAGTTAAGAAAGCTGAAAGAACTGGCAAAGGAACTCAAAAAAGAAACTTTCGAGTTTGCGTTCGTCATGGATAAGCTAAAAGAAGAGAGGGAAAGAGGTCTTACGATAGACCTGATGCACAGACCTTTCGAGACTCAGAAGTACTTCATAACCGTTATCGATGCACCAGGTCACAGAGACTTCGTCAAGAACATGATAACAGGTGCGAGCCAAGCGGATGCTGCAATCCTAGTAATTTCTGCGAAACCCGGCGAGGGTATACAAGAACAGACAAAGGAGCACGTATTCTTGTTAAAAGTGATGGGTGTAAACCAGTTGGTTGTAGCAGTAAACAAGATGGACACATGCAATTATGACCAAAAAAGGTATGAGGAAATCGTTACAGAAGCTAAGAAGTTGCTACAGACTGTAGGTTATAAAGTAGATGAAATACCGTTCATCCCAGTTTCTGCTTACTATGGAGATAACGTAGTCAAGAAAACCGATAAGATGCCCTGGTGGAAAGGTCCCACACTAGTAGAGGCAATAGATGCGACGTTCAAGGAACCAGAAAAACCAATCGATAAGCCATTGAGAATTCCGATACAAGACGTTTTCAGCATCACTGGTGTAGGTACAGTACCTGTAGGTAGAGTCGAGACTGGCGTACTTAAAGTCGGTGACAAGGTTGTGTTCGAACCAGCAGGAGTTTCAGGAGAAGTAAAGAGCATCGAAATGCATCATCAACCTATACAAGAAGCAAAGCCGGGAGATAACATCGGTTTTAACGTGAGAGGTGTGAGCAAGAAAGACATAAAACGTGGAGATGTCGCAGGGCACCCAGACAATCCGCCTACTGTGGCGAAGGAATTCACTGCACAGATAATCGTCCTACAACATCCAACCGTTATAACGGCTGGCTATACACCAGTCTTCCACTGCCACACTGCAGCAGTAGCGTGCAGAATAGATAAAATCCTTGCTAAGCTCGATCCAAAGACAGGCCAAGTTGTTCAAGAGAATCCAGATTACATAAAGACTGGTGATGCTGCAAGAATAGTTGCAGTACCAACAAAGCCTATGGTAATAGAGAAGCAATCTGAATTCCCACCGTTGGCAAGGTTCGCAATAAGAGACATGGGTATGACAGTAGCCGCTGGTGTTGTGCTAGACGTTGTCAAAGCTAAATAGCTTCTTTCTATTTTTCTTTTTCTAAGATTTCATGGTAAGAATTTTTGAATTTCAACGTTATACGTATAACACACTTCACAAAACGAAAGAATTTTATTTTCATTCTTAGCAAAATATTTAAAGTTCAACCATCAAAGAAAGTTAGTGATCTCCGATGGAAAAGGTAAGGATAAAACTTTCCGGAAGGAATCCAAAGGAATTGGATGAGATATGTAATGAAATAAAGAACATAGCGAAGAAGTTTGGTATAGCATGGAGAGGTCCTATACCTCTACCAACGAAGAAGTTGAGAGTCGTCGTTTATAAAACACCTTGTGGTGATGGAACCGGGCATGGCAATACCACTTTTGACAGGTATGAGATGAGAGTCCATAAAAGAATAATGGACGTACAAGCCGATGATAGAGCTCTGAGACAAATAATGAGGATAAACATACCAAAGGACGTTCATATCGAAATAAAGCTCATGGATTAACGTTTTCTTCTCTCATGCTAAATTAAATTACGTGAAAATCCTGCCACTCGCGTCTGATTCTCTAGGCGTAAGGAGTATGGCGACTTTCGTAGAGACTGATGTAAAGATACTCATAGATCCCGGTACTGCGTTAGGACCAAGAAGATACGGGCTGCCACCGCATAGGTTGGAATTAGAAGCCCTGGATAAATCGTTAGAAAAAATAAGGAAGTTTGCTAAAAAAAGCGATATCCTAATAATAACCCATTACCACTACGACCATTACATTCCTGACGAACCAGAAATTTATAAGAAGAAGGTATTGTTGATAAAACATCCAACCGAGAACATTAACCTTAGTCAAAGAAAAAGAGCCAAAGATTTTCTAGAGTTAATAGATGATTTGCCTAAGAGCATTAAATATGCTGATGGAAAGGCTTTTAAGTTTGGAAATACTTCGATAAAGTTTTCGCCAGCAGTATGGCACGGACCTGTAGGCTCTAAAGTGGGTAAGGTTATCATGGTTTCTATAACAGATGGAAAGGAGAAACTCGTTTATGGAAGCGATGCCCAAGGTCCTTTGGATGAAAACGCAGTAAAGTGGATAATAGAGGAGAACCCAGACGTTTTAATCTTAGACGGTCCTCCAACCATCTTTATGGGTTGGAAGATGAAGACATCTATACTAGACGATTCTATAAAAAGTGAGATAAACATCTTGAAGAATACGAAAGTCAAAACTGTTATACTCGAGCATCATGTGGTGAGAGATTTAAAGTACAAGGAAAAGATGAAGAAAGTTTTCGAAGTGGCAGAGAGCTTAGGTAAAAAGGTTGTCAACGCCGCAGAGTTTTTAGGTGTTGAACCAACTTACTTAGAGGCTAGAAGAAAGGAATTGTACGAGAATTTTTAACGTTCTGTTCGTAATTTAAAATCATGGAATTAGAGCTGTTCTTGTTGGATTCTGATCATACGGTAGATGAAGGTAAAACAAAAGTTCGTCTATTCTGCAAAGATAAAAGCTTGAGGAATGTTGTCGTGATAGTAAAAGATTTCCCAGCATATTTTTATGTTGAACCAGCAGGTGATGTGAAGGAATTGAAAAACAAGATAGAAAGTTTTGATTTCGGCGATGCTGGAAAAGTCATAGGAGTTGAGGTTGTTGAAAAAGAATTTTTGGGAAAGCCAAAGGAATTGTTGAAAGTTTATGTCGACGATTACAGGAACATCATGGATATAAGAAACATCGTTAAGGAATGGGAAGAAGTGAAAGAAGAGTATGAGTATGCTATTTCCTTCTATCAGCGTTTTCTGATAGACAAACAGATAACACCGATGGGTTGGATAAAAGTAAAGGGTAAAGAGGTGAAGAGGAGTGGCTATGAGAGAGTTGATTTAATCGTAGAGGCGGACGAGATAAAGCCTTTGGAAAAAGATGATGAGTTGGAACTAAAAACGGTAGCCTTCGACATAGAAGTCGTAGAGGAGGAAGAGAAAGAGACTATTATAATGATCTCGGTAGTTTCCAAAGACTTTAAAAAAGTTTTAACGACAGAACCTTTATCAAAATCCGTCGATTTTGTAGAGGTTTTACCGACTGAGACAGCGATGATAAAGAGGTTTATGGAAATTGTGAACGAATTGGATCCTGATTTTATAGTAGGTTATAACACAGATAGGTTTGACATGATAAAGTTAAGGGAAAGGTGTGAAGAACTGAAAATCGATTTTGTACTTGGAAGGTCGAAAGAGAAAGTAAAATTGGTAAGAAGGGGAAGAGTTTCGTCGGCAAGAGTTAAAGGTAGAGTTCATATAGATTTGTACGATTTCGTGGAGCACATACTTGCTCCTACACTCAAAACAGAAGTGTTGAGTTTAGATGCAGTCGCTCAAGAAATAGTAGGTATTGGGAAGCTCGACGTTAAATGGAAAGAAATAGAAGAAAGTTGGAAGGAGAAAAAAGATTTGGAAAGGATTGCAGAGTATTGTTTAAGGGATTCTGAAATAACTTATCTATTAGCAGAACAACTGTTACCACAGATAATCGCTATATCCCGTTTGACTGGCCTAATACCGTTCGATGCGTCACGCTACACGTATTCTCAATTAGATGAGCATTATTTGATGAGAAAGGCAGTCGCTAGCAACATTCTGATACCGAATAGACCTAAGACGGAAGAAATACAGAAAAGAAGAATGTTGCCAGTGTACAAAGGAGCGATAGTAATAGAACCGAAAAAAGGAATACATCCAGACATAATCGTTTTCGATTTTAGAAGTTTGTACCCTACAATAATAGTCACACACAACGTTTCACCAGACACTATTAACTGTGATCATGAGGAATGTAAAAAGAATAAGCCAGAAGATGTTGATGTCTATTTTTGCATGAAGAGAACTGGGTTCATACCGAAGAACCTTAAGGAGATAATCCAAAAAAGGACTGAAATAAAAAAACGAATGAAGAGTTTGGATAAGAATTCTTTGGAATACAGAAGGTTGTACAACATGCAGTACGCTCTAAAGATAATAGCTAACTCAACCTACGGGTACATGGGGTATGTAGGGGCTAGATGGTTCTGTTATAAGTGTGCTGAAGCGACTGCAGCATGGGGAAGACATTACATAAAAAAGATTATTGCCATCGCTAAGAGTGAAGGATGTGAAATCATCTACGGAGATACAGACAGTATCTTTATACGAATTCCTAATATTCCGAAAGAGAAATTACTTTCCAGAGCTTCTCAACTACTGGAAAAAATTAACTCCTCTTTGCCGGGAATCATAGAGTTAGAGTTCAGAGGCCTGTATGAGGGTGGGATATTTGTTACAGTTAAAGGTGAAAAGCGGGGTGCGAAGAAAAGGTATGCGTTGATAGATGAGAAAGGAAACTTGGAAATCAGAGGCTTTGAGACTGTTAGACGTGATTGGTGTGATTTAGCTAAATGGTTACAGCATGAAGTTTTGAGGATAATATTACAAGAAAGGGATCCTAAAAAAGCAGTAGAGGTAGTAAGGAAAACCATTCAAAGAGTGAAGGAAGGTAAGGCCACGAAAGATGAATTAACGATCTATACACAGCTCACTATGCCTTTGAGTCAATATAAAGCAATGGGACCCCATGTTAAGACAGCGATGAAGATGAAACAAAGAGGGAGACCTGTAGGTGAGGGAATGATAATACGTTACATAATCGTAAAAGGCTCTGGAAGTATAAGCGATAGGGCTGAACCAGCAGACGACGTAGAAGAAGGTGATTATGATCCAGATTATTACATCAACCACCAAATACTACCAGCAGCAATGCGTGTGTTAAAGGCTATAGGTTATACCGAGCAAGATGTTTTGAGTGGTAAAATACAGAAGAGTCTTGACGCTTGGTTCCAAAGAAAATAGCGTTATTTTCTTTTAAAGTACCTTATAGAAAGAGAATAGAAGTATCACGTCTGTAGAAAGTACTGCTCGAAATTTAGGTTTTCTGGATTAAGATTTCTTCTCCTACTTTTACCTTTAGATAATCTGAAGCACTCTTTCTTTTGCCAGAGATCTCTAAAAATCCAGTACTTCCTTCCACGAAGAAAACTTCTGTGTTTGATTCTTCGTAAGAGGTAGAAATCCCAACCATTAGATTAGAATTTGTTGTGGTAAGCAAAAGACTTTTACCATGTTCGTACCATGAAAAAAATTCTTCGTTCTTTATGTTGGTTACGATGTTTCCAAACCCATCGATGTAAAGCACTTTTACCTTTATAGAATTTTCCTCTATTGTTGGTTTCGGAAAATCTAGCTTTTCAATTTCGTTTTTTACCTTTCCAAACTCTTCCATTTTAACTCCCATCGCTAAGCTTGCTGCAATCGGTGAAAACACATCCCTACCATCAAACATACCTCTTTTCTTTAGTAAAAATTTTGGGTTCTCGATTTTCACTATTTTTTCTATGCCTTCTTTTTCAGTTACCAAACTGAAAAGTCCGTTATCAGGGCCGACAAAATAATGGAACCTTGTCTTTACGATGATAGCGTCTCTTTGTGTGCCAACAGTCGGGTCTATCACACCTACTACGACCGAATCTTCTGGAATGTAATCTGAAATAACGTAGAGGATAAAAGCACCTTCGAACACGTTGAACTTCTCTATCCCATGTGTTATGTCT
>JAGHAA010000010.1 GCA_021161745.1 Candidatus Aenigmatarchaeota archaeon
GTGCTGGTAAAACTAGGATGTTCTTAGACACACTCCCACATGAAATACAACGTGGTTTGTCGGCTGAATTGGCTTATGCTCTTTATGGGTTTAAAAACGGAAAGCCTATGAAACTCAAAAACCCGTTGGATAAGAAAGAAAGGTCTAGAATAGTCGATGAGTGTGAAAAAATAATCTCTTTCGTTGACACGGTTGGACATGAACCATGGTTAAGGACTACTATAAGAGGTCTTGTTGGTCAATCTGTCGATTACGGATTACTCACTATAGGAATAGATTCTGGTATAACGAAGATAACGAAAGAACACTTAGGTATCTTACTAGCCTTAGGAATACCCGTCATAGTTGTGTTGACAAAAATAGACAGATTTGATGAAAAAAGAATAAAGGAAGTAGAAGAAGAAGTCGAGAAAATGCTGAAATACATAGGCAAAGTACCTTTCAGAATAAAGAGCAAGCAAGACGTAGCTTTAGTAGTTGACAGGTTGGATGTTATAGTTCCGATAATTCAAACGTCTGCGAAGACCCTTGAAGGCTATGAACTTTTAGACGAACTGTTGCTTCATTTGAACCCTCGAAGACGAGAATTGGAAAGGCCGTTTTTGATGTACATAGATAAGGTCTACAACATAAAAGGTGTTGGTACAGTGGTTTCTGGGACTGTAAAGCAGGGTGAAATAGAAACGGGCTCAGAAGTTTTACTGGGGCCCTTCAAGACTGGAGAGTTCAAAAGAGTTAAGGCGACAAGCATACAAACGCATTATCATCCGCTCGATAAAGTCAAAGCTGGATTCGTAGTGGGTGTTGCGTTAAGAGGTGTTAAGTATGAAGACGTCCACAGAGGGATGGTGATTTGTGATCCAGAACTTAATCCATCAGCAATATGGCGTTTCGAAGCAGACATCTTGGTTTTAAACCATCCGACATGCGTAAAAGTTGGTTATGAGCCAGTAGTTCACGTAAATACAATAGCCGAAACAGCAAAAATAGAATGGTTGGAGAAAGAATACCTTAAAGCTGGGGAAAGTGGAAGGGCTATAATGAAGTTCAAGTTCAGACCGCACTTTATCCAGCCTGGAGAAAAATTCGTGTTTAGAGAAGGTAAAACAAAAGGAATAGGAACGATTCTGAGAGTTGTTTAAAAAAGCTCTATCGTCGATGGAGGTTTCGTCGTTATCTCATAACCCACGAATGATACAGTTGGAAACTTAGAAATGATTTCCTCTCCCAAACGTTTTATCGATCCCCATTCGATTTCCGTCGGCATGGCCGTCATAAAATCTTTTGTATCTACAGCTCTAAGCACGATACCATACTTTCCTTTACTCTCATTCGTTATAACAACTGCTCTGCAGACATCTTTGAAGAAACTCGTCACTTCTGATTGTAGTTTTAACACTTCTAACCAGTCCAATCCAAAAAACTCATCGTTTGGTTTTATCAAAGAAATTTGCCCTAATAACCTTTCATCCCCCTTTACGCCGATAGACTTTTGAGAGAGTATGTCTATTCTATTCACAAACCATTTTTTTCTCCAAGCGACAGGAAAGTTCAGATTCATAGTCACTTCATCTTCAACAATCGCTGCGAAATATTGAGATGGATTAAACTTCTTTAGTTCTCTTTCTGCAATATCTGTGACTTCTTTAAGCAACTCAACCTTTTCCCTCGTTATCTTCCCGCCTATTCTACAAGCTAAGCCTGGCCCAGGAAAAGGTTGTCGACGTAAAAATTCCTCTGGTAGACCGAGATGTTTTGCCAAAAGTCTAACTTGGTACTTGAACAATTCTCTTAAAGGTTCGATTATCCCAATGTTTGTATCTTTTGGTAAACCACCTACATTGTGGTGAAGCTTTATCCATCCCCCATGCTTTGACTTTTTCCTTCTCTTCGATTGGCCACGAGTGCTTTCTATGACGTCTGGGGCTATAGTCCCCTGTAGCAGCCATTCACAACCGTAATCTTTAGAAACTCTTTCAAGGATTCTTATGAAAACTTCTCCTATAACTCTTCTTCTTTCATCCAAATCCTCAACATCTTTAACCCTTTGGAAGAATTCTTCTTGTGCGCTTATGAGTTTGCAGTCTAAGCCTAAAGAACTTAAAGCGTTTACGACTTTTTCACTTTCGTTTTTTCTCATGAACCCTGTGTCGATGTGGATCGGGATCAGCTTAGAACCAAGAGCTCTCTTTCCGAGTAAGCAAAGGGTTGTTGAATCTATGCCACCGCTAACTGCTACAACAGCCCTACTACCGTTTACAGTTTTTCGAATCATCTTTATGCTTCTTTCCACGAAAGATTTGACATCCCAGCTACGTTTCTTTTCTCCACATATGTGTTGTGCGAAATTCTTCAGAAGAATATGACCTTTTGGTGTATGCGAAACTTCTGGATGAAATTGCACACCATACAATTTTTTGTAAACGAACGCTGCTATCTTAGTTTTTCCAGTCGATGCAAGAATCTTAGCAGAGGAAGGTAAGGATTCTACTCTATCGCCGTGACTCATCCAACAAATCTCTTTCTTCTCCCAACCGTTGAACAGAACGTCGTCAACTTTTTTAAAAACTTCTGTGAACCCGTACTCACCAAGACCACTAGAAACTTTTCCGCCTATAAGTGTTGCTAACAATTGGTGGCCGTAACAGATGCCAAGGATAGGCACATCTAACTCCAAAATTTCTTCTTTTAAAACCGGTGCATCTTTTTCGTAAACAGAATAAGGACCGCCAGAAAGTATGACTCCAGTCACTTTTTTCCTCTTTAGAAGACTCGCAGAAACGTCAAAAGGAAAGACTTCTGCTTCGAACCCCATTTCATTCAGATTTCTTTTTATGTTGAAGACGTACTGACCGCCAAAATCTAGTATGGCTATCATCCTATCACGATACAACTTTTTCAATCACACCTTTTTTCAACGCGTTTTTGATTTCTCTCGCTATCCTTCTCCCCATCGACATAGGCTCATCGAAAAAGTATGTCGAATAGAAGGAACCAGTCGGGAAAAGATTAGTTCCTGCGACTATTCTTGAAGATACTTCAAAAACTCTAAACCCGTTTTCTGGATGGTAGACAGTCTCCAAACAGAATGGACCTATTATACCAGGGGGAAACAGTTCCTTAGAGGTTTTGATGAGTCTTTCAGCGATGTCGAACAGTTCCTTAAGCAGACTTTCTCTAAGCACGACAGGCATGTTTCCGCTTACCGTATAATCTATGAATTTATTTTTAGCATGTCCCAGTCCTCTGTAGGATTCGTCTATAGTTTCAATCCTTTTATCCATGCCTAAAAGTTCAACCCTTTTTTCTAAAGGAGAATAAAAGAAATGAGGGTAATACCTTACGCCCGGAGCAAACTCTTGGATGATTACATCAGAAAGACTTAATCCTTTAGATTTGATAAGCTGTTTCAGTTCTTCTGGCTTACAGACGAAATATCCTCTACCCCCTTTGGCTCCATGGAATTTCACAAACACAGTATCACAATCTATTTCATCTGTATGGTTGTAAGTTTTGGGTGAAGATATTCTAGCTTTTTCAAACCATTCCTTTTGTTTGTTTCTATCGCTTTCCCATAGCAATGCAAACTTATTCCCAAAAATGGGAACGCGAAGCTTTTTAACGAGTTCTGCTGGCTTGATATACGAAACGAAAGAACCGTGAGGTATTATTAACGCGTTATCCCTTAACAAATCATTCTGAATTTCCTTGTTCAGAAGCTCTTCGTAAGAGTTTACGAGAATGAAACCATCTGGCTTCGCCAGCGGAAACCTCTCGTAAACTTCCTTATACTCTTTTTTACAAATCCCTACAGTTTTGAACCCTTCCTTTTTTGCTCCATGGAATATCTGTAAGGCAGAATGTGAACAAATGGTTGATATTCTTAAATTTTTCTCTAAAACGTAGTTTTCCTTACTCAAGTCACCACCTCTTCTAAACAGGACTCTTCTATCGCTTTTTTTATCTCCATCCCAATCCTTTCACCAACGCTTACATTCTTCAACCATCTGTAATAAGAGTATGGTGTATACA
>JAGHAA010000022.1 GCA_021161745.1 Candidatus Aenigmatarchaeota archaeon
AGTTTGCTTACAGAATAATTGAGTTTCTTTCCACGCCCAAGACTCTTTCTGAAATAAAGAACTTAACAGGTTTATCTGATAGATGCATAAGATACCACTTGAAAAAGTTAAAGAAAACAGGACTTTTGATAGAAATTCGTTCTTTTAGTGACATGAGAAGAAAGATTTTCGTATTATCAAAAGGTGGAAAGAATGAACATCCTTGACTACATCGGCAACACACCTTTAGTAGAACTAAAAAAGATTTCAAAAAAAGTAAGGATCTTTGCTAAAGCAGAATTTTTAAACCCGTCAGGTTCCATCAAAGACAGAATAGTGAAGAAAATGATCGAACGTTTAGAGAAAAAAGGGCTCAAGAAAAAAGGGATAATCGAGGTGACGAGTGGTAATACCGGCATCTCTTTAGCGTTCGTTTCTTCTGTTAAAGGTCTAGATTTTACTGCTGTAATGCCAAAAAACGCTAGTAGAGAAAGAAAACTTATAATAAGACATTTTGGAGGGAAGATAATCGAGGTTGAAAAAGTAAAGGATTTCTCTCAACTGATAGAGATAGGAAAGAGTGTGGAGAAAGAAATAAAAGGTGTGTTGATCAATCAGTTTCAGAATGTAGGGAATGTGGAAGCACAGATGGAATTAGGAAATGAAATAATCAGAGATTTAAAAAATATTGAACCAGATGCTTTTGTTGCAGGAATAGGAACTGGTGGAACGCTAGTCGGTGTAGGTAAAGTATTAAAGAAGAAGTTTTCTTCTATAAAAATCTTTGGTGTTGAAGCTGCAGAAAAGTTTGGTAAACATAAGATAGAAGGTATAAGCGATGGTTTTATGCCTCCATTTATAAAGTCGAATATAAAAATCATTGATGGGTTCATAAGAGTAAAGAGTAAGGATGCGATAAACATGGCAAAGAAACTTGCAAAAAAAGAAGGTTTATTTGTAGGTATATCTTCCGGTGCTAACGTTTACGCAAGCCTAAAAGTAGCGAAAGAAATTGGGGTAAAGATTGTCGTTACAGTTCTTCCTGATAGAGCAGATAGGTACTTTTCGACAGAATTGTTTGGAGGTGATTGAATGGTTTTGATGATCTACAACACGATGACTCAAAAAAAAGAGGTTTTCAAACCGCTGAAAGAAGGGGAAGTCAGGATGTACGTTTGTGGCCCAACCGTTTATGATTATAGCCATATCGGCCATGCTAGAACTTACACAGCTTTTGACGTAATCCATCGTTGGTTAGAGTTTAAAGGGTTTAAAGTAACATGGGTTATGAACATAACAGATATCGATGATAAGATGATAAACCGTGCAAAGAAAGAAGGAACGACTGTTTTTGAACTTGCAACAAGGTTTAGCCAAGCGTTTTTCAAAGATATGGATGCCCTAGGAATAAAGCCAGATGTATTTCCGTTTGCAACCGGTCATATACCGGAGATTATAGAAGTCATCAAAAAACTTGAGAAGAATGGATACGCTTATGTTATAGATGATGGTGTTTATTTTGATGTAAGTAAGTTTAAGGATTATGGTAAACTGTCCAAACAGAAAAGAGAAGAATTAATAAAGCATAGAATTGAACCAAACCCTAATAAAAGGAACCCTGGCGACTTCGCTCTATGGAAGTTCAAGAAGCCAGGCGAGCCAAGTTGGCCTAGTCCTTGGGGCGAAGGAAGACCCGGTTGGCATATCGAATGCTCGGCTATGAGTTCAAAGTATCTAGGTGAACAATTTGACATACATGGTGGTGGTAACGACTTAATCTTTCCTCACCATGAAAATGAAATAGCACAGAGTGAGGGTGCTTTTGGTAAGAAACCATGGGTAAAGTATTGGATGCATACTGGGTTTCTGAACATTAAAGGAGAAAAGATGAGTAAAAGTTTGGGAAACATAATTCCCATAAAAGATGCCTTACAAAAATGGGAGCCAGAAGTTTTACGTCTGTTCTTTGTTTCAAAACATTATAGGAGTCCGATCGATTTTAGAGAAGAATACTTGAACGAAACGAAGGAAAGCCTAGAGAGAATATACACGTTCTTAGAAAAAATTGAAAAACTAAAAGTTGTAAGCAAGATGGAAAAGCAAGAAAAAGAGATGTTGAACAAAGTTAAGAAAGCTATAAAGGATTTTGAGAATGCCATGGACGATGATTTCAACACACCGAAAGCTTTGGCCGTAGTTTTCAACCTGGTAAAATCGATGAATAAATTTTTAGAAGGTAGAACGACTATTTCGAGTAAACTTAAAGAAGAGATAAATAAGTTTCTCTGTATGTTCTTCTATGTTTTCGGAATTCCGAAGAAAGGGAGAAAAATTGTGGAAAAAGAGTTGGTCGAAAAATTAGTTGAAATCTTGATCGAAGTTAGGAACGAATTACGTAAGAAAAAAGATTTTGGACTTGCAGACAAAATAAGAAAAAAAATGAAAGATGTTGGTATCCTATTAGAGGATACTCTTACTAGCACAGAATGGAAGCTCTGCTAACACTGTCCGCCAGACGACCCTGAATTAGCTGAATAAGTTGGTGAAAACGCTCTAGCAGCTTGCTCTGTCGTTAGGTTTTGTTGGCAAAACTCTGGTTGCTGTTCGAATCCACAGCATATTATCGTTTTAACTGCTTCTGCGGATCTACCACCAAAGTCGTACTCATTCACTCTTTCTCCATTCAAAACTAGTGTCGGAGATCCTGAAATGTGGTACTGCTCATTCAAGTCGAAATCTTCTTGCGCGTATTTTAGCCCTCTTGTTGTGTCGTTCATACAAGCTTCTAATTCTGGTTTGTCGATTCCTACTTCGTCCAAACATTCTTCTGATTTACCTTCTTTGATGAAACAATCTATGTATTTCCAGTACTTGTCGGATTGTTCCTCTCTTATGCATATTTGTCTCAAGTCCTCTACGCCTTCTTTCTCGCCATGCATAGATTGTATTTTATTGTCAGCGATCGAACCTATGTAACGTACCTCTATGTAATTTGCCATTTCTGGTATGTTTTTGACGATTTCGTTAAGTACTCTTTGCATCTGTAAACCAAACGGACAGTAAGACATTACGAAAGCTATTAGTTTAGGGTTATCTGATTTTGGTAAATCTTCACAGCTACTCGTCTCTTTTTCCTCTTCCTCTTGTTTGGGTATCTCTTGCGTCATATCGAGTGGTTGCGACAGGAACATGTACTTTCCGTCTTTAGTCACGTAAACTGGTATATTTTGGCCTCTGTAATTAGTCGTAACTACGTAATAAGACTCCTTGTCTTCTACTGAAACGAGGGATGCGGATGTACCTGGTGAAACTAAGTTGTTATTTATGAAATCTATCGCTTTTTGACCTATCTCTTCTGATGGGATAGCCGTTACTTTGCCAGTAGGACAACCTTTCGTCCATATACCGACTAGTAAAACAACTAGAACTAGTGTTGTTGCTTGCCAGATCGTAATTTTTGGTAACTTGAACTTTATGGTCTTCACTTCCTTCTCTTGTGTTTTCTCAACCTTTTCTTTTTTAGAACTTTTCTTAACCATTCTACCACTTTCATAAATAGTAAGATTGAAACCTTAAGAAAGTTTCTACTCTTCGATTGTTATCGCTGTAGTTGGACAACCTTCCGCTGCCTCTTTAAGCGTTTTAACGTCGCATTTGTTCGGATCGCCTTTTACATGTGATTTTCCATCATCTCCCAGTTCAAAAATATCTGGACATACGGCAACGCAAAAACCACAACCTATGCATTTATCTTTATCTATTCTTACATTCACCATTTTTTCACCTATTTGTTATTAGTTTTGAGTTCTTTTTTTATTTCATTCTTAAGTCGTGGGACCCTTATTAAATAACCACAGTTAGAGCATCTTACGCTGAAAGGGCGTTTCCATTTTTTCGTAGTTTTCTCGGTATACCCACATTCTGGGCATGTATAAGAAACCATCGCTTCATCACTATCCTTCAAAACAAGAACTCGTATCTTTCCTGTTACTTCACCTTTCGAATTCTTGAGGTCTCGCGTCGTTATATACCTTATTTTAGATTTCATTTTTACCCTCTCGGTTCTTTTCTCTTAGGCCTTAAAGCGCGGGAACCACATCTGGGACATTTGACCTTTCCTTCCCTAACTTTTGCTGGATCAGCACGTATTTTTTTCTTGCAAACTCTGCAAACAAAAACTCTGTGGAATAATCTTTCTGCTGCTACTGGATTAAGTTTCTTCGCCAACTCTAAGCACCTTTATCAAATTATTTTGGTTTACTTTATTAAGCTTTCTATTTCTCTTTGAAGATTTATTAGTCTTTTTATCGCTGGATGATCCTTACCTAAGACTCTCTCATACTTTTTGATCGTTGGTAGTATTGTGTCGTATTTTATATTTTTTCTCTTTACATCTTCTGTAGGAGAGGAAGAAAACTCTATCTCTCCTTCAACAAACTTATCTGCATAAGCCACAATTTTTTCTTCCAAAGTCTTAGGGAAGTAATCTTTCGGTGGTAGACCGAGCTTTTTTGCTTCTTCTTTGGAAATTCCACCACCTATGTGCGTTTCTGCAAATCTCGCAAGTTCTGGATACCCTAACTCTCTCAGAATTTCCCCACCTATGATACCATGCCTTATGTCATGCGTTACACTCCTCCCTATATCATGGATCAAGGCACCCACCTTAACCAACTCCAAGTCTACTTTTACACCAGATTGTATGAGTTTTTTCGCTATTTCCTCTGCTTTTTCTTTAACAAGCATAACATGTTCCAAAACTACTGGCTGATAAGCGAATTTCATTTTAACTAATGCTAAAGCTCTTGCTTCTGTCATCCTTGGTTTCATAATACTATTATTTGGTAGTAAAATATTTATATTGAAGTTCTACCTAAATTAGAAATTATGAATAACCACTTAGAAGTGGTTATAAGAGAAGCTTATGAAGATGATTTAGAAAAAATAGGAGAACTTCTCAAACAAATCGAATACATCTGGAATGGACAAACTAGAAATGCGTCTTCCATTAGAGGTGTGAAAAAAGAAATCAGAAATCTTGTAAGAAGTAGAGGTAAAAACGATGGGATTGCATTAGTTGCCGTTTATGAAGGGGAAGTAATAGGTTATATCCAAGCCATCATCTACAGAAATCGAACACCACCTGAAACTGAAGTAGGAAGGCTTGT
Source organism: Candidatus Aenigmatarchaeota archaeon (assembly GCA_021161745.1). Lineage (GTDB taxonomy): Archaea > Aenigmatarchaeota > Aenigmatarchaeia > CG10238-14 > JAGHAA01 > JAGHAA01. The sequence goes on from JAGHAA010000022.1 coordinate 5,148, forward strand.
AGTAGATGAGCCTTACAGAAGACAAGGCATAGCTTCTCAACTTTACGAATCTTTAGAGAAACAACTTCTAGAATACATGAAAGAAAGAGGAACAAAGAAAATGAAACTATACGCGATAATAGACACTCATAATGAACCATCACAAAAGTTTTTCGAAAAACAAAGCTATAGCCTAGAAAAAGTGAAAGAGAGGAATGGAAGATACTATAAAGCAGAAAAATGGCTAAGGTTGAGTTAAGTTTAAACGTATTTCATAAGGACTTCTTTTATCGTTTCAACTCGTTTTTCATTCACTGGGATCTTTCCTTTAAGTATAACCTCTTCAAACGTAGGTTTTTCGACCTTGTAGAACACACCTATAGGTATCCTTTCTCCCCATTCCCATGCCTTTTCCAAAGCTTTTTCAAAGCTTGTTGGGTCATGACCAGTTTCTTCTAGTTTGTACACTCTTTCTCTGTAAAATTTGAAAGTATCGTTGAAAGTTACGCAAGGTTGCAAAACGTCTATGAAAGCGAAACCTTTGTGTTTTATCGCTTCTTTCAAGAGTTCTTGTAAATGTTTCAAATCACCTGCAAATCCTCTAGCAACAAAAGTTGCACCAGAGACCAACATCAAAGCTATCGGATTGAGAGGTTCTTCTGGATTTCCATGTGGTGTGGTCCTTGTTTTTGCACCTTTTGGTGTAGTAGGTGTGAACTGACCCGTAGTCAATGCAAACACTTGGTTATCATGCACAACCATCGTTATATCGCTATTTCTCTTTGCCGCATGGATTAAATGTGAAATACCTTCAGCATAAGCATCGCCATCACCAGCAAACCCTATAACTTTCAACTTTGGATTGGCAAGCTTTATGCCACTTATCGTCGGTGGGACCCTTCCGTGAATGGAGTAAAAACTGTTAACTTTGATGTAATCCACGATCTTCCCATGACATCCTATACCAGAGGAAATGACTATGTTCTCATACTCTACTTCCCCAGACTCAACGAGCTCTTTTACAACATTCTTTAAAGCTGTAAGTATGAGGAAATTTCCACATCCTGGACACCAAGTGTTCTGTGCTCCAGTTTCAAGGTTTATCATCCTAACACCTCTTCCAAAGCTTTTGCCAACCAAGTAGGTTCAAACTCACGAGAATCGTACTTCTTTATTTTATGAGTTGGTTTTATCAACATGTTTTCAGCAAGCAAGCTTGCCAATGGAGAGGTGTAATTACCTTCTACCGTTATTATTTTCTCAGCGTTTTTCAAATGCTTCTCAAGCTCCCAAGTCGGAAAAGGTTCAAGATAGATGACATGGATGAACTTTATCGGCTTATCTAAAATTTTCAGAGCCTCAAGAACAGCACCTTTAGTCGAACCCCACGACAACACAACTATGTTGGAATCCTCTTTACCATAAACTTTAATCGTTTCTCTTTTCTTCAACTCTTCTATTATAGCTTTTCTTTTTCTGAATCTTTTTTCATACATCTTCATTACAATCTGCGGTTCTTCAGTAGTTATGCCAAACTCATCGTGTTCATAGCTGGAAGTCTTAACGATAGTGTTCTTTGTTCCTGGGAAAGCTAAAGGAGAAATACCATCATCCGTATCTTCATACCTTTTATATTCACCTTTACCGTCCCAAAGCTTTGGTTGTTCTATGGTTAAAGAGTTTTCATCTATCTCGACCGTCATAACACTTTCAGATAGATGCTTGTCTGAAAGCACTACGACTGGTACTTGGAACTTCCAAGCAAGGTTTAAAGCTTCTGCTGTTTTGTAAAAAGCTTCTTCTACATCTCCAGGAGCAAGGACTATTCTTGGAAACTCACCATGTCCAGCGTTCAAAACGAATTTGAGATCACCTTGAGAGGTGTAAGTAGGTACACCAGTACTTGGCCCTGGTCTTTGAGCTTCTACTATGACTATCGGAGTCTCACTCATTCCAGCAAGGCTAAACGCTTCTTGCATTAATGCAAAACCACCACCAGACGTACCAACCATCGTTCTTGCTCCAGCGTATGCACAGCCCAAAGCCATGTTTATAACTCCTATCTCGTTCTCTGGTTGAACAACCGTCACGTTCAACTCATCTTTATGGTTAACGAAGAAATGAAGTATGGAAGAGGCTGGTGTCATAGGATAAGCTACATAAATCTGAAGTCCACCTTTTACAGCGCCTAAAGCTATGGCTTCATTCCCTGTCAAAAGTGGTTTTGGTTGGTTTTGAGTCTTTTCCATGTTTAAAACACGCTGAACTCCTTTTTCTTCAGCATACTTGAAAGCTAACTCCACCAACTTCACGTTTTTCTCTGCTTTCTCTTTGTATACATCTTCCATTACTCTTTTCACCAAGTTTATATCCAACCCAACTAAGTAACTGAAGAACCCTATGGCAGCAGAATTTCTCATTATTTCAATACCTTCTACCTCTTTAACCAACGATTTCAACGGGATTCCAAAAGATTTAAACTTTCCTTCGTAGGAAAAAGAATCAGAATCGTAAATTATAAATCCATCTTCCTTTAGTTCTGATTCATGTCTTTTTATCGTGTCTTCATTAAGAGCGATTATACAATCCACTTTTTCTAGGTGACTCCATACTTTTTCCCTGGATACCCTTACCTTACTAAAGTTATGACCCCCCCTTATTAACGATTGATAATCGTCTAAGATGAAGACATAATATCCATGTCTGTTAAAAATCCTTCCTATTATCCTTCCTGTCTGTCTAACACCTTCCCCTGCTGCACCACCAACGAGAACAGAGAATTCTTCCATAAGAATATGTTATAACACCATTTTAGCATAAATCTTACTCTGTTCTACATTATAGAACATTTAAATAGTGTGAGTGCTAAACTTTTGGCAAAAATGAAAAGAGAAATAAGAGTAATAGGTTTTGATGATGGACCTTTTACACCTAGGAGTAGAGGAAATGCTCTCGTTGTCGGTGTTGTTACTAGAGGTGGTGAATTCGTAGATGGAGTTTTGAGAATTTATGTGAAGATAGACGGGCTTGATGCCACTAAAGTTCTTTCGGACGCTATTAACAATTCAAAGCACAAACCACAACTCCGTGTCATAATGCTGAATGGTATTACGATAGCTGGTTTCAACCTAATCGACATAGAAGAACTGTTTGAGAAAACTTCTTTACCCGTTATAGTTGTCAACAGAAAAAGACCGAATATGAAAAAGTTTAAAGAGGCTTTGAAGAATTTTGAAGATTTTGAAAAAAGATGGAAAATAGTAAAGAAAGCTGGTCCTATCAAGAAAGTTGAAGTAAAGGACGATAAATTTATATACTTTCAAGCTAGTGGTATTGAAGATATAAAAGCTGCAGAGGTCATAAAATTAACCTGTACTCATAGTTTGATACCAGAACCTTTAAGGTTAGCTCATCTGATAGCATCCGCGATGGTAAAGGGAGAAAGTGGTGGGAGACCTTGAAAGCTAAACTAAGGTTGAATAAAAACCTTGTGAAAGGTTGGAAAGGAGTTTTGATTTATTGGATCTTTGGGCTAATAGTTCTTTACATCGTAGGTGTAAGAAGTACTTCACTCTACCTTCTTTTCATTTTTAGTGTGCCTCTGATTCATTTCACAAACGACGAGGACACTGTTTTTTACATAATATTTGGAATACTTTCAGCATTTCTGATTTACAAATTCATCGGCCTTTTAACAGGGACTAGCTTACCTTTGGTAGCAGTAGTTTCTAAGTCGATGCTGCACGATCCCACAACGCCTACAGTTCATTATCAATGGTTGGAAAGAAACTTAGGTATTAACCAAAGTGTCATAGACTCATGGCCTTTAAAAAATGGGTTTGATCGTGGTGATGTGCTAGTCGTTGTAGGTGTTAATCCATCAAACCTTAAAGTAGGTGATGTGATAGTCTTCGATGCAAACCAAGGGTATCCAGTAGTCCACAGAGTCATAAAGATAGAGGATGGTAAATTTTACACAAAAGGTGATCATAATCCTGTGCAGGATCCTTGGGTTATAACACCAGAGAAAATCTACGGAAAAGCTGTATTTGTCATACCAAAGATAGGATATTTTAAAATTATCTTAGCAGAAGTATGGTATTCCATTTTCGGAAGGTGATAGAATGGAGTTTTGCCCGAAGTGTGGAGGTTTGATGATAGTAAAAGGAAAGAAACTTGTATGCACAAAGTGTGGTTATACAAAAAGAATAGGAAAAAACACAAAAACTGTCATAACTGAAAAGATCAACGTAAAGGATGAAATAATAGTGATGAAAGAAGATGAAGAGGAAAAAACGTATCCTTCCATAAAAAAGATTTGCCCAAAGTGTGGTCATGATGAAGCCATATGGTGGATGCAACAGACAAGGTCTGCAGATGAGCCGCCTACGATGTTCTTCCGATGTAAAAAGTGTGGTTATACGTGGAGAGAATATTAAAGCTTTTTTAATAAACTTTTTCAAAGTTTAATTGAAGAATTATGAAAGTACTTTTCTTAGATCTGGAAGAATGGGAAAAGAAAAAACTGAAAGATTTTATTAAATCTTTAGGTTTAGGCAAAAAGATAAGATGTCGTTTCTCCTCCTCTTCTATCGACGAAATAGACGTAAAGAAGTACAGAAATTTTGAGGTATTATCAGTCTTCATCTATTCTCGCATAACAAAGGAAATCCTAGATTCGATGCCAAACCTAAAACTAATAATAACACGCTCAACTGGGTTTGACCACATCGATTTGAAAGAATGTAAGAAGAGGGGTATAACAGTCTGCAACATTCCAGATTACGGAGACAACACAGTTGCAGAATTTACGATGTTGCTTATACTTGCAGTAATGAGAAAATTCAAACGCATAACAACGAGTATTCAGCAGAAGATAAAAACAGATGTTATTGCCACAAGAGGCAATGATTTGTTGGGGAAAACTATCGGTATCATAGGTGCTGGGAGGATAGGTTCTTACGTAGCGAAACTTGCATATGGCTTTGGTATGAAGATCCTCTATTTCGATATAAGAAAAAATTCTTACATAGAGAAAAATTTCAAAGCCAAAAAGGTTAGACTTGATACTCTTTTGAAGAATTCTGATATAGTAACGTTACATCTCCCTCTAACCGACAAGACTAAACACATAATCAACAAGAAAAATATCAAGTTATTTAAAAAAGGTAGCATTCTGATCAACACAGCGAGAGGTGGACTAGTAGAAACTGAAGCGTTAATCTATGGATTAAAGAAAGGAATTTTAAAGGGTGTGGCATTGGACGTTATAGAGGGCGAAAAGGTTCTAAAAGAAGAGTTGGACGTTTTAAGAAAACAACCGAGTTATGAAGAGTTGAGAAACGCTCTGATAGGTCATGCTCTTCTGAAATTTGAAAACGTTATAATAACACCTCACTTAGCCTACAATACTTGGGAGGCTTTAGAAAGAATTGATAAAAAGACTGTGGAAACCATCTACAACTTTTTGAAAGGAAAAAGACTATACAACAGAGTTGTTTGAATCATCTAAATATTTTTACTCCTATTTTTGGGCAGATATCCTTTAATCCACAAACACTACATTTTGGAGAAACAGGTTTACAAATGTTCTGTCCAAAAGAAACTAATAGTGTGTTTATTCTCTTCCAGAATTTTTTCGGAAGTTTTTTTCTAAGTTCCATTTCAGTTTCTTCTGGTATTTTAGTTTTAACGTATCCCCATCTGTTAACAATCCTATGCACATGGGTGTCAACGCAAATTCCATCTTTGTTAAAACCTAAGATTAACACAAGGTTTGCTGTTTTCCTTCCAACACCAGGAAGTTTTGTCAAATCCTCTATCCTTTGAGGAACTTTGCCTCCAAATTCTTCTATTAAAACATTAGCTAATTTCTTGAGAAGTTTAGCTTTGCTTCTGTAAAATCCTACAGGATATATTAACTCCTCTATTTCCTTCTCATCCAACTTCTGTAAGTCATAGACATTTTTTATTTTGGAAAAAAGTCTTTCTGTAGCGATTTTAGTGACCTCGTCTTTCGTTCTCGCACTTAATATAGTTGAAACCAAAATCTTGAACAGATCTCGTTTTTCCAGAGAGATTTCAGTAACGTATGGTGTTCCAAATTTTTTCACATGGTTTTCGACTATTTTAAACACTTTACTTATGTTCTCGTTGGTTATCATCCCGTTATACCACCTTCTATAAAAATTTATGTAAGGAAATTGCAACTAATTAAATTAGGTGGTAAAAAGTGCCATCTAAGTCTAAGAAAAAGAGGTCTACAAGCAAAAAATCTACTAAGAAGAAAAAGAGTGCTAAAAAGAAGACAACGAAAAAGAAGAGTGCTAAAAAGAAAAAGAAGAAAAAATAAGACATAAAACTTAACTAACATTTCTTTTTTTCTTTCTCTTTTTTTATTTTAAGACTTTCATCATTTGCTTATACCAGTCTGTGAT
>JAGHAA010000004.1 GCA_021161745.1 Candidatus Aenigmatarchaeota archaeon
AAACTAACCTAGAGCCAACGGAAGAAGAATTAAAAAGAGGGTTAGAAGAATCTTTTTCTCAAGTAAAAGAAAAACCTATAAAAATTCAAGTAACACACGTACCCCCTCATCTAACAAAAATAGATTTAATTTCAGCTGGCCTTCATGTTGGGTCTAAGGTTGTAAGAGAATTTATAGAAGAAAAACAACCTAACCTCGCTGTATGTGGTCATATACATGAGGCTAGAGGTGTTGATTGGATAAAAAACACTTTAATAATAAACCCTGGAAGATTGTCTGAAGGTTATGTAGGTATTATTGAAATAAAAGAAGATGGTAAGGTTGAAGGAAAAGTTATAAATGTTTTATAATCTTTAAACCTATCCCCATTTTTTCTTATGGAAACAACAGGTTTTAGAGTTTAGAAGTTTTATATATAAAAACTTTAAATTTATAACATTGTTATATTGAGTTTTTATTTTAAAAGTCTTTCCAAAAGAAAGAAAGGGGTGGGAGGGTTTATCTCATTTAGAATATAAAAAAATATAAGAAAACATCTACTATTCTTCAAAAGAAATAAACTTACTTCATTTGGAGGATTTTAAATGCCCCAAACAAACCTTCAATCAATCTTCCAGAATTTTATCAAATCACCTACAAAAATCTTTAAAGATAGGAACGCACTTTCTGTGAATTTTACACCATCAACGATTCCACATAGAGAAAAACAAATCGAAACATTAGCAACAATCTTAGCACCTTCTCTTAAAGGTTCAAAGCCGAGTAATGTTTTTATTTACGGAACAACTGGAACGGGAAAAACTGTTGTTACAAAGTATGTTACTCAAGAACTCGAAAAGATTTCTCTTCAATCTTTAAACCCAGTCAAAATCCTTTATGTGAATTGTAAGATGAAAAAAGTCGCTGATACAGAGTACAGACTTATAGCAGAACTCTGTAGACTCTTAGGTCAAGAAGTTCCATTCACAGGTCTACCCACAGAACAACTCTATCATTTATTTTTTAAGCTCATAGATGCGAGAAAGTGGGTTGTTATCATAGTTTTGGATGAAATAGACGCCTTAGTTAAAAAAATCGGTGATGAGTTTCTTTACAACTTCACAAGGATAAATCAAGAACTTAAGAACGCTAAAGTTTCTTTCATAGGGATTACAAACGATTTAAACCTCATCCAAATGTTGGATCCTCGTGTGAAGAGTTCGTTGGGAGAAGAGGAAATGTTATTCCCTCCATACAACGCCTTAGAACTCCAAGACATTTTAAAACAGAGAGCAAAGCTAGCTTTTTACGATGGAGTTTTGGAAGAAGATGTTATACCAAAATGTGCAGCTTTAGCAGCACAAGAACATGGAGATGCAAGAAAAGCTTTGGATTTGTTAAGGGTTGCTGGAGAAATAGCTGAAAGACAGAATGAAAGTAAGGTAACGAGTAAACATGTGGATATGGCAAGAAAGAAACTTGCGTACGAAAGGATAGTAGAGGCTGTGAAGACTTTACCGAAACACAGCAAGGCGGTGTTTTGGGCTATAATAAAAACAATCGATGAAAAAAAGGAAAGCGTCCAAACAGGGGATGTTTACAAGTTTTATGAAGATGTGTGTAAAAACACTGGCTTATCACCACTAACACAAAGAAGAGTCTCAGACTTGATAGCAGAGTTAGATATGCTAGGTTTGATAAACGGAAGGGTTATCTCGAAAGGAAGGTATGGAAGGACGAGAGAGATAACTCTAAACTTGGCTTCTGACGTAGAAAAAAAGGTTAGAGAATTGCTTAAAACAGAGTTTGAATCAGATTAACTTATCTGTTTTTAATTTTAATCTAACTATGGGGTGTTGGGGTGGAAGAAAAAGAGATTGTGGTAAAGTTTTTAACAAACGGGTTTCAGCTGCATCCCAACACCTTACAATGGTTAAAATCCAACGAAAAAAAGATAGATGAAATAATTCAGAAACTGAAAAGTTTGGAGAATCCACCTATCATAGTAGATTTAAAAGTTCTTGAAACTCTTTTTCAGGAAAAACAAGGTCTGTTAAAATTCGTAGAGTTGAAGAAAAGGAAAGAAAAGTTAAAAGTCGATGATGTTTTGAAGTATTATACTTCCCGTTATGAAAAAATAAAAAAAATGTTGTTGGGTAAACTAGAGTTACCGAACATAATAAGCATTAACAAAATAACACCACTCTTAACGACGTTTTCGTTGATCGGAATCGTTAGAGAAAAGAATGATTACGATAAATCGATAGTCTTGGAGGACCCTACAGGAGAGGTTCGTATATTGTTGGAAGAATCTGACTACAATGACGTTCTGGAAGATGATGTAATAGGGGTGAAGTGTAAAAGAAAGGGAAGAGAGTACGTTGGTAAAGTAGTTTGGCCAGACATACCGTTAGATAGAGAGGTAAATAAACTTTGGGAAGAATCTTACCTTCTAATAGGTTGGGGGATTAAGGAATATCCAACTTCTGGTAAAATCTTTGTACTGGATTTTGAGAATCAAAATCATGATTTAGGCACACCACTTTTTTTGGAAAGCGACAAGACAGTACCGCAAAGCCTTAAAATCGAGAACCTTAACATACTTCTAATCCCTCTCCAATGGTTGGAAGACTACAAAAAAATTTGGGGTGTTGGTTATCAGGAGATTGTTGTTAAATTTTTAAAAAGAAGACACTTATCTCCAAAACCACCGAAGCCATACCTTTCTAACGGTGATGATTTTGTCATCGAAGAGTTGCCAGATATAATCATCATTCCAGACAAACAACAACGGTCTTCTTACAAGAATTACAAAGGTACTACGATAATAGTGGCTGGGAAGGAGAGTGTGGTAGTCGACTTAAGGAATAGGGAAGTTAAAGTTGGTTAGATGTTATACGTATAACACAACACACCAAACTATATTTTTCCTCACAGTTATCAAAATTTATTCAACTTCTATATCTTAAAACATGGAAGTTGTTTTTCAGCTTCTTGATGCAGATTATATATTTGTCGACGATAAGCCTATCATAAGACTTTTCGGAAGAACAGAAAACGGTAAAAGTGTATGCTTATTCTACTCCAGATTTAAACCGTATTTCTACATCCACGTTAAGGAAGGAAAGGAAATGGAGGTCTTGAATTTCTTAAAACAAAACTTCTCCTCAGAGATAGTCAGGTTCGATTGGGTGTTTCGTTATCTACCTCTCGGTTATCAAAAGGAGAAGACAAGGTTACTTAAAGTTACACTCAAAAATCCATCCAAGGTTCCTAACATAAGAGAAGCTCTAAAAAAGAACAAGAACGTTATAAACACTTACGAAGCCGACATACTTTTCAAGTACAGGTTTATGGTGGATTACAACCTTTTTGGGATGAGATGGTATAGAGCAAAAGTTACTCCAGCAAACACGAATACGGTAGATGTTGACTTAAAATTTGACGCAACATCTTTTGAAGAGGTTGACATGGATAAAGACGCTGAGATGAAATACCTCTCCTTTGACATAGAAGTCGTCCCTGGGGAGAAGGGTTTACCCGACCCCAAAAAGGATCCAATAATAATCATAAGCATGGCTTTCCATCCAGAGTACAAAAGAAAAAAGAAACTTGTTCTTACGTCAAAAAGAGTTCGCGTTTCGAACAACGACCTTCTAACTTTTGACACAGAAAAGGAGATGTTGAAAAAGTTTATCGGCATAATCAAAGATTTTGATCCTGATGTTCTGACTGGTTATAACATAGAGAACTTCGACATACCTTACATAATAGAAAGACTTAAGGCTAACAAGTTGAGCAGAGCTCTGGGTCGTTGTAAACAAAAACCGATAACTTCTAAGAAAGTTGGAACGAGATACCGTTCTTCCGTAATCGGGAGAGCTATAGCAGACGTTTATATACTCATAAAAGAGGCTGTTGGTAAGGGTCTTCTTAGGTTAAAGAGGTATGGTTTGGGGGATGTAGCGATGGAACTTTTGGGTGAAGGGAAGGTTGACATAAGCCATAGCGAGATTTCTAAGTACTGGAACGGTGATTCAACAGCAGTCCAAAAACTTTTGGAGTATGCTGCTAAAGACTCTGAACTTGCATTAAGACTCCTTATAGAGAAACAGATGTTGGACAAATTCATAGGAATATGTAAGGTAAGTGGTGTATTGCTCCAAGACGCTTTGGAGATAAGCGAATCGATAAGGATAGAGAATCTTTTGTTGCGGGAGTTTAACAAAAGAGGGTTTGTAATACCCAACAAGCCAGACGAAGAAGAAGTGAAAAGGAGGAAGGAAGAAAGGAAAAAGAGTGGTTTGAAAGGCGCTTTGGTCCTTCAACCAGAAGTTGGCCTGCACAACACTTGCGTTATTTACGTTGACTTTCGTTCACTGTACCCATCCATCTATTACGCTTACAACATAGGACCTACTACTTGGGTGAGGAAGAAAGAGGAAGGTCTTAAAACGATAAAAACACCTATCGGAGAGGAGTTTGTCGACCCAAGTATAAGAAGAGGGATAATACCAGAGATTGTTTACAATTTGATAGAGACAAGGGATAAAGTCAAAAAAGAAATGAAGAAAGAAACGAACCCTGAGAGGAAGAGAATTTTAAACGCAAAACAACTGGCTTTAAAGTATGTTGCTAACGCCTTCTACGGTTACACAGGTTATCTTAGAGCTAGGTTCTACGTCCTAGAGATTGCTAACGCCATAACTAGCTGTGGACGTGATATTTTGACAAAGAATAGGGCATTCGTAGAAAAAGAATTAGGTTATAAAGTGATCTACGGTGATACAGACAGTTTCATGGTAAAAACAGACACAACGGATTTGGAGGAGGCATACAGGATAGGCAGCGAAGTCGTGAATGCCATAAACGAAAAGTTCAAAGGTGTTATAAGGGTAAAAATAGAGGCTATTTTTAAAACTTTTCTAATCCTGACGAAGAAAAGGTACGCTGGTTGGATGTGGGAAAAGACAGCGGACGGGTGGAAAGACAAGATTCTGATGAAAGGAATCGAAACAGTCAGGCGTGATTGGTGTGACCTTGTTGGAGAGATGCTTAACAGAGTGTTGGAGATCATCCTAAAAGAACAGAACCCAAACAAAGCGTTGGAATATGTCAGGGGGATAGTCGAACAACTGAAAAAAGGAGAAATACCGATGGAGAAACTCGTGATAATAAAAGGCATTTCAAAACCGATACACCAATACAAGGGAGTTCAGCCTCACATAGAGCTTGTGAAAAAGATGTTGAAACGTGACCCAGCATCAGCCCCAGGAGTCGGTGATAGGGTGGGGTTTGTTATAATCAAGGGAACTCAGATGGTTTCTAAGCGTGCTGAAGACCCTGAGTATGCGAAAAAACATGGCTTACAGATAGATTCTAACTACTACCTAGACAACCAAGTCTTACCTCCGTTGGAAAGGGTTTTTGAAGCCTTAGGCATAAGCAAATCAGAACTACGGAACGGTGGCAGACAGCTTGGGATTTTTGACGTGGTAAAGGAGAGCTTTAAACCAAAGATTGTCGACTCTATCGAAGATTTTGAAGGGTTTATGTGCGCCAAATGTAACGAAGTTTATAGAAGGATACCGCTTCAAGGAAAATGTGTTAGATGTGGTGGCGAATTACTCTTCTACCGCCAAAACAATCTATCATCACAAGTAACGTTTTCTTGACCCTCTATTTCATGTGCAATTCACATCCTCCATGTGAAATTCTGATGTAAGTTTCTTATCTAGTGTGAAGTTCCACATGAAATAAGGGGGTGGGTAACGTGTAGTCATAGTGATTCAAGTGAAATAAAACATGAATTCACATTACGAATCTCAGTGATAAAATTCAGAATTAAATTCAGAAATGAAGTTCTATGAAACTTATGTGAATGGTTTTTATCTAGAAACGCACAACTTCACACAATCTTCATGCCATCGTATGAAACGTTTTTCTCCTTTCTTTCTAAATGTTTAATCGAGGTGTCTTTTATGGAAAAGATAATCTTGATAGCGATAGCAGTCTTAGCATCTTTTGTTTTTCTGGTTTCCTTCGGTACACTCTATGCTCAGACTCACATAGTCGAGGGCAACGCATGCTCCTGCACTCTTCCAATACCTTTGCTTATACCAACCTTCTCTTCTCTAGGCATACTCGTTGGTTCTGTCGTATACTATGCTTTGACTTCGAGGATGGAAAAGATTGCGGAAAAGAGAAGCGGTGAAAGAGAAGCTTTACTAAAATTGCTAAACGAAGAGGAGAGGTTTATCATAAGTAAACTGATAGAGAATGAAGGAAAAATTACGCAAAGTTCTATTTCCAGAAAGCTGGGAAAAGTGAAGGCGTTTAGGGCGATAGAGAGGTTGAGAGCAAGAGGTGTGGTAAAGAAAGAGAGGTATGGCAAAACAAATATACTAGTTTTTACTGAAGAGTTTAGAAAAGCATTCCTAACTTAAGAATTTTTTGATAGAAGCCTCTATGTGCTCCTCCGGCACAGCCCCAACGATTTTGCCTACAGGGGTACCATTCTTGAATACAATCAGCGTAGGTATACCCATTATACCAAATCTCACCGCTATCTCTCTGTTTTCATCTACGTTCAGTTTACCAAAAACGACTTTTCCCTTGTATTTTTTCGCCAACCTTTCTATGATAGGTGCTATAATCTGGCAGGGGCCGCACCACTCAGCCCAAAAATCTACTACTACCAATCCATACTCCTTTATCGTTTTGTCAAAATTCGTAGAATCTAAACGTATAGGCTTGTCAGGATAAGTCATCTTTCTCTTGAGTTCCTCAAGCTTTTTTCTTCGCAACTCCTCAAGCTCTTTATCCTTCATACTTCTACAATTTAATCGCAACAACATTTATAAGGTTTTCTATCCCATAATAAATGATACTCTGATGGGAGGTAACATAATGGAAGTAATAGATAAAGAAACGAAAGAAGAACTGAAACAAAGGTTTGAAAAGGAAATGAAAAGAAAGATAAAGCTAGTATTTTTTGTGGTTGACGATATGCAGAAATGTCCGTTATGCCCAGCAACAAAGCAATTTGTAGAAGAGTTAGCAACGATAACGGATAAGATAGAAGTAGAAATACATCCTTTAGACTCTGAAAAAGCCAAGCAATGGAACATAACAAGAGCACCAACTCTACTCGTCGATCCTGATTCTGGATACAAGATTATTTACACAGGAGCACCTCTTGGTTACGAAGCAGCTGGTTTGGTGGAAACGATAATCCAAGTGTCCAACGACTCCAGTAAGCTCTCCTCAGAATCCAAACAGAAACTGAAAAACTTGAAAGACAAAAAGCACATCCAAATCTACGTGACACCAACGTGCCCATACTGCCCAAGGCAAGTTTTGCTGGCTAACATGATAGCGATAGAAGCTAAAGGTGTCGTTACTTCTGAAACTGTAGAGGCAGTTGAAAATCCTGATTTAGCACAGAAATACCAAGTCCAAGCGGTTCCGTTTAACGTGATAAACGGAAAGACATCATCAGTCGGAGTTCAACCAGAAGAAGAGTTCGTAGAAGCTGTAGTAGGAGCTTAAGCTACGATACATTCACTCCAACCACAGTCTAAACATTTAACACAACCACTCTCATAAACTAACCTTTCACTACCACATACAGGACATACTTCCTTACCTTCAGGCGAGGGGATCACAGAAGTAGATTCTGTAACTTCCTTTACTTTTTTTATCTGGATTTCTGGAATATCTATCTTTGTCCCATGGTTGTTATTGTTATTATTCATTGGCAGTTCTATCCCGAATTCTTTCATCATTTCTTTCGTTTTGTTTTTTATGTGAGTCACATACTTTCCAATCCTTTGAGAAGGAGTTACCAACACTTGGACGCTTTTTGAACCTTCTCTGTAAATAGTGATGCCCTTTACACCCAGTTTATAACCAAACAGATAGGCTTTTTCAACATCTTCTGGCGTTACCCAGTTTGGCATGTTTATCGTCTTGCTTACAGCAGCGCAGATCCATTTGTTCACTTCTGCTTGCGCCCTTATATGATCCCACCACGGTATATCGTACGCTACTACAAAAACTTCTTTCATCCATTCAGGTATTTCATCGATGCCCTGTAAAGAACCGCCGTTTTCAGCAATCTTTTTAAGCAGTTCATCGTTGTACAGGCCGTTTTCCTTCAATTGTCTCTCCAACTCAACGTCTACATAGTAAAAGGTTCCTATAGGCACACGTTTCTCAAAGATTAACGCAAACTGTGGCTCTAGACCAGAAGAGACATCTACAATCATGGATATGCTTCCTGTAGGAGCTATAGTAGTGACTTCTGCATTCCTAATGCCATTTTCCTTTATCTTATTCCTAAGCGTTTCCCAGTCTAAAGTCCAGATTTCCTTATGGTAGAAACCTTCTACAGGCATCTCACCGTCTACGTAAGAAGATTCTGTGTAAAGTGGGAAGGTTCCTCTTTCTTTAGCTCTCTCACATGATGTCCACATCGCATGGAAAGTCAAGAACTCGGTTACCTTTCTCATGAATTCGAAGCCTTCCTCACTGTTGTAAGGAATTCGTAACGCAAACAAGACGTCTGCAAGACCCATGAATCCGAGGCCAATCTTTCGTGTAGCCTTTGTACCTTTCTCTATCTTCTCAAATGGGAATTTGTTTACATCTATAATATTGTCTAGGAACTTTGTCGCCGTTACTATTGTTTTCTTGAATTCTTCCCAGTCAAACATAGCTTTCCCATCATCACCAAACTTAACATGAGCATAAAGGTTGATGGAACCAAGGTTGCATGATTCATAAGGGTATAAAGGTTCCTCACCACAATCTTTGCTATAAACACCGTTCGTGACCCAAGCATAAGTTTCAGGTGCTTTAACGTCAAAGACTTCTTCTTCACCACTGTAGATTATTCTCTTTATTCTAACGAATTCCTTATAATTCCCATGTTTATAGAATTTCTTTCCAGAAATTAGTTTCTTCAATTTTTCACTTTTTAAACCGAGTAACCCAATTTTTTCATAGAATCTCTTCGCTCTCCATCCATTCAGAATAAGTCTCCAAGTACCGACAGTATAGTATTCCCTACCTTTTATCTTTTTCATTTCAGGCTTTTTTTCCTTCGTTAAAGTTGACGGTATACCAAAACATAATAACATTACCTGAACCTGTTTTAACAGCTTCTTAGAACTTGATGATAAAGAGATTGTCACACTACCGTTCGCATCGTATACACTTCCATCTGCAGAGAAGAGACCACGTAAAAAGGCTTTTTGAATACTTTTCTTTGCTCTTAAGATGATATCTGGAACAGTTTTTTCTTTACTGTTGCTCGATTTCTCAACATTAAAAATGTTTCTAACGAAATTTGCAAATTCTTTTCTATGAACATCTATAAGCAACTGCCTTCCGTTATTTAAAATATAAGCGTTTCCAGACAATCCTTTTACGATTCCTTCCAAATGTTCAGCAAGTTTCTTGTCCTTCCTAGCATACAGCGTGACATGATCAGATACAGAAACTGAACCATCGCCACACCAATAACCAAGAAATTCTGCAACAAGCTCATCGTCTCTACCTTCAACGTTCCAACTAATTCCGTTTTCAAACTCCACATCATCGAGTACAAGTCTTACTTCATCTCCAGGATTTAATTCGTCGATTCTTTTCCAACCATCAGAAGTCATGAATTGATGGTCAGCAGTCACTTTTATCTCTATTCCATTCTCGAATTCAACAAGGTAAACAGGCTGTACGCCGTTGTTCAAGACTTCTGTTATAGTTTTCCAACCATCCAGTGTCCAGACCTTCATGCCAATTTTCAAATCTTTAGCATTAACAAGTCCATGATCCGTAACAACTAACGTATCACCGGTTACACAGGGATTAGTGCTTCTAATTTCACCTTTTGCTTTCTTCATAACGTTTCTCCTGTTTATGTTGTCCATGAAAAGTACGCCTGGATCACCACTCTTCCACGCCATCGATGCTATTAATTGGAAGAGATACTTGGGGTCGACTTTTTTCCAAACCTTTCCGTTTCTTGGATTTCTCAACGGATAGTTCTTTCCACTCTCAAAGTACTCCCAAAAGTCTGGTGTTATCATAACAGAAATGTTGAAATTCTCCAACTTCCCTTCCTGTTGTTTTGCTGTTATAAACTTCTCTATGTCTGGATGCCAGATCTCTAAAATTCCCATGTTAGCTCCACGTCTTTTGTTATGAATTAAAAATCCATTCGCAACGTATTGACCACTTGGAGAGACTTCTATTTCCACAGTTCGTTTTTTAGCCTTTTCGACTTTCTCAACTCTTACGAAGAAATAATTTTTCTTAAGCGTACCGTTCAAAAATTCTGTCATTTGTGGGAACGAAGATAATAGGTTGTTCAAAGAAAACCAAGTAAGGTTCCTATAACCAAGCATGTACTTATGTGCTTTTCTGTAAAACTCCCTCGCAGTATTTCTGTTAACTTTTTTGAGATTCTCATAGAACTCTCTTAACCTCTTTTGCTGGAACGGGATAATTCCAAACAATTCGAATTTTTTCCCAAAAACTTTTTCTAGATTTTTTCTCTTTCTTTGTGTAATGAACCCGCACACTTCGTAGAACTTCCTAACACTTTCTGTATCGATTATCGAAAGTGTAAACACATCTCTTTTACCTTTGTGCGAGTTTCCTAACGATTCTTTTTTAACTTTTCTAATTTTCGAAACTATCCCTATTCCTAGAAGCAGTTGTTGGACATCTCTTACGAGTCTTTCGGACGTGGAGTAGAGTACAGGATATCCATCTTTATGATTACTACCATCACCTTCAAACAATCCTCGTATAAAAGCTCCTACCACCTTTTCTTCGGAAATGAAAATGTGTTGAGGAACGAACGCCTGTGTTGAAGACCTCTTTTTCCATCCTACTTGCTCAAAATACCTTTCCAACTCTTTAGAAAAGAAAACTACATCGACATAGGTAGATTTTTTCCTTATCTCCCCAGGACTTAAATTAAATACTTTTTTAATTTTCTTGATGAAGTAATCTTTTAGTTTTTTCTCTTTCTTATCAAAGGTTAGTATAAATCTTCCATTGTTCCAACAACCATCTGCCATGTAAAACCCAAGTATTTCTGCCAGTTCTTCATCCAAAAATTCTGGAACTTTTACAGGATTTGAATTATGATGTCTGATTTTCAATTCTGGAAGCTTAACTTTCTTTCCCAAATGACCGCCTCTTACTATAACTACCCAATCGCCTGGTTGGATCTTCTCTGCAGGTTTCCACTTTATTCTTCCATCACGAGAAACGACTGCAATCAGTTCATTGTATGTCACATCTATAAAGTTCCCTATTTCTGTTTCTATTCTAAGTACTTCTGTCGTCATGTTATCTGTTGAAAGAAATGCATGTGAGTAATCATTTCCATCATAAACAAAGAAAGGTGTTGGTCTATCTTCTAAAGGTCTTCCAAAAACAAGGTCGCCTATAGGCAACGTTCCCACAGATGTCCTTACCAACGTATCAGAAGCTACACAGCCACCTTGTTTTATAACGTCAGTTACAACATCGTTAATGCGCATGAATGAAACAGGACCACTTGCCACACCTGCCGTGCTAGCCACTATGTCACCTTCTGGACGTAGCTTTGAATAGTTTATACCAACTCCACCACCACTATTATGCGAGATAAAGCCGTTAACTAAGTACACATGTCTTTTCGGTATGTGTAGATCTAGAACCTCTCTTACACCTAAAGATCTCTTTTTCACAATCTTTCCAAAGAGATATTCTTCATTCCTCAAGAATCTTTTTAGGTCTTCTGGTAAGTAGTAATTGGTTTCCAACCATTTGAGCAAGTTCTTCGATGGGACTCTTCTTCCTTTTCCTGGCAAATAATCTCTTAAAATCTTTTTAATATGTGAGGGAGCTTTTTCATAGACCCCCATCAACAAACTTCCTATAACCGGTAATTTTTCTCCTTTTGTATAAACATTCTCGATTTTTATACTCTTTAGTCTCTTCTGTTTCTTTGTTGTAAGAAATCCAATCTTTTTGATAAAGTTTTTTATTCCAATCTTTCCGTAAACTCTTAACACATATCCAGTTTTCGTTTCGTTTAATTTTGTAGGAATACCAAGATACCAGAGTAAAATTTGAAGTTGTCTTGCAAGTTTTCTAGAGGACGTTGTAAGCATAATGTACTTGCCGTGTGATATGCTTCCATCACATGAAAACAACCCCCTCAAAAATCCACGAACTACTTTTTCGCTCGATAGCATCACAGGTTTTGGAATTTCAGCAGTTCTAGACTTTCTTTTTACCAGACCAAAGTGTTCAAAGAATTTTTTAAGTTTAACTGACAGAACAGAAACTTCGTACGATTTTTTCCCACTGACAACGGGCTCTCTTTCAAATACTTTTTCTATGAGATTCTTAGTGATTTTTACTAATTCTTCATCCTTACACCCGCATAGGAACCTTATACCATCTCTGTGGTTAGAGCCATCACCGATGTAAATACCTAGTAGAGTTGCAAATTCTTCATTCATCTTTGTTGGCAGTCTTAACGGTTTTTCTGGGAAATGCCCTTTCTTTTTATCACTTTTTGGAGTATATTCAAACCCTTCGAATTTAAAATCTTCCTTTACGATCCATTCTCCTAACTTGAGTGGAACCCAATCACCGATTTTTACATCTTTAATCTTTTTCCATTTAAGACCTGTCGGTTCTGCCACTACAATCCAATGTTCAGGAGTCGCTCTAATCGAGTTTCCAAAACTCGTTACTAATTCAAAAACTTCTTTTCTTCCGTTCGTTATTACCTGCGTGGCAACCCATATACCATCATCAGAAAGAACTTTTAGCCCTGGGTTAGTTGTTTTTATAACGTTAAAAGCTTCACCAATCGTTAAAAGACCTTTATGCGTTAATATCATCTCGTCTTTATCGATACATTTGAAGATGATCGCAGACTCTTTTGCAGTGTTCATTATCGATTCTATGTCATCCTCTATGTCTAAGACAAAGCATGCAGACAACTGGCCTAATCTTGCACCAGCATTGAAAAGCGTTGGTGAATTAGGCATGAACTTCTTATAAACCATGATGTTGTAGTATTCAAGATAGTTCTGATAGTATTTCTCAAACTTGCCTTCAGTCAACATTTTCCAGAACTCGCTCCAAGGAACCTTCATTTTTCCTTGAGAATTCAACTCATCATAAAGATGCTTCATCCTTTCTAAGTGCCATCTATTCCATACAATCTCAAACCCTTCATCATTTTTGCCCAACCCTACCTTATTCTCCCACTCTGCAGGATCAAACTCTTCTTTAGGCCAAACTTTTTGCTTACCTTCCTTGTCAAAAACTTCTTCATCATGTAAAATATCTGGTATAACAATGAGAGCAGCAACTCTTTGGAACATCTGTTTAGGTCCTTCTATGAGATTGCCATCTTCATCTTTCAACAAGTAGCGGGATGCTAAGAGTTGGATTGCGTTTACGGAGAACCTTTTATCGACTTCATCTATCGTCTCTTTCTGCAAGATCTTTTTCTTAACCTCTCTTATCCTTTCCCTCTCTTTACGATAGAGGATGTATGCCTTTGCAACCTCATACAAGTCGTACTTCATCAAAGCAAGCTCAACGATATCCTGTATCTGTTCTACATGAGGCAGTTTTTCATCGCTAAACTGTTGGTTTATTACCTTTAGCACGTAGTTCAAGACCTTTTCTAAAAGTTTTTCATCATATCTAGAAGTTGCGAGCATAGCCTTTCTTATAGCGTTCTTTATCCTGTTCGGATCGAACTCGACGATTCTCCCGTCTCTCTTGATTACTCTAGAAACTGGTATACGAGCACCCCCACTTACTTAAGAGCGATTTAGAAAATGTGAAAGATTTAAAATATGTTTTTGTGTAGTAGAATTTGTATAAACGTCTCCAACATTAATGAATATCGCCCAGTAGTTACACAAATAATGTTATGAAAGGTTCGTACGCTTTGGTTTTGAGAGTGAAGAAATCGAAAAGTTTTAGAGTCGGTAGCTTAGGAATGATGAAATTCAAAAAAGGTTTTTATGTCTATGTGGGCTCTGGTATGAATGATTTGGAAAAAAGAGTTGAAAGGCATTTGAGGTTGTTAAAACAAAAGCGCGGAAAAAGGAAGTGGCATATTGACTACTTACTTTTGGATAGCGAATCAGAATTAGTCACTGTTTTGCTTTTCCCTTCCGATAAAAAGGAAGAATGTAAATTGTCGAAATATTTCGAACATGTTGCAGATTTAACAGTAACGAACTTCGGGTCAAGCGACTGTAAGGAAGGTTGTAAAGGGCATCTACATTTTTTCAAATCGAGGAAAAAGTTGTTGAAAGTTTTGAACGAACTAGAATAAGATCGAATTGACAACCCAATTTAGCTTGGCAAAATAGAGTGTAGTAGGAATCATCAAGTATCCCATATTACTAGTTCTTTTAATCCTCATAACTAGCGGTAATAAACCTAGAAAGGTCGAAACAAAAAGTATAAACAGACCAACGATTCCTGTTAAGCTGAAAACCATCAAAACAGTAAAGATAAGGATGGCGATAGAGGTCTTTTTGTAATCGATCCTTTGAAGGAATTTCAAAAGTTTCTTCCCGACAATCCATGTGAGGAGAGAAGAAACCCCCGCAGAAAACAAGAATAACCCACAGCAGAACAACAGCTCTTCTATTCCAAACTTCAAAAGTATTCTGTCCAAAGCCAAAGCTACACCACTCCTTATCTTTCTCAGACTGTAAAGCGATACTATCGAAAAAATCAGGTTTGACATGTTTATCCCAGCTAGTGCTCCTAAAAACCCTTCCTGTTTAAGCCCTGTAACTTCTGAAACTATCATCCCTGCTTGTGCTTCACCCGCTCCCGGAAGTATTCCTGCCAACATACCTGCCAGAAGACCTGAGACAATGACTTTTGTTAACTGTGGAATTTTTATAGTTCTGGAATAAGTTTGAGGAGGTATTTGTGTGTTAGTCTCTATGCTTGCTATCAGACCAGGTAATCCGAATAAACCGGTTAAGGCTGGGAACAGAACATCTTCACTCGAAATAGCAACAGAGTTTAAAGTAACGATCCCCCACAAACCAGAGAGAACGTAAAGTAATAAGCTGCAAACCCTTTCCTTCATTCTACGTTCCTTTATAATCATGAAGAGTATAACGCTTATCAACAACCAATGTATGTAAGGATAAACTAGTTGATGGATGATTGGAATCATGTAAAGGAACAATGGCAGGAAAATCAATGAAACGACTAACGTTAAAAAAGCACAAACGATGCTTATGAAAAGAGCATTGAGACCATAACCCATCAAAACCATTCTGTGTCCTGGTAGAACGTTCATAGTCGTAGTAGAGTCGGGCAGAGAAAAGAACAGGCTTGGTATGTAATTGAAGAAGACGTTACTTATCGCAGTCGAGATTACGAGAGCTATTAAACTCTGTAAAGAAAAGTTTGAGAGAAGTGGAAGGAACGTTATCAACAGAACGAAAAACTGATTCGGATGGATTCCAGGCAATATCCCAGCTATAAAGCCCAGAAATATACCGATTAAAGAAAATAGTAGAACGTCTAGCATTATCAGAAAAATTGATAAGTTTTCTAAATAAAACTTTTTCTGATGATGATTAATCCCGATGCAGAGCTTTCGCGATGAAGAAATAAAAGCCCTCTGAAAAACTATTTAATTGGAGTCAAACAATTTATGAATATGCTACCCAATCTGACTCCAGAAAAGATGGAAAAACTTCTGAAGCAACTTGGGATAACTACTGAACCGATAGAGGCTGAAGAGGTTATAATCAAAACAAAAGCAGGTGAAATAAAGATAAAAAACCCTGAAGTCGTTAAGACGAACATAAAGGGAAAAATCGTTTTCCAAGTTTCAGGTGAGTTTGAGGAGGAACCTTACACTGATGATGACATTAAACTTGTGATGGAAGAAAGTGGATGCGATGATGTTGAATTGGTTAAGAAAACTCTTAAAGAAACGAATGGGGATATAGTAGAAGCTATAATGAGATTAAAACAATCTACTGCCTGAACTTTCTTTCTATCAAACTCATAAAGGCCGGCCTAGTAACAAAGGTTCCTATGTATTCTTCAAGTATAGTAGTTATAGCAAGCCCCTTCAAAGTTCCGACACCCATGAATATTAAGGCAGACATTACAGCAACGAGTAACATGAAACCACTCCATACCATATGCATACTAGTCTCCTCTTTCTCCTTGATTCCAGCCTCTTTCCTCCTGTACTCATCGACTATGATTATCATCTGATTAACGCTAGTTCCTGCGACAGCAACCAACCCGGCTATTGCAGGAACGTCTAAACTCCATCTTTCTATTACAATCGTGAACAACATCATCATAGCAAACAAAGACACTGCCCAGGCAAGCCAGCCTTTCACATCACCCTTTATTACGCTTACGGCAAAACTTCCTATAAGGAGGAAAGCGGCAAACAATTGGTTTGCAGCAGTTCCGAGTATCAACACAGCTTCACTCAAAGCTATGAGTATCATAGGTATAGAAAGTTTCCAATCTCTGTAAAATACAAAAATCAGAATACTGACAACAACTGATGAAACGATGAACAAGAAGATAACAGAGTTTATGAATTTTTTGCCTAACGTAGGAGATATAGTGTCAATCTTTTCTATTTCTAACTCTACTGGCAAACTTCCAGATCGCAGGATGGATTGCATTCTCATCATTTCCTTAATAGCTTCAGTTCTGGTTTGTCTGTACCCTGTTATCGCAGGCTCTGTGACTATCTTACCCGCTAGGTCTGCGGAAATTCTAAGAGAGGTAACGAGTTTATTGTCTATGTAAATGTTTAACGGCGACTCCAAGTATCGTTGAGCTGTGCCAATCGTCAGAGATTTTAACCCTTTAGTGACGTTTGCAAAACGTCTTGCACCTCTCTCACTTATCCTTATTTTAAAGAAAAACTCATACCCACCATTCCTTGGAGACAACCCGCTATCTGGATAGTTAGTATAGACGAACACAACATCTTTTCCTTCTAAGACTTTTGAATCGAAAACCACACTCTGGTTAGTTACGTTAACAACTTTTACAGAAACATCTCCTACTTTGAATTCATCACCTTCTTTCAAGCTCATAGAATCGATAAACACGGTTTGATTTCTGATAGAAACTGAAAACTCTTTATCACCTATAACTAGCTTTTCACCATTTTTCCTTTGTATCGGTATTCTTGCCTCAAACTTCCCCTGTTTAGCAAGAAATTCCCTGATATCCTCTCCTCCTGCACCAGCCATCTCTATCATTATCAAATCCGTACCAACTTTTCTAACATTCATATCCTTTAGCCCATACAGGTTTATCCTGGTGTTCAGAGTCGTTATGATATCTTCCATTAACTTTCTCGTGACATTCCTCTCTTTTGGACGTAGAAAGACCCTAGTTCCACCTTCCAAATCCATGCTAAATTTCAGGTTCGTAGGGGGTAATTCTCTAACAGTTATGTTGAAGAGTTCACGAGCCTTACAACTCTTTGGTTTTCCGTTTACCATCAACGCCACGTAGTCAGAAGTCTTTAATAACTCGATAAACTCGTCAACACTCTTCACACTTTTATGGTTTACTTCGTTTATTATGTCACCATCTTTTAACCCACAAGGCTTGGAATCTGGGACATAAGTTACTAACAACCCTGGCCTAGGTTTTGGGATAAGCAGGAGTATTGCTATGGCTACGAAAATCAAGTACGTCACAAACCTCAAATCCTTTAACAAGTCTTTCATTTTTTCATACCCTCTATGTAAATCTCTAGTATACTAGCGTTGAGTATCCAAGTATAAACGAGGTCGTTTAAAAGGCCTATTATAAGAATGATGGCAATATCTACTATGACTCTGGAAGTTGGAACAAGAAGCATAACACTCATAGAAGCTACTACTGCTATTATGATTTTAAACGCTGTTGAGAAAGCAGTTTTGTACGTTTGTTCAAACCCCTTCTTCCCACTTCTTAAACTCTTTGTAGTTAGCACGATGTTCGTGTCAACAGTATAGCTAAGTACCATCAACAGAGCTGCGAATCCAGGGAAACTTATCTTCAATCCTATTATGTTTACAAGAGCAACAGTAGTTAGTATGTTTGCTATAGATGTTATGACTATAGCAAAACTTGGAACAGGAGAACGGTATATCAAGAAGACCATTATACCCATGAAGACAAAACCACCGACGAGAACCTTTACTATCTGGTACCAGAAAGCCTCACCTAAGGCTGGTCCCACAGTTTCAACAGAGTAACCTCGTATTTTAATCCCCATATTTTCTATGACTTTTATGACATCCTCCGCATGCACATCAGAACTAACTTGTATAGTGGCTCCATACCCGGTAAGAGATTTTAATCCAGAAACTATGACCGAGCCAAAAGTTTTAGCAAGCTCACTTTCAACCTTATCTAGTTCTAAAGGTTGATACGTTTCGATTGTGATGAGAGTACCTCCTTTCAAATCTATGTCTTTCTGTATGAATTCTCCATAAGTCTTGTAGTTGTTGAAAAGGACGAGTAAAGAAAAAATAAACAAAGCAACAGGAATAGGAAGTAGTTTTTTAATCTTCATCTAACCACTCTAATTTTTACTCTCTATATAAAAAACTTTATTCGAAAGAAAAGTATTAAAAGACATAACGTTTTATGCTTCTTTTCAAAAATTTTATTTCATGACGATTAAAATACCGATTGCCAAACCTATTGTTGGCTCATCCGAGATAAGGGAAGTCGTTAGAGTTCTAAAGTCTGGATTTTTAGTTTCCGGAAGTAAGGTTAAAGAATTTGAAAAAAGGTTTGCAAAGTATCTTGGTGTAAAGCATGCGGTAGCAACTTTTAATGGTACGACTGCTTTGCATGCTGCTCTTTGGGATTGGGTATAGGAGATGGAGATGAGGTTATAACGACTCCGTTTAGTTTTGTAGCCAGCTCTAACGCTATCCTTTACGTTGGAGCTAAGCCTGTGTTCGTAGACATAGATCCGTTGACATACAACATAGATCCAGATAAAATAGAAGAAAAAATAAC
>JAGHAA010000015.1 GCA_021161745.1 Candidatus Aenigmatarchaeota archaeon
ATAATAGCCATAGCAAGCATAGGCTCTTTGACAAGCTATGCAAGCATGGTATTAAAGCAGAAAGAAAGGGAAATAGCGAACGTACAATCGAGGCTAAACTTCTGTCAAGCCAAGTTAGAGGATTGTGAAAACCAGAAAGAGATGATTAGTAAAGAGATTGAGGGACTAAACTCAAAAGTTGAGAACCTCAACCAACAAATAAACTCATGCATAGACGAGAAATCATCCTTACAACAGTTGTATGAGTCATGCAACGAGGAGAAATCTGTTCTGGCTGATGACCTGTCATCTTGCCAAGCAAACCTGTCATCTTGCCAAAACAAGTACGAATCAGCTTCGCTCGAGTACGAATCTCTTGCAAGAAACTTTGCATCGTTCAAATGCTGCCCTGACTTCGAATACTACGTCATCTCAGACAACAACGTTCTCTGCTGCTTAAAATCGGGAGAAAACTTTCTCTGCGGTAAAGGGCTTACTTATTCAGAGAGCGAGGTAGAAAAGCTTAACTGCTGAAGCCATAGGTACGTTACATTTTTATTGTTGATTTCTAATCATTACTAATTACGCGGGTGATTCGATGGAAAAGACTTTTGTCATGATAAAGCCTGATGTCACGTTAAGGAAAACTCGGGGCATAATAGGTGATATAATAAACCGAATAGAAAAGACAGGTCTTAAGATAAAAGCTTTGAAAATGAAAAAACTGACAAAAGAGGAGGCAGAAGAATTCTATTCTCCGCACAAAGGAAAGCATTTTTACGAGACTTTGATAGAATTCGTTACGTCTGGACCTGTAATAGGTATGATAGTAGAAGGAGAAGATGCGATAAAAAAGATAAGAGAGATATGCGGAGCGACTGACCCTAAAAAAGCATCTGAAGGTACGATAAGGCATGACTATGGCATCAACATAACTTGTAACTCAATCCATGCTTCAACCTCCGAAGAAGATTTCCAAAGGGAGTCATCGATCTTTTTCAGCCAAGACGAAGTGTATGATTATGAGTATGTCGATGAAAAAGAGTTTGAGAAGTACCTTTAGTTTTAAACTTTAATCTTCATCCTTCTTTTGAGCAAAGACAGAATCCTTTTAGTGACCGTTTCAATATCTCGGTTTACCGTTACGTTGATAAAGGTTACGCCTTTCTTTCTGTAATACCTTAACACAGGCCTAGACTGTTTCTTGTACACTTCCAACCTCTTTTTGATTACAGAAGGCTTGTCATCTTTTCTTTGAATCAGCTTGCTTCCACAGACATCGCATATACCTCTTTTTTTGGGTTTTATAGCAGGCAGTACATAATGTACCTTCCCAACGACTTCATCTATGCTAACGACGTTGTAAGGCTTACCGCAATTTATGCAGACTCTCCTCCCAGCAAGCTTTTTTATCAAAATTCTTTCATCCATCCTAAGGAGGATTATCCCCTTTATTTTGACGATCTTATCCAAAGCTTTTGCCTGCTCTATAGTGCGAGGAAAGCCATCGAGTATAAAATTCTTCTTCCTAATTCTCTTTAATTCCTTTTCTACAACTTTTATGACGATATCATCAGGAACTAACGCACCGGATTCGACGTATTTTTTTATAGCCTGTCCAAGTTTTGTGTTCTTCTCGATTTCCTTCCTAAAGATGTCTCCTGTAGATATCCTTTTTATTCCGATTAACCTTTCCAACTCTTTAGAATAAGTTCCTTTTCCACTCCCCGGTGGTCCAAATATTATCAATTCAGTCACAAATCAATAATTTGTGTAAAGAAGGAATAAAACTTTTACTCCTCTACGTTTTCATTTTTGAAGATGCCGTCATACAGTTTTTCTGGTGTGGTCAAGACTTTCAAAAAAATTCCTTGTGCAATCCTAGCGTTTTTCTTTAACAAAATTCCATTGTCGTTAAAAACCGTCAATAGACATATGCTCCTTCCAGAATAACCTGGATCCCACAAAGCCGTATGTAAAGTGGCTCCCATCCTGACGAGCGAGGAACGTGGTTTTACTACCATAACAACATCTTCCGGTATGTTAACGACTTCGTTGAACATAACTAAGTAGGAACCTTTACTAAGCTTCAACCAACCTTCATCGAATTTCAATTCTTTCTTTTCAGGAATAGACCTTTCTTCATTCGTAAAATCCAACTTTCCAAAATTCTCTATTTCGAAAACTTTTGACAGAGTGAAATCGAATCCAGCAGGCTGTAGTTGTGCTTTCAAATCTACGTAATCTTCGATCAGATTTCTTTCTTTTATGAGTTTCTCAATGTCTTTATGCGAGAGTATCATAGCAACACACCTTATTCAAGCTTCGTTGTTACTATAGGCTCATCTTCCAATATTATCGTTTCTTCCCATTGCGCTACTAACCCACCGCTCCTTTCCTTCAAGATGGGATAATCGATTATCGCACCTTTGGAAAGGAGTTCGTTCAACACTAAGTTTATTTTAAACAGGGGAATTGAATTGGCCAACCATCTTTTAGCAAAAGGCATACCCTCAAATTCATCCCTTGCTAACCTCAACGCAACCTTTGATTCTCTCAACCTTACAGGCTTATCAGCTACATACCTGTAGATTAACGATGGGTAAGATTCTTTCACAAACCCAATGCCATCCGTTGTAAATATTTCCATGGCTATAACTTTTCCTTTCTCCAACTTTGTGTTTATGTTTACTCCACCGTTAGGTATGCTAGGTTCAGCATGCTGAACATACCTTTCAAGCCCATGACCAGCAAGGTTTCTCACAGGGTTTACTCCAAACTCTTTTACTTTCTTTTCGACGAATTCTGATAGTTCTTTAACAGTCTTTCCAGGTGAGACTATTTTCAAAAATTCTTCCAACGTTTGTTTAGCAGCTTGTATGAGCTTATGCGTCTCACACCCTACGCACACTGTAAAAGCAGTATCTGCTATGTAACCATCTACATGCACACCGACATCTATTTTTACAAGATAACCTTCCTTTAAAACTGTTGTATCGTTTATGTCAGGCGTATAATGTGCTGCCACGTTGTTGATAGATATGTTGAGAGGAAAAGCTGGCTTTCCACCCTCTTCTTTTATAAGATTCTCCACTCTTTCAGCAATCTCGATTATCTTAACCCCTGGTTCTACCATTTTCATAGCCAAAACCTTGGCTTTCTTCGCTATTTCCCCAGCTTTCAAGTACTTTTTTAAAACAGTTTCCTCCATCTACTTCTCCTCAATATTTTTAAAACAGTAGGCTTAAGTTTAGGTTTTTTATCGCTTATCTCATAAACTTCAAACATCCTTAGGAATTTTATCACATCTTTTACCTTTGGTTTGGTCGTAAAGACTTCGAAAAGAACATCACCTTTTTCAACATAATCGCCGAGCTTTTTGTAAAGCTTTAAGCCAGCACCTTTATCAAACGGTGCACCTGCAATCCTTCCTATCCTTACGATTTTTGAGTTATGGATGACTGAAACATAACCCTCTTTTTCGGCTTTGTAAGGTATTCTAACGTTACCCAACTTTATCTTTTCAGGTTTTATCCTCGGGTTACCACCTTGAGCATGGATGATTTCCCTAAACTTCTTCTCCGCATCTCCTGTTTCCAACACTTCTTTAGCCGTCTTGTAAGCCTTCTTAAACGATTTAACAACTTTAGTCAAACGTAGGATTGCGGCAGATATAATCAAAGCCTTTTCTTCTAGATCCTTTACTTCTTTTTCTCTCATCAACACCTCTAGAACTTCTTTAGCCTCTATCGCTGGGCCAACTGTCGTGCCTAACGGTTGGTAAGCGTTAGTCACTACACAATCCAACTTAATCTTCAATTCTTTTCCTATTTCCCAGAATTGTTTGAACCTTTTCTTAGCTTCTTCTAAATCCTTTAGCTTAGCTTCTGGGCCTACGGGCAAATCGAGAACGACATGCGTTGCACCGACTGCATACTTCTTTGCCATTATAGAAGGTAAGAGGAATGGGTCTATAGACAAAGGTCGTTCGATGTTTATTATCAGATCATCGGCCGGTGCTAAGCCTAAAGAACCACCCCATACCAAGCATCCGTTCGTCGCCTCAACGACTTTTTTCATCTTATCCAAGCCGAGCGAGACGGGCATTAAAACTTCTACTCTGTCCGCAGTGCCTGCTGGGTCTGTTATGGCCCTTGAAGAAGTCTTTGGTATTTTTAATCCGAGTGATGCTATGATAGGTACCACTAACATGGAAGTTTTATCTCCAGGTATCCCGCCTAAACTGTGTTTGTCAGCAACTGTTCTTTCATCCAACTCCAACCTTTTACCTGTTTCTACCATCGCTTTAGAAAAATACACGGCCTCTTTAACGGACATGCCATGAACGTAGTATGCTATTACCAACGCTGAGAGGCTAAGAGTGCTTAACTTTCTTTTGACAGTATCATCTATTATGCGGTATATTTCCTCATAGCTTAACTCTTTCCCGTCTAGTTTTTTCCTTATGAAAATTTTTGACACGAGTTCTTCTCTCCTAGAAACTTCCAGAATTTCCCCGTTTTTAAGTTTCAACAATTTTTCTAATTCTTGGTAGATTCCTATTTCTCCAGGCTTTATCCTTCTGTTACTCTTGCATACATTGACTATCGCGGCTACTTCTTCATTACCCTTTCTTATTACGATCCTTTCTAAAGGATGAACTCCCAATTTTTTCGCATCTTCATCACTCAAAACCGCTACGGTTTCTACGAACGCGTCTATCCCAAGTAGCTTGGCCTTCAGCTTGAGCATAACAATTAATTTATAAATCTACCATAAATTTATCTCGGTCTTACGAATCCCCATTTTTCTAACGCTTCTTTTAACTCTTCATGGTCTTCAGCAAACTTCTTTAGACTAACTCCAGCGACGTAGGCTTCCACAGCCTGCCTAACAGCTCTTGCTCCTTTTTCAGCGCCTTTGGGGTGTCCAAAAACGCCACCTCCAACTTGTATGACTAAATCAGTACCAAGGGTTTTCATGACTTGTGGTAAAACTCCTGGATGTAAACCACCAGAGCAGACTGGAAAAACTCTTTTTATTCCATAAAACTCTGATCTCAAAAACTCGTTTATTAAAATAGTCTCTTTCCCACTCTCCAGTTTACCTATACCAGCAGTTCCAGTATGTATTTGATCTACTCCCACTATTCTAGAAAACTTAGCTAACACCAACATACTGATTCCATGTTTTTTGTTACGCGTGAAGCTTGCATGCATCGCGCGATGGGCATGGATAGCAAGCTTAAAATCCTCACACACTTCTCTTATACTCTGTAAAGCAGCAAATCCTGTCGTAACTATGTCTACCATAACGTATTCATTACCATACTCGGCAACCAATTTTGCCCTTTTCTCCATTTCTCTATAGCCAGCTGTAATGTTTATCAACGCAAATTTCTTTTCACCAGTTTCTTTTTCTACTTTTTCTCGCATTTTCATCAAGAGTTCCACTCTTTTTTCAAACTTGTTAAAACTTAAGCTTGCAAGATTCTCATCGTCTTTTACGAGGTCTATTCCTCCCTTCCAAACTTTGTACGCAACTTCAGCGTGCTCTTTAGCACTAAACCCAACCTTTGGTTTTGGTACGGAAGCGAGTATGGGTCGTTTTTTAACTCTTAAAACCTTCCTGATTCCTTTTATTCCGAACTGTGGGCCTTTGAACGACTTTGCCAACTTTCTCGGAAACCAGACATCTTCTAGCCTTAAATTCTTGACGGCCTTCATACCGAAGATATTCCCAGCTATAGAGCTCAATATCTGTGGCATGTTGTAAGGTTCAAAAAGGTCTGGTGGATAAGCAATCCTTACGTAATTTCCCTTTATCTCAAAAACTCTTGCCTTTATTTTCTGTATCCTTCTTGGCAGTTTGGAAAGAGTGGTCCACGTACCAACAGAACTCTCACTCGCAACTCTACCAGCAGCTTCTTTCATCGAAATTCCTTTAGCTGGTTCAACCCGAAACAAACAAATAAGGTCTCTTTTAGAAGGTTTATAATCCAAGTCTACGAATTCTGTGTACCATTCAAACTTTCTTACCATTCCATCACCCCAAAATTCTTAAGATTTGTCTCAATTCATCGATGACAAAATCGGGCTTGAACGTCATGATTTCTTTCTTCTTTTTCAACCAAACAGTTTTCATTCCTATTACTTTCGCACCGCTCAGATCTTCATTAAGTTCATCGCTTATGAATAAGCATTCTTCTGGCTTTAGTTTAAGCTTTTTGATTATGTGGTGGAAGAACAAAGGGTTAGGCTTTCTTACCTTTATTTTGGAAGAGACGACTAGTAGATCAAAAAACTTGGCTATTCCCAAATTCTTTAATACCTTCTTTACCCAACTTTCTACGAAATTAGTAGCCAACACGATTTTATACCTCTTTTTTAATTTTTTCAACAAGTTTACAGTAGAAGGCCTTACGTCGAAAGTCTCTTTCAACAACTCGTCGATGAACTTTGGTTTTAGAGGATTTTTTAACTTCAAAATCTTTGAGTAAACATCCAAGTACTCTTTATCGTTTTTAAACAACCCAAGCGAATAGAGTTTGTATACCTTGTGCCCCTTCCTGTAAACTTTCTCGTTAAGGCCGTACTTTTTCAATATCTTCTTTAACTTGGAGTCTTTCGTCTCTACGATCACATTACCAAAGTCGAAGATCACAGCCTTTATCATTTTAACAACCTCAAAACTTGTTTTGGTGTTTTTATAGAATCTTCAAAAACAACTCCATTCACATATTTCCAAGGTGTGATGTCAAAAGCGGGATTCCTTATTTCAACACCTTTTATCTTCCTTCCTATTATTTCTTTCCAACTCCTTTCCTCTATCGTTACGGTTTTTCTTCTGTCTAACTTGAAATAACTCCCGACAGAGTAGAACGGAACTCCGTACTCTTTTGCAACGATAGCGATCATCGAAGTCCCGATTTTGTTTACGATTCCTTCCTTTCTTATCGCGTCCGTGCCTACTAGAACAAGGTCTACGTTTTTCATGAAGTAACCACATGCGTTGTCGTTTATCAACGTTACTTTAATCCCATTTTTCGCAAGTTCCTTCACTGTGATCAAACCCTGATGCAATGGCTCCGTTTTTCCAGCATACACCCTTATATTTTTTTCCTCCTTTCGAGCTTTTACGAGACAACTGATTACTTCTGTCGAATGGCAGTAAGTAAGCACCGTCGCACTTTTTGGGATGATTTTTTGTGCAACCTCGGAAATGTTGTTGTTTATCGCTTCTAGCCTTTCCAGCAGTTCATCGATTTTTTCCACACTTCTTTCCTTTTTCAGTTCTTCCAGAACGTTATGCAAAACGACAGCAGTCGGCCTGACTCTTACCAACTTCTCCATTTCCCTCTCAAACCTTTTTCCAAAACCGTACTTCTTTCCAAATTTTTTCAGATACTTTAACGATTCTTTCGCTATGTTTATCGCTCCTTGGATCTCAACCCTTTTGATCTTTTGAAAAATCCCATTTTTCATGATTCTAGTTTTTAACTCCTACCACAAAAAGCTTAGTCATGCTGTGTATGATGTCTTACTTTAACGACTACATGATTCTTAAATTCCTTAACTTCTCTTTTATTCAGTATAAGTTTTCCCGTAGCAAGCAGTTTATCATCCTCATCTACTACAAGAACATCCTGGAAGGGTCTTAGTTCATCGTCCATATCGACTACAAACTTCGTGAACACAGACTTTCCCTTAGAAACGAACTCGGCTGCGTCTTTTGTTACTACAACTCTGTTCGAAGGATACTCCGTTGCTTTATGCAAGAGTTTAGCCCCTCTGATGTTAGGTACGAAAAAACCGTCGTTGGCTCTTATCGAACCGACAAACTTTCCTTTGACGAACACTTTCCTTATTCTACCTGTGTTCTTCGACTTCTCTACCCCTATTTCTTCAAAAAACTCAGATGCATTCTCTCCGAATAAGAATTCCAACGTTTGCTTTATCTGTTCTTCTTCAGAAGGTTCCTGCTCGATTTCTTCCTCACCTGGATACATCGATTGGCCGAAGGGGTAAACGTATTTTTAAACCTAAAGGAACCTTCCCCCATGGCTTTTTGAAAAAATACCTTTTAGCTTTTTTAACCCTCTTTAACCATCTGACAGCTCTTCTTACTTCAGGCCTATAGTTGCTCTCTGGTCCAGAATAGAAAAAGGCGGATTTTTTAGTTACTGGGTCGAATAGCTCCGCATAATCACCATATTTTTTTAAACTGTAAAAAAGAGCCTCTTGTAAACGTGGATGTGCTCTGACTCTTTGCTGAACTAGTTCCCATAAGGAACCTTCTCTAATCGCCTCTCTAATCCTCTTTATTTCTGTGAACATAACCCAAAGGTTATGTTCTGCGATTAACTTTACTCTCTCCTCTTTTTCCATTTTTTTGATTTCCTCTATGTCATATTTCGAGCAGACTGGACAATTACATGGCAATTCTTCCATCTCGTCTATCCTCAATGTTCCTTCAGTCGTCATGTATCTCCCATCCTCAGCATACAACGCATAAGACGCAGAATCGAAGGTATCCCAACCAAGGGCCACGAACAAAGTAAAAACTGCTGGATGACCGATTCCCCACAGATGTTTTGGTTTACCGACGGGCAGATGTTGATGGGAAGTCATAAGATAATCTATCTGTTCTTTGAACCGCCATTCATCTGTGGCTATCTTTAAGGAACCACAACCATAATAATCGAAACCTAACGACGCAAGCTCCCTCGCGCATTTCTTAACCAAGTCTCTGTAGACAGATCCTTGAACAGTAGCGATCCATAACGTTTTTGAACCTTCTGTCAACTCTTTACATTCTTTCGCCCTCTCAATCGTAAGCTTCACACCTTTTTTCGCTTGACTTATCGGTATAGTGTGGGGCATCGGTATGTCTAAAAAAGTCGCTATATCACTTCCTATTCTCTGTTGGAATTCAACTATTTCTCTGTTGGAAATCTCAACATTACCGTACTGCCAAATCTGGTAAGCTCCCGAGTCTGTGAAAATAACTCCATCAAAGTCGAGCGTCCGATGCAAACCATGAGATAAAGCCTTTTCTCTCCACTTTTCCGTCCTCCAAATTATGTAGGAATTCGTTATTATAACATCCCAACCGAATTTCTCTTTTATTTCTTTAGGTGCTATAATCTGTTTGTTTGGGTTTATTACAGGAAAAAAAGTTGGTGTTAAGAAATCACCAGATTTAGTCCTGATTTTTAGGATTCTTCCCATCCCGTCTCTTGTCAAAAGCTTTACCATCAAACCACCGTTCATGTTAGATTTCTGTAAACGAAACATACATACTTCTCTTACAGAAATATTTATTATTCTCCTTCTTCTTAGAAAATACGGGGGTGCTCGATGAAGCTGATGAAAGGAAAAACTTTACTCGTAAGTGTTTTTAACGACAGAGGAACGAACAAAGTAAAAGTGATAGCCTCTGACGGAAAAGGCAGAATCTTTGGGTTCATAAAGCCATTATAGGAAAACAACCTACTCAACCTTTTTCTCTCTTTCTCTTCAAATTTTGAAATATGCCCGTCTACTACGATTCTGAGACCACTAGCTTAAACGCAGACATAGGCATAATAGTCGCCACAGGATTTATATTACCTGACGGCAAACTACTCTTCTTCTTTTCCGAATCCCCAAAAGACGAAAAAGAAGTTATAAGAAAAACCTACCAAACGTTCTTGAAATACAGGCAAGAAAAAATATACGTTTGGAACACGAGTTTCGACATACCTTTTTTGATAACACGTGCGATAGCGAACAGATTAAACATCTCTGAGATCTACAATCTCAAATTCATCGACTTGTGTAAGTTCTCTAGGGAAAATCTAAGACTTTCATCCAACTCTTTAGGTGAAGTCAGCAAATTCCTTAAACTGGATAAAAACCTAAAACTGACTGGGAAGGATGTTCAGAAACTTTACCTAGAATACCTTAACGGAAATAAAAAGGCTCGGAATAAAATACTCGAGCATTGTAAGGACGATCTTCTAAGGTTACAAGAAATCCACAAAAGGTTAAAACCTTACGTCGAAAGATGGGAAGGTTTACATTTTAACAACAACTTTAACAAATGATTCAAAGATCCAACTCATCTGAGATGCGTTGTAATGCTTTCAACGCCAATTCAAAAAATTCTTCCAAACTGAGTCCGATTTCTTCACACATTCTGATGTTTTCCCTGTTTACTCTTCTAGCAAAATCTTTCTGTTTAAACTTCTTCTTCACAGTTTTTACTTTTACGCTTGAAAGCTTCTTGTCAGGCATAACCAAAGCACATGCTACTATTAACCCAGAGATTGCATCTGCAGCTATCAGAGCTTTGTCCATTCTAGTTTGAGGTTTGAACCCTGTGTATTCATGGTTGTGAGACCTTATAGCGTTCAACACTTCTTCCGGAACTTTACCTTTCAACATTTCCGCAGTCAAAAGACCATGCTTCATAGGCTCATCCATCGTTTTCTCATAGTCTAAATCATGGAGTAATCCGACCAAACCCCACAATTCCTCATCCTCTCCAAAACGTTTCGCTAGTTCTTTCATTATAGCTTCTACAGCAAGTACATGTTTGAAAAGATTCTGGTTTTTTATGTTTTGCTTTACGAGCTCTAGAGCTTCTTCACGATTCATGGAATAAATATTTTAAACGTAGGAATAAGAAATTTTTGGTTATGGGAATGCCCATATTTTTGTTGACAGACTTTGGGTCAAGAGATTTTTATGTTTCGGAGATGAAAGGAGTAATCCTTTCTATATACCCAGAAGCTAAGATAATAGACATAACGCATGAGGTAGAGAA
>JAGHAA010000018.1 GCA_021161745.1 Candidatus Aenigmatarchaeota archaeon
AATAGCTAGCAGCCTTGAAAGTGCTTCTCCTGGCTTTAAAAACGAATTCTTCTCCTTATCTAAATCCAACAGGATTAAAGTATGCAAACCGTTTGCAAGGTTCATCTTAACCGTTTCATAAACAGATACAGGCATGCTAACCTTTTCTGGTAAAGGAAACGTAACAGTCTTTCCAAACTTGTAAACGTGCAAACCACATTCTGAGATTGCGGAGAATATACTTGATCCATGAACAACTTTTGTCTCAACTCCTGCTTTAACAGCTTCCACTCTCAAAAGAGCATGCGTTGTGGCACAAAAAGCGTCGCCACCTACTAACAAACCTACGTTTTTTTCCTTCGCAAGCTGAATGATTTTCTGAAAACCTTCTTCTACATCCTTCCTACTCAACTCAGTTATCTTTTTCCCGATGATCTTTTCAAGCTGCTTGACAGTTGTGTTTAAAGGTTGAGTGTACAGTTCTGTAAAAAGCACATCACAATTCCTTGCCACTTCAACAGCTCTTAAACTCAAGTCTTTTTCGTCATAAAGCCCTATACTTATGAAATACAAACCCATCATTCCACCCTTTTAATCCTAATTTCTTCTCCTTCGACTTCAGCATAAACTGCAACACCGCCGCAAACAGTTGTAGAAGATAGAGTAAGAACTCTTCCTCCATGATACCATCCATATCCCTTTTCTAAAACTTCAGGCAAATGAGGCTGATGACTACGTATAATCTTTTTTACGTTCAACGCTTTACAAACCTTCTCGCTTACATCCGGTCCAAAAAGCACACCAGCACCACGTGGATTAGCAAGCTCTCCGAACTCCTCCATCGGATCACTCCAGAGTATGGCTTCTTCAACCTCTTTTGATGGCTTAGCCAAATCGTTCAATTCTTTTATCTTACTCGTCACTCCACCATGCACGAGTAAAAACCTTCTTGGAACTAAAACAGCTAACGGTAAAGAATTCCATAAATGAAAAAACTCTTCCAACCTCTCCCTCCAGCTTTTTCCAACTTTCAACTTTAATTCTTGTATGAACGTACAAGGTAAAAACTTTGGAACTATCTCACCGTCAACTCTCTCATAATCTTCATGATTACCTTTCAGCATTATGACGTTCTCCCCATACTTTTCTTTCAAAAGTAAGATCGTTTGGTAAACTTCCAGCCCATACTTACCTCTGTCAGCATAGTCTCCAAGGAAGATTATAGGAAAGTTCTTAACGTCCACACTTTCCAAGATTTTTTGTAAACTAACGAAATCTCCGTGCAAGTCTCCTACGACGTAAAACTTGTTTGAATGAACAACTTTTAGTTTTTCGGTATACATCTGTAATATAGTTCTGTCAGGGATAACATGAAGCTTAGAGATTCGTTGAAAGGAATCATACCTGAGGAAAAGCTAAGCTATGTGCCGTCCAGCTATGAGATAATCGGTTCCAGGCAAAAAGCAGTAGCTATCATAGAGATTCCTGAAGAGTTGACAGAGTTTAAACAAGCTGTAGCAAACGCTTTGATGAACCTGCATAAAAACGTAAAGAGTGTTTTAGTAAAAAAGTCGGAGAGGAAAGGAGAGTTAAGGTTAAGAGAGTTTGAGGTGTTCGGTGATAAGAACACAGAAGTTCTTCACAAAGAGCATGGATATCTTGTAAAAATCGATCCTACAAAAGCTTACTTTTCTCCAAGAGAAGCTACAGAAAGACAAAGAATAGCGTCACAAGTTAGGCCTGGAGAAACCGTCATGGTTATGTTTAGCGGCGTTGCACCTTACGCCATAGCGATAGCGAAAAAGCAACCGAAAGTTAAAAAAGTAATCTGCATAGAGTTGAACGAGCATGCTCATAAGTATGCTGTAGAAAACGTTCGGATCAACAAGCTAGAAGATAAAATAATTCTGATAAATGGCGATGTTAGAGAAGAATCTAAAAGATTCTTTGGAATGTGCGACAGAGTCGTCATGCCGTTGCCCAAGGGTGCGTACAAATTCTTGGATGAAGCGTTTTCATGCATAAAAGAGAAAGGTGGTGTAATCCATTTCTACCATTGGGCACCAGAAGAAGACCTGTTTTCAGAAGCGATAGATCTTTTGAAATCTAAGGCAAAAGAGTACTCGAGAAAAATAAAGGTTTTAGATAAGAGAAAAGTTTTGCCTTATGCTCCAAGAGTTTGGAAAGTGTGCATAGACTGTAAGGTGGAATAAACATTTTTACAAGAAAAACCATTCTATTACTATGGGACCATTCGTTTTTCTGATAATCCTAGCAATACTCATAGGAATGTTTGGTGCATCTTTCTGGGTAATCTCTGTAGCACTCATAGCCTTAGCAATAAGTGGAATAAGAGTAGTATGGCAGTATGAGAAAGGTGTTAAGTTCAGGTTTGGGAAGTTTATTGGCACAGTAGAGCCTGGTTTAACTTACGTTTTTCCGCTCGTAGAAAACCTTATAAAAGTTGACATGCGTGTTAGGACAGTTGACATACCACCACAGGAAGTTATAACAAAGGATAATGTGTCGATAAAAGTTAATGCTGTAGTCTATTTCAAGGTTGTCGATGCCGCCAAGTCTGTTTTGGAAATAGAGAATGTTGAGTATGCTGTCGCGCAATATGCTCAGACAGCATTAAGGGATGTTATTGGCAACATGGAGTTGGATGAGATTCTTTCGAAGAGGGAGGTAATAGGAAATAAGATCAGAAAGATAGTCGATGAAGTTTCTTCCGATTGGGGAGTAGACATAGTCTCTGTGAACATCCAAGACATTCAACTGCCAGAAAACATGAAGCGTGCGATGGCCAGGCAGGCAGAAGCGGAAAGGGAGAAGAGAGCAACAGTAATAAAGTCTGAAGGCGAAGTTCAAGCATCGCTTAAGCTTAAGAAGGCCGCTGAAATGCTCTCCAAAGCTCCAGGAGCTTTGCATTTGAGAACTCTGCAAACGATAAACGACATATCTCCAGACCAATCGAACACGATAGTGTTTGTAGTGCCCATAGAAGTGTTAAGAGCGATAGAAGGGTTCACCAAAAATTCCAGCAAAAAGAGAAAAAAGAAATAGATTTGGGGTTATATCAGTGTTATGAGAGATTTTAGGAGAATCTTTGCCAACTCTTACTTGCTCGGAGACCTTCCTAAGGGTTGTAAATACTGCGTTAAAGGAGCTAAGCTCGTTCTTTTTCTTACTGGAAGATGTCCGTTAAACTGTTGGTACTGCACTATCTCCAAAGCCCGTTGGCAAAAAGACATAGTCCTTGCGAACGAAAGGGTCGTTAAGAAAACTTCTGACGTCGTAGAGGAAGCAAAGCTCCAGAAAGCGATGGGCGCAGGCTTAACAGGTGGTGAACCTTTTGCTGTTTTCAGAAGAACGTTGAATTACGTCAAGCTTCTTAAGAAAATTTTCGGTAAAAAATTCCATCTTCATCTCTACACGTCAGGGTTTAAAGTTTCTTTTACCATGCTTAAATCCTTGCAAAAAGCTGGGTTGGATGAGATAAGATTCCATGTGACTGCCTCAAACTCCTGGGATGTTGTGGAAGAGGCTTTGAAGCTCGATTGGGATGTTGGTATAGAAATACCGGTCATACCGGAGCAAGAAGAACTTATTAAAGACATAGTCGTAAGGGCTGATGAAATAAGTGTAAAGTTCATTAACTTGAACGAACTTGAGGTCTCTGAAAGGAACGAAAAGATTTTACTTGAAAAAGGTTACGTTTTAAAAGAGAATGCTCCTACTGCCGTAGAAGGGTCTGAAGAGACCGCTTTAAGAATCTTAAAGTTTGCGAGGAAGAATACCAAAAGGATTTTTGTCCATTACTGCTCTGCTGCGACGAAGAACGTTTACCAGTTACAGAACAGGTGGAAAAGAAGGGCAAGGAGCATAAAAGAGGCTTACGAGGTTATCGACGAAAACGGGTTTCTAGTAAAGGGTGTCATCTATAGCGATGAACCAAAGAAGTTAGCTAATGAATTAATAAAAAAGTATAACATACCATTTTCACACCTAAAAGTGAAAAACGATAGGATAGAGACATCCATAAAGCTTGTTAAGTTGATTTCTAGAAAAGAGAAGATGAGATGCTACGTAGTAAAACAACTTCCCATATGGAAACCTTGGGATGTTGAAAGGATACCGATAGTTAACGGAAAACCGTTGAGTAACTTTCAAATTTTACACCGACAAAAACTTCAACGATGAGAACTGGTGTAGCAGACCTTCCCCTCCACCATGGAAAATGTCCTCCATGGCTTTTTCGAAGGATGAAAGACTTAGCCAAAGACATAGTCAGGATAATCGTCTTAGAGTATGGGGAAGTTGAACTGTTAAAACGTCTTTCCAATCCATACTTCTTCCAAGCCTTAGGGTGTGTTCTGGGTTTTGATTGGCACAGTAGTGGTTTAACTACTACTGTTTGTGGAGCTTTAAAAGAAGCTATCAACGAAGACCAGCTTGGCATAAAAGTTGCAGGTGGGAAAGGTAAAGTATCTTTAAAGACTCCTGAAGAAGTAGAAAGGTTTTCTGAAGAGTTAGGATTGACTACGAAAAAAGTTGAAAGGATAACGTATGCCAGTAGGATTGCGGCAAAAGTCGATAACGCTGTTCTTCAAGATGGGTACCAACTGTACCATCATGTAATCGTTTTCGATGATAAAGGAGACTGGAGCATAATACAACAAGG
The DNA here is from genome assembly GCA_021161745.1 of Candidatus Aenigmatarchaeota archaeon. Classification (GTDB taxonomy): domain Archaea; phylum Aenigmatarchaeota; class Aenigmatarchaeia; order CG10238-14; family JAGHAA01; genus JAGHAA01. Next base: position 4,664 of record JAGHAA010000018.1, read on the forward strand.
AATGAACACGAGCTCGAAGTACGCTAGGCGCTACCATTGGTTTTCCCAACGTCTAAGCAATTTTGTCGAAGAACCGCATGCAGCCATAGCCTCTGACAAAGTAGAGGATAGAGTCCTGAATCTAGTTTCCAAAAAGAGTGAAGACGTTAGGAAGGTAAGCGTTGATCTAGTCAAGGACGGTGTGAAACACATAAAGAGAGATTTTTTACTGCTAAGAAAGACTCCTCAACGCTCTTTGCTCCACTTTGCAAAGGAATTTGATTTAAATCGTGTGCCGAAGTACTTAAGGATGCCAAAAAGGTTAGATTGGAAAGTCTTAGAAAGGATCTATGATTTTCAGCCGAAGAATTATGA
>JAGHAA010000071.1 GCA_021161745.1 Candidatus Aenigmatarchaeota archaeon
GAAATAAGGAAAATTAATGTGGGTCTGTTCGAAATTATTATGTTTGGATTTAGTAGATATAACAAAAATCAAATAATACCTCTAAGTGACGTAATCAGAGAGGAATTACTCCATATGATGACTTCTGATAAGGAATTTATTGATTCTATTAGTGGTTCTGGAACAACAAGTACTACGAAAGTAACTACAAGATTTAAAAAATGGCTTGATGCTTTGGAAAATATTGTTGGTATGCCTAAAACTGAACCAAGAACCTTTAGTTGGGAACTTAAGAAACAGCTTTATGAACAAAATCCAGTTTGTGCTATTTGTGGTAATAAGATCATGCTCATAGATGATGCGGCTATAGATCATATTGAACATTATTGGAGAGGTGGAAAAACCATACCTTCAAATGCACGGTTAGTTCATCGATATTGCAACCTTAAGAGAGGAGGAAGAAACAGTAGTTGATATGACGCCAAACCGAACTCTCCGATTGTTTTGGTGGTAATACACTCGGACAACAAGTGCATATATGCTTCGCTGACACTCTTCCTAGATTAGCTCAATTCGTTCACCAACTTCGTATGTCTGTAAAACGTTCAATGAAATGCTCGCGAATACCTCAAAAATAAGACTATATGGGTGATGAAATATGGCTGAATATTGAAAAATAAAATTCTTGGTGTTATGCTTGTTTTCCACACTTCTCTATAATTTAAAGAAACTGTTGAAAACTTTTTGCCCTATTAAGGTCTCATATTGAACCCATTACTTATCGGTTATGGACATGAAGAAATAAGTGCAAAAAGTACCACTAGAGAAAAATCAACCTTACCAGAAGAACTTGCAGCAGAGTTAATTTCTTTTGCTAAAAAAGAATTTCCAGACAAAGAAAGAAAGATATGGATTCGTAATATAGTTTCTTATTTTGGGAAAGTAAGAATGTGGAAAGATTTAAATACTTTATGGCATAATATTTATCTACTTTACTCTATTCACTGAGGAGTGATATAAATGAAAGTAACACCTAAAAAAGTTTTGAAATGTCCAGAATGTGGTTCTACGGAGTTCATAAGAGATCCTGTGAGAGGAGAGTTGGTATGTGCTAAGTGTGGGCTTGTCATAGAAGAGGAAATGGTGGACATAGGACAGGAATGGAGGGCCTTCGACAGCGAGCAGATGAGTAGGAGGGCAAGGACTGGTGCACCACTGACTTTTACGAAGCATGATAAAGGTTTGACTACAGAAATAGGTAAAGGTTTAGGAGAGCTCTACAAAGTTCCTTCGAAGAAACGTGCCCAGTATTACAGGCTTACAAAATGGCATAAGAGACTAATAGAATCTAAGGATAGGAACCTTAGCTTTGCGTTCAGCGAACTCCAAAGGATAATCTCGTTCTTGAATTTACCAAAAAGCGTACATGAAAGAGTCGCAAGGTATTATGAGCAAGCTGTGAACAAAGGATTGGTTAGGGGCAGGAGCATAGAAGCTGTGATAGCCGCTTTGACTTATGCCGTTTCCAGACAACTTGGTTCACCAAGAACGTTGGATGAGATAGCAGAGGCAAGCGGTGTGGAGAAAAGAGAGATAGGGAGGACTTACCGTTATATAGCAAGAGAGCTTAACATAAGGATTTTGCCCGCAGATCCATCAGACTACGTTCCAAGGTTTTGCTCTATGCTCAACTTGAGTGATAAGGTGCAAGCAAAGGCGATAGAAATCCTTAAGAAGGCGAAGGAGTTGGACATAACGAGCGGAAGAGGACCGACAGGTGTCGCTGCTGCAGCCATCTACATAGCGTGCGTTTTGCTCGGAGAAAAGCGAACGCAGCGTGAAGTTGCGGACACAGTGAATGTGACTGAGGTTACTATTAGGAATAGATATAAAGAGTTAGTTGAAAAGCTAGGCTTGGAAGAGGAAGTAGAGAAGAAAGCTAAGGAAGAGTTTGGTGCTTAAGCCACTCTTTTCCTTTTTCTGTTATTCCGAAAAGCCATGCCGCTCTACGTTTTCCAACTCTTTTCACTAAACCGTTCTTTTCCATTTTTGGTATGTAACCATATTGAATAGTAGATCTGCCTTTGTTTAATCGCTTAGAGATTTCCGTATAACCTAACGGACCGTCTTCCAACAATAACTTCAAAATTTTTCTCATGACATTCTCTCCTTTTTCTACGATTCTTTTGTAGTTCATCAAACCTCTTTCAAATTTCTCCCTTTTTTCAGGATGTAAAATATGGATTCGGTAGGCTTTTATCTTCAGAAAATTTTTCCTTCCGTAAATCTGAAACTTCTTTCCACCTACTACATAAGTTCCACTTAACCCTACGGAATCTAGTAGAGTTTTTAAGAAATTTACGAATTTCATGTCGAACGTTGAAAAATCAAACCTCCAAAGAGTTCCTGAAGGTTTTAAAACGACTGAACCTTCTGCAGCAAACAAACCTCGTAGATAAGGTATAACATACTCTTTTCTAATCCAATTCTTTTCAAACGCTTGATGAAGTTTTTTCATCACAAGCAGCAATACTATCCCGTTTATGTAAACCTGAGCGTGCTCCCTTCTTATTCGTTTATCGTAGCAAACACGAGTAAAATTCTCTGTCGGAATCCCTAGCAATCTAGACCATCTTTGGTTTATAGCATACTCTTCATCCTCAGTAGGAGAGTTTACAGTGACTCTGAACATCTGCCTGCTTATCCAAGTTTCTTCTCCACGAACATCAAAAAATGGTTTATTACTGTTGGACAACTGTTACCAAAGTAAAGTCCTTTACTCTTGCCACCATCACCTTGCCATAGTCCAAGACCTTCGAAGAATAGATCATCAAGCTCTACAAACCTTTTTACTCTGAACTCTTTCGAATCGTGTCCATTTCCTCCTGAGTTTTTTATCTGTAGATGAACAAACTCTCCTACGATTTTCATGGTTAAGGTTGGATCGAGAGACAGGAGTTTTGTTATGTCTATTTGCATTTTATCACCTACAATTTAATATGTATAAATTAAAAGTTAACAACTAGTTATTTAAAATTTATCCTACCTCTATTCCGATAATCAGAACTCTATGCGAAAAATGTAATTGTTAAACAATAAAATTTAAAAATAGAGTTAAACAAAAGTTATAATAGTGGACCATGGTGTTTGATATCACACTGATATTAGCAATGTTATTAGCAATTTTTGGTTTTGGTATAGGGATGAAATTGGGAAGTAGGACAGCTAGACAATCATATTGGAGTGAACGAGCTCTAGGAGGCTCTTTAGAGATTGATAGAAGAATAAAAGAAGTTTCACAATACATTCAAGATGCGAGAAGATTGGAAGAAGAAGCTGAAAGGTATGGGGAATGGTATAATCAACAAAATAGATTGAGAAGAGCATGGGAAAGGTTTAAGGGTAAGGGGCCAGGATACGTTGAAAGAACTTTAGAGTTGGCAAGAGATTATATTCAAAGAGCAAAACAGGTATTAGAAGGATTGCCCGAAAAAGTGAAAGAGTATGAACTGGTAACAAAAGAGTTGAAAGAAACTTTACAAAGAGAAAGAGAAAGACTAAAGCGACAAATACCTGAAGAGAAGGCACGAATATATAGAAAATATGGAATACGAGCTGGAGTGGGTGGTGTCGGACCTAACTATGGAGTTGTAATAGACTTGACATATTCTCCTAGATTGCCACGAGAAGAACGTAAGGAAATGGAAAAGGAAATAAAGATAATACAACCACTCCGTGAAGAGGGAGAAGCTATAGAAGAAGATTTGAAAACTTTGAGAAGAGAAGTGCCCAACTACATTAACACAGTAAGGAAAAAAATAGAAGAATTACAAAAAGGTCTTGAAGAATTGGATAGAGCAATAAGTGTTCTTTATCTGAAGAATAAACAAAAATAAAAGAAAATTCAGAATAATTCTTCTGAACTTGAGGCAGGAAACTTACACTATCACTTCCTCCCCTGGAACACGTCTGAACGGTTGGACATCGCCTACATGCTCAACTCCTGCTAGGAACCTTACGAACCTTTCTATCCCTATGCCCGCACCAGCACTCGGTTTCAACAATCCTAGCTTTGCTAACTCAAGATACTGCTCGTATTTACTCTTATCCAATCCATCTCGCTCTATTCTTCTGATAATCCTTTCGTATTCCCATTCTCTCTCGCCTCCTGACAATGCTTCACCAAACCCTTCTGGCCATACCAAGTCGTAGTTGCGATAATGACCCGGCTTCTCTGGATCTTCTCGATCGTAGAACTCACGCTTATGACAAACTACCCAGAATGGTTGAGTATGTGCTTTACTCGCTTCTAACTCCCAATCTTTGCCAAATTCTTCCTCCATTTCATGCGTAGTGTAAACTCTGAAAGGTTTTTCTGGAACTTTTAGCTTCCTTTCAAGCTGCTCTAATTCATCTTTCCTGTACTTCTTAACAGCCTTTATAGTTTCTACGACCATGTCTTCCACTAATCGCATTACATCATCCATAGTTGCGTGTGCAATCTCAAAGTCCATCTGCGTAAACTCGAACAAATGCTTACCAGTCACTATTCTTTCCTTTCTTTCCAGTCTGATGTTTGGCGAGAAGATGAAAATTCTGTCTAAACCAGAGATTAAAGCAAGCTGTTTGTGTAGAATCATACTCTGTGTTAGAACAAGTCTTTGCCCATAGTAATCTATCGTCGGTGTTTTTATCACAGAGCTTCTTGGATCAGGGCCCAGGGGATCTGTGAGTGTTGAAGTAACTATCGGCATTAGTTGAACGAATCCTCTGGAGATCATGAATTGTTGTAAAGTCTTTAGCACAGTCGTTTGGATTTTTAGTACGTGCTTAAGTTCATCCCTCTTAAGGTATTCGACGACTCTCAAGATTCCGAGGCATTGGTTCACCCGTTAGTAGTAGATTTTTGTGTTGGTTCAACTTAAAAGTTTTTCAAGAAATTTTGAAAAATTTTCAAAAATCAATGATTTATTATCATAAAATTTAAATATTTTTCAAGATAACTCGAGTGTATGGACGAAAAAGATATTGAATTGTTAAGACTCCTCCAAGAAGATTGCAAAAGAAGCATGAAAGAGTTGTCAAAAAGCCTTGGTTTGCCTATCTCTACTGTGTACACGAGGATAAAACGGTTAGAAAAGGAGGGCGTGATAAAAGGTTATACCGCTTTAATAGATGAGAAGAAGTTAGGTTATGGAGTCAGAGCTTTCATCCTTATTTCTTATGCTCCTACTAAGGTTTCTCAAATCGAGGTAGCAAAAAAATTGGCAGAGTTTCCACAAGTTTTAGGAGTCTACATAATCACTGGGGAATGGGATATCATACTTGAAGTGATAGAAAAAGACGTCGAAAGTTTAGGAGAGTTTGTTGTCAATAAATTAAGGAGTATTAAAGGCGTTGATAAAACGCTAACTATGGCTGTGCTTAAAAGAGTGAAAGACGAAAGAAAAATTTTAACTTATGCGAAGTATAATGTCTCTAAATGGAAAGACTGAAATGTCCAGCATGCGGCAAAGAAACTCTGAAGCTGACGACGACAATCCAAACGATTCCTTATTTTGGTGAGATCTTGCTGCTTTCTGCTTACTGTGAAAACTGTAAGTTTAAACACTCTGACGTTTTTAGCGTCGAGCAAAAAGAACCAACATGCTATACATTAACGATAGAAGATGAAAAAGATTTGAACGCTCGTGTCATCAGAAGCTCATCTGGTACGATAGAGATTCCAGAGTTAGGAATAAAGATGGAACCAGGTCCAGCATCGCAGGGTTTCATAACGAACGTTGAAGGAATCCTGTTACGCATGGAGGAAATCGTCAAAGCTCAAAAGATTCTAGTTAAAGAGAAGAAAAAGCTAGAAAGGTTGAATGAGTTGGAGCAAAAACTAAACCTTGCAATGGAAGGTAGATTAAAGCTAACAATCGTGCTGAAAGATCCTTTGGGCAACTCAGCTATCCTATCGAGGAAAGCTAAAAAGAGAAAGTTGAGTAAAAAAAGAATTGGAGACTCTCAAAACAGGTAGGCTTGTGTTGAGCTAAAGTAACATCTTTTGTAGAACATAAATCTATTTATACGATTGTTGGATAAATTATCCAACGTGACGAAGTCAAAGTTAAAGTGTAAGCAAGCGATTCAGAAACTTGAAGAGGTTCTGTATTCTAGGTTTAAGATAAAACTGGATGAAAAAACAGATTACTTCATAAGGAACGATGGTTTACTCGTCGTAAAAAAAGTTTCCAACATCCAAATAATCGGAATAGTCAAGACGAACAAAAAGACTGAGTTAGTAGCAGACGAAGTTTCTTTTTCGTACCCTGTTATGGTGTTAAGGCTTTTAAACCCTTTGAATAGTAAACTCGATTACGGCTTAACTGTCTCTACACAGATAAAAGAGAAAAAAGGAAAGCTAAAGAAAAAGTTGATGACATCCATCGATGTTGTAAGCGAGGAACCTCTGGCTCTTCAACCGATAAAAGAGGAAGAAGAAACCTTGGCTATGAACGTTTGGTTTGGAAGTGATGCTTATGCTGCTGAAGCCATAGAAGTGTCAGAAGACTTATACCAAGGTATTTTAACAAGAGTAGAATTCAGGATGAACATGATACTCGATTACGGGCAAGAAAAAGAGGAAAATAACCTGGTGTCAACACAGCTAAGGTATTCCGACGTTCTAAAAGAATACGTAAAAAGAGAAGTTAGAAACTTCTACAGATCTTTGTTCGGAGACGATTCTAGGTTCGAAAGGGTCGAAAGGTTGATAGACAGATGGAATCCGTTGGAAGGAAACCTTTACGTCGTAGATGGAGGTTCTTTTGTGGAGCATTCTTTAGGAAGGTACGATGGGCTCACAGTTTTGCAAGGATTGTACAACGTTGCAAACCCATCCTTGGTTGGTGATTACGTTTTCAGCATAAACGGTGTAGGAGATGACGGTAACAGTGGCTGGGTTTACTCTGTAAACGGATCGATGCCTTTGAACCCAGCTGGGAGCGAGATGATACTTCCTTTCTCAGTCATAATCTGGACTTATGTCCCTAGCTTCGGTAAATGAATTTAACCTCTTTGTACATTCCAAAGCGTTGAGGAAAGTTTTAAGGTTTGCATTAGTTTTTATCCCAGTCCTGCAGAAATGAGTCCTGAAAACAGAGTAACCGGCATCCCTTAGCTTTTTTATGACAACCTCAAAGCTTGGCACGTTCATCCCATAAACCTTGCAAACTTTGTGGACATCGTAGTAAAGGCTAACTTTTGATTCATTCTCCAAAAAACTCAAAAGTTTCTTTATTTCTTCTGAAGTCTTCAACCAATCCAAAGACGGTAAAACATCCTCAGCCTTCTTAACGAACCTGTAATCTTCTATCTCTCCTGTCCATACGGGACCTATGTTAATCAGCCTAGCACCGCATACATCACACTTACACGTTACTTCTTTTGAGATGCTCCTGTTCAAGCATTTTTTGCAGTACGCTACATACCCCAAATTTTTCCTAAGGTTTTCAGACGCAACTCTTTTTCCTTCCTCTATCCTTCCAAAAACTCTGTAGTAATGTTCGAACGCGTAAGAGATTAGCGGAATGAACGCAGCGTCATGCTTGGCAAACGCTTGAGCTATAGATTTGATGAGTATCCTTAGCCCAAGCTCTTTGAAAAAATCAGTCTTAAAGCTTTTTACGCCGTACTTGCGGAGAGCAACAAGAGGATAAGTGCCAGAAAGGCATGCTGTGTCTGTGGCTGTTATACCCACTATTCCTTCATTTCTCAAAGCTTTGGCTGCAGCTTCTAAATAAAAAACAGGGGTGCCGAAGGGATCTATGTCTGCATAATCAAACTTTTTAACGTTCTCGAAAAGCAGGATGTTTGCATCTTTGTTCGTAACCTCAACGTTCGTCAAGTTGTTGAGCAAGACATTCTTCTTTATCAAAGGTATTATGTCATCGTTCGCATCGTTGACAACAACATGCTTAGCTTGAGTCTCCTTTGCTATCCTTATGCCCCTTATACCAGTCGCAGCTAAAGCATCGCAAGCCACAAAGTCTTTTTTCTGCGAAGCAATCAAGACTAAGATAGTTAGGTCCCTTGCAAGCTCCATCCTTGGATTGTAGAAATGGGCCTTTTTCAGATGGTTGTCAGGAACTTCTATGGCAACTTTACCTTCTTTTACGATCATCGAATAAAATGTTGTGGTTTTGATTTTAAAATAACTCTTTGAAAATGTACTATTCTGGTGAGAATAATTCTCATGAGAATAATAGAACATGGTCAAAACACGAATTTTTCTTCGAGTATAGAAGCTTTACCACCATGCTGCTTTATGAAAGTTGCTATCGCTATGAGCTCGTTAAGCTTTTCAGATTTCCAGATCGAATGTTGGAACTTTTGAGCGTTTATTCGCTTAAGCATCCGGTTTACGCGTAAAGCAAGTAAAGGTATGTCACGAGGTATGTCGAAGACTATTAAAAATGAATTTTGTGATTGTTTCATGATTGATAAACGTTTATCAATTATATAAATATTTTTCTATTGTTTAGTATACAATTTGTTCTTTTTCTACCATCTTACCCCAGAACTTTTTGATGAATTATTCCAAAATTTCAACTTTCGTCGTTAGTGCCTGTCCAGGTAAACCTTTCTCAAAAATAGCTCTTACAACGCCTTTA
>JAGHAA010000052.1 GCA_021161745.1 Candidatus Aenigmatarchaeota archaeon
ACGTTACAGTTTAGCGTTATACGACGCCCTACAGGCGGAGGTGGTGGAAGGACTCATACGACTACGACAACAGTTGCTAGTGGGGGAAGTAAAAAGACAACCACGACTGTAAAACCTACTCCAAGAGCGAAGTTTATAGGTCCTTCTAACGTTACTATAGCCTCAAACACAAGTCAAACAATCGTGTTCACCTTCTTGAACTCTTACGACGGGAACCTTTCTAACATAAAGTTTAGCATCACAGGTTTACCGACTGAAGTGTATGAAATACAAGCCCCGGGTGTTATGAATCTGGGGCCTTATGAAAAAGTTGAAGTTAAAGTGAAAATAAAGCCGAATAAGGTTAATGAAACTAAAACCTACACTGCTAAGCTGTCTGCTGAATCAGAAGAAGGTAACTTTTCCACTTCTTTTGTTTTGAATTTGAAGACAGAAGAAACGACTAGCGTAACGCAGAAGGAAGTTGCTCAGCAGAGTAAAGAAGAGTCTCAAACTGTTAAAACTTCTCCATCTCCACTTTCTGGATTCTTCGTTTACGTAAAAGATTTGGGGAGTAAGATTTTACTCCCACTCATAGCTTTTGTTATCGTAATGACAGCAATCCTTGTTGGAAGGAAGTATGGAATAAGGATTAGGAAGACGAAGGAAAAGGAGAATGAGTACATCGAGATAAGGATAGTTGAAAAACAGCCGAAGGAAGAGGAAAAGGAATTGGTTGAAGAAGTTCCCAAAATACTGTTGAAAAAGGATACGAAAGTAAAAGAAGAGTTAATCAAAGAGATTAGGAAACGTGCGATGGAAGAGGATAAAAAGTTAAGGCGAGGTAGGAGAAGAAAAAGATAACTAACAAATACTGCGGAGAACAATCTTTAAAATATGGAATTTAATTTACAGGGAAAAAAGTTAAACAAGCTTGATAAATTCGTTCTGGAATTTTGTGAAATTGCAAAAAAGGTAAGAGTAGAGTATGTGATAGTGTCTGGGTACATCTCTATTCTTTTCGGTAGAGCTAGAGCGACTGAAGATGTCGATATTCTGACACAACCTTTGTCTTACAAAAAATTCGTTGAATTTTGGAAGCTTTTGAAAAAGAAAAAATTTTACTGTATAAACACTGACGATGTTAAAGAGGCTTACGATGAATTCTTTTTAAAACATCTTCCGCTGAGGTTTGCAAAGGTTGGCACGTTCATACCAAATATCGAAATGAAAAAAATAAAGAACAAAATAGACGAGATGGCGTTAGATGAGAGAATTGTAGTAAAAATAGGTCCATACAGAATCTTTATTTCACCTATTGAGCTACAGATCGCATATAAACTTTTTCTAGGGAGTATAAAGGATTTGGAAGATGCAAAATTCTTGTTCGAGATGTTCAAGGAATCGATCGACCAGAAAAAGATGGTTGAACTAATAAAAGCCTTAAACGTGAATAAAAAGGTGGTTGAAGAATGGTTAGGAATACGATTAAGATGAGTAAGAAAGAGTTAGAGAGGATAAAAAAGAAACTGATAGATGAAAGAAAGAAATTTATAGAAATGTACGTTAAATGGCTGAAAAGCCAACCGATCGATGCCTGGTCAAAACAACAGAAGGTGATTATAGATTCACAGTTGAAGCAATTGAAAAAGAAGAAATAGTTCAACGAGTACCTATTTCTTTTCAAACTTTTCGAAAACAGATGGTAAGTAAACAAAGTACGTGCCATTCTTGACTAAGACTATCAAAGGTTCTCCCTTTAACAAAGCGTCTATGTTTATCTCGTAAACACCATCTTTCGGTATTCTTATAGTTTCTACACCGAATTTGCTTTTGACAACTTCTTTTTTCAGGTCTATCCTCTTCTCTTTTATATCCTTTTGAAGTTTCTCGAACGCTTTTACATCTTTTTCATCCTTTATGTACATGAAGAAAACTGAGCCACATTTTGGACATCCGTTTATGATACTCTCATCGTCATCGTCATAGACAGCACCACATTTCAAGCATTTATGAACCATCTTCCTCAATAAATATTTGGGTTTTTGAAGTTTTATGTTTGCAAACGCTGTAGTCAGTTAGTGAAAGACTTCCAAGCTTGAAAGGAATAGTGGTATCTCATCTTTCTTAATGACGTAAACTTTATCCAAATGCAAGGGTTTTCTCCACGGTCTTAACGAAGTCTTCACCTCTATTCCTATCAGTTTTTTACCCAGCTTTACTACTACATCAACTTCTGTTTTATTCTTCCAGTAAAACGTTTCGAATTTTCTCGAGAGATGAGAAGCTACGACAGATTCAAGGATGTTGTCTTCAAAAGGTTGATTTCTCGTATACTCACATAGTGTGGTGTAGAGGAATGGATCTGTAAAGTGTATCTTTTTGTTCTTTCTGTATAAGATTCTTCCAGTGTGATCTATGAAATTTAAAATTTCTACTACAAACAGGTTTTTGAGAGATTCGACATAATCCTGGGCAGTATGTGGAGAACCTATAGAAGTTTCTCTAGCTATACTATTCCAGCTTACTGGACTAAGCCTTGAGAGGATTAAATAAGAGATAACCTCCTTCATGTAGCTTTCATTCTTCCCCAGCTTGGAGAAATCGTTCTTAAACCAATCTATGTAAATTTTTCTAGTGTCGAACGTTACTTTTCCTTTCGTGTAAAACTCGATTATGGGTAGAGGAAATCCACCAGTTATCAAATACTTCTCGAACATTTCTTTAAGAGTCGATGAAAAAACTCTGTTGGCTTTGATTGATTCCTCAACCTCTAGAATGTTGGACGAAACGAGTTCCACGTTTTTCTTAAAAATTCTAAAATAAGAAGGAAAGTCCAGAGGATAAAAGATTATGTCTTTCCCGTATCCTCTCCTCCCTGGAAAGTATTCCTTTTCTTTCAAAAGTTGAACGCTGGCAGAACCGCTTACTATGATCACGTCGTTTTTGAACAAACCTTTATCTATCCTTATTTTTAAAGCTCTATACCATTCTTTGACAAAAGTTATTTCATCCAGTATTATGAAGGATTTCTTTATTCTGTTCGCTTTTTTGAAACTGATGTAGTTGTCCAGTATTTCACCTAATTCTCTAAAGTCTGTCAATTCTTCGCATGAATAGTAGAACACGGATTTCGGTGCTACTTTTGGCAAGAGAAATTTATGGATTAAAATTCTCAATGCTGTTGTTTTTCCAACTTGTCTGGGTCCCACTAAAAAATTCAACGAAAAAGCCTTAAAGTTAAACTCAGAAAGTATCGGTGGTATCCATTTTATGGGTAAACTTTTCCATTCTTCGTATTTTACATCTTCCTCTCCGTACCACCAAGGGTTTTGGGATTCCATGTATTATAATTGCAAATTTTACCCTATAAAATTTGCAGTTGTATTGCAAATCAAACCTCAGCCAAAACTTTGAAATAGCCTTTTTCCCGTTTAATCTTCTTTATTATGGTGGAGGGACCTATTAGAGTTATCCCATCTTTCAGGCTGTTCTCCCACTTGATTTCTTTTTTCGTTATCCATGAAAGAATCTTAGCTATCTTATCTCTTGGTATGCTTTCGACAAACTTTTGGAAAACAGCTTTGTAACCGCTTTCCTCTTTTTTCAAGCTACAAACCTCTATGCCCGGAAACTTTTCATCGATCCTTTTCATCGTCTCCTCCACGAGCTTCATCTCCTCTTTGGGAGGTAGCGTACCGCCGATGACGATTATCTTGTTCTTCTTGACGTTAGAGATTATGTATTTCACTCTTTCCTCCATGCTTTTTTTGGCGAAAGCTTCAGAGGATATGAAATCCATCTCAAGCCTCATCTCTTTTTCCTCCTCTTAGCATGCTTAAAGATGGCTTCATAAAGCTTGTCGATGTTTTTACCAGTAAGAGCAGAGACAGGGACAACAGGATACTGTGGGAAAGCATCCTTTATTGCATCTGGATCTGCTGTGGGCAAATCTATCTTGTTAGCGACGATTATTACAGGTATGTTTCGAGCTTCTAAATTGCCCAAAAGCGTTATGTTAACTTGTGTTAGAGGGTCTTGTGTGGCATCCATGACCGCAAGCACGGTATCGACGTTGTCTAACCATTTGATGGCTTCTATTATACCATCAGTAGCTTCCTTTGCTCTTTGTTTAGCTTCTTTACGCGATAAACCATAGATCATAAAGTCTCGGTAATCAACTTTCGTGGCTATGCCTGGCATGTCCAAAAGGTTTATCACAAGCTTTTTTCCATTCCACTTCATCTCTATCTTTTCTTTTTTCTGTACAAACCTCGTTTCATGAGGAATCTCTGATACAGTGCTAACCTCTTCTCCTGTCCAGTCCTTTGCAATCCTGTTAGCAAGTGTGCTTTTACCGACGTTAACAGCACCATAAATACCAAGCCTTATTTCTTTTCTCTTCGCGAAAAGATTCCTTATCCAATCTAAAATCTTTCGGAACGGCATGTTAAAACCTCTTTACTACATTGGTTTTTAAGAAATAAAATTTTACTTAAGTTAATGGGAAATATGTATTCAAGAGGTAATAGGCGAAATAAGTAAATTGTATGAAAAGTTTGGTAGAATTCCAGAAATAGTGGATTTTGTAATCAAAATAGGTAAAAAATATGAGGACTTGGGGTTAGTTTATTCTGTTATCTCATCTATAGGATCGATGGCAAAGAATGAAGAAGATGTAAAATCTTTTATCACGTTTTTCGAAGAGGGCGAAGTCCAAAAGATTCTACAAACCTACAAGGAAGAAGGTTACATGACTTTGAACAGTATTGTTAAAGGTGTTGCATTTGCAACCTCTGATCCTTCTAGAACACAGATTGTTATCGAGGCGTACTTAGACGAAACAATAATTGGATGTATAAAATCGTTAAGAACTCAAAAAGCAAGAGAAGTTGTCCCCGAAAGTCTAGGAGACATCGCTTACTACACAAGAGATTTAGAAGCTACTAGGATTGTTGCTAAAATCATAAGAAACTTCTGGCCAACATCTTCTTGGTATGAGATTTACTCGTTTTCTTTAAAGGCTGTAGAAATAGCCAATATTTTAGATAAGAGGGGAATGGAGGACGTTGGAAAGTTTATTAAAGCACTTTATGAAAAGCTTCTTCAAGAGAGTGATGCACCTTCAGTTGAAGAACTTCTTGACGGGTATTATTCAAAAATAAAACATTTTGAAGACACAGGAAAAGTTGATGAAATAAAAGAACTCGTTAAAGAAATTGCATCAGAGTAAAAATTTATGATTAGAAAATACATTAAACAATAGGGTTCTGTTAACTTATTGTTGATATAACGTATTGCGGATAAAAGAAGTTGTCAAAGACAATTTGGGCAAAGCGTAGCGTAAGCTGAGAAGTCCGCTAGAGCTCGTTTAAAAACTCAATCATCCTTATCAAATATAAACAGCTCCTCAATTGTTGTGTTCAATACTTTGGCCACTTTATATGCCAATTTAAGGGACGGATTGTACTTTCCTTTCTCCAAGAAAACGATAGTCTCTCTCCTAACCCCTACTTTTTTTGCTAACTCTTCCTGAGTCATATTGTATCTTGCTCTGAACTCCTTAATCCTTGTCCTCACTTCAATCCCTTTCTAGAAAAGTAAAATCTCAACAAGAACCATGAATAGATTCCGATGAGCAAAGAGACTTCATACATCTCTCTCAAATTCACCTTAAATATCCCATAAACATCGACCCAAAAAATGATAGACAGGGATAAAACGGTTATCCAGAAAGCGTAATGTCCAGCCTTATCGTTTATCCTTTCTATTCTCTCATCGATGATGGTTTCTGTCTCTGGTTTCCTTGTAGAGTAAAAATTTGAGATAAATAGAAGAATCCCCCCTAAAATCAGCCCGCCACCCAAAGGATAAATATCAAACAACCAGAACAAAATACCGATAAGAATCATCAAAATACTAACATAAAGCCCGTTTTTATTCTTTTCCACTCTCATTTTTTACCCAACCTATTCCAAGTTTTTTCTGGAATAGTATCCATAGAAAATTATGTAAAGAATTAACAAGACACACGCCGAAAAAGCCAGCGTATATCCAACTTCTATATGCTTGCTTAACGCTATCAATGTTGTGCCAGCCAATGCAGTACCCATTACAAAAACCTGATATATTCTTCTCGATGCTTTCTCGCTTATTCTTTGGGTTCTCTCATCCTCCATAACCTCTTTAACGCCTCTCTTGCCTAACGCTATCAAAACCATTCCTATACTAAATGCAACCGCTGGCAATAATGCATTTCCTTTG
>JAGHAA010000025.1 GCA_021161745.1 Candidatus Aenigmatarchaeota archaeon
CTTGAATTCATTAAATTAGAAGTTTTTAACTTTTTAAATTTTTTCAAAACTATATTTTTTGGTAAATCATGCCTAGAGAGGATGCTTGGAATGCCACTATAGAAACCTTTGTAGAAAAGTTTAAATAAAGGCAGGTCTTTATAAACACATAATCAAAAATCCGACCTGCGTAAAAACCCCAAAAAACAAGCTTAAATCATTGAGTATAGAAAAAAATAAGAAAATTTATACCCCGTTGCAATGCCCGGTCTAGGAAAACAAGGATTGAGACCAGTATACTACTTCCCATACTATTCCAGTTAGTTTAGATAGTTTTTCCCTCGCGACTTTACCCTTTTTACCTATCAGAAAGAAAACCCTAAGTACATCGTATTTGTCAAATTTTCTTAAGGTTTTAATTTTCTTCATATTTTTATTTTGGTAACTCTTCTACTTTATACTCAGCAGGGAACACTTAGTGTTGGATACAGTATCCAAATACTTTTATATCAGAAAAGATAAACTCGTCTTATGCAAAAGATTGAAAAAATAAAAAAGCGTGATGGTAGAATAGTTCCTTTTGATGAGAGAAAAATTGTGATGGCTGTTTTAAAGGCTATGAAAGCTGTAGGAGAAGGTGACAAAGGAATTGCTGAAATTATTGCAAACGAAGTTGTAAGTTCTTTGAAAAAGTCAGATAAGGTTATCCCGACTGTAGAGGAAGTCCAGGATTTGGTAGAAGAAGCTCTCATGAAAAAGGGCTTCTACAAAGTTGCAAAAGCTTACATTCTATATAGAGCCCTTCACAATCAAATCAGAGAACTAGTAGATGGATACTTGTATAAAAGGACGTGGCTTGTAAAAGAAAATGCAAATATGACCTTTTCTTTGCAGGGGTTAAACACCCATATATTCTCACAAGTTGTACGTGAGTACTGGCTTCACAGAATCTACTTAAAACGAAACCCTGAAATAGCGAAGGCTCATATAAACGGTGATTTTCATCTACACAATCTTCAAATCCTTGGCCCATATTGCGTAGGTTGGGATTTGCAATATTTGTTACTAACTGGATTTACTGGAGTGAAGGGAAAAATTACATCTAAGCCAGCAAAACACTTTAGAGTCGCTTTATTGCAAGTCGTTAACTTTCTTTACACGCTACAAGGAGAGGCTGCTGGTGCACAAGCTTTCTCGAATTTCGATACTTTCCTTGCACCTTTCATAAGATACGATAAGCTAAGCTATAGAGACGTGAAACAAACTTTGCAAGAATTTATGTTTAATATGAATGTTCCTACGAGAGTTGGATTTCAAACACCTTTCACAAATATAACGCTAGATTTAAAGGTGCCAAACTTCATGAAAAACGAACCTGTAATTATCGGAGGAAAAGTTATGAACGAAGTATATGGAGATTTCCAAGAAGAAATGAACATTTTCAACAAGGCTTTAGCTGAAGTTATGCTCGAGGGAGATGGTATAGGAAGAGTATTTACTTTTCCAATTCCTACCATTAACGTAACGAAAGATTTTGATTGGAAAAGTGAAATTACAAAAAAAGTTTTCGAGACTTCAGCAAAATACGGAATTCCTTATTTTGCTAATTTCGTTAATTCTGACATGAAGCCTGAAGATGTAAGAAGTATGTGTTGTAGGCTTAGAATTGATAAAAGGGAGTTGACGAAAAGAGGTGGGGGGCTCTTTGGAGCTAATCCTCTAACAGGGTCCATAGGTGTAGTTACCATTAATATGCCTAGGATTGGCTACTTATCAAAGGATGAAGACGAGTTTTTTGAAAGGTTAAGCAAACTCATGGAGCTTGCAAAAGAATCTTTAGAAATAAAAAGAAGTATGCTAGAAGAATTTACTGAAAGAGGCCTTTACCCGTACTCAAAGTTCTACTTAAGAAATATAAAGCAAGCCTTTGGTAAATACTGGAAAAATCATTTCAGTACAATCGGTTTAATTGGAATGAACGAAGCTTGCTTAAACTTTTTAGGCTGTAGTATAGGTGAGAAAGAAGGACACAAGTTTGCGATAAAAGTTTTGGATTTCATGCGTAGCAAACTGATTGAATTTCAAGAAGAAACGGGAAACATTTACAATCTAGAAGCTACTCCTGCAGAAGGCACAAGCTATAGGCTTGCAAGAATAGATAAAAGCAAATATCCTGAAATAATAGTTGCAAATGAAAAGGATGTGAGAGAAGGGAAAGCTGCTCCTTACTACACAAATTCTACTTGGCTTCCAGTTTATTATACAGATGATCTTTGGGAATTGTTAAGACACCAAGATCCTCTTCAAACCAGATATACAGGCGGGACCGTTGTACACATTTGGCTGGGAGAAAGAGTGACAGCAGAAGGAGTAATGGCTTTAGTAAGAAAAGTATTTGAAAACTTCAGGTTGCCTTACATTAGCATCACTCCAACTTTCAGCATTTGTCCTGTTCATGGTTACATAGCTGGAGAACATCTAAAGTGTCCGGTCTGTGGAATGAAAACAGAAGTTTACTCAAGAGTTGTTGGTTATTTGAGGCCAATAGATCAATACAATCCTGGAAAGCAAGCAGAATTTAAACAAAGAAAGATGTTTGATAAAGCATTCGTGAATTCATGAAGATTGGTGGATTCCAAAAATTAAGCTTAATAGACTATCCAGGTAAAGTTTCTTGTATAGTATTCACTATTGGCTGTAACCTTAGGTGCCCTTATTGTTATGTACCGCAGCTTGTTCTTCCAGAAAAGATAAAGAAGTTAAAGGAAATACCAACGGATGAGATTTTTTCTTTTCTTCGAAAGAATAAAGGTTTGAATGAAGCAGTTGTTATAACAGGTGGCGAACCCACCCTTCAGCCAGATCTCCCAGAATTCATGAGAAAAATTAAAGCTATGGGCTACTCGGTTGCTCTTGAAACCAATGGAACAAATTTTGAAATACTGAAAAATCTTATAGAAGAAAAACTAGTAGATTATGTGGAGTTGGACGTTAAAAACAGATTGGATTTTGAAAAGTACAACTTAACTGTTGGTGGTGTTTTAACTAAGGAAATGTTTGAAAATGTTAAAAAATCGATTAAACTTTTGTTGGAAGGAAAAATAGCTTATGAATTTAGAACTACAGTAGTAAAAGAATTTCATGCAGTTGAGGATATAGTCGAAATTGCTAAAGCTATCAAAGGTGCTGAGGTATATTATTTACAGAATTTTAAAGCTGATGTAGAGGTAGTTGGAGGAAAGAGGTTTACTCCTATAGATGAAGAAATACTGAAGGAAATTGTTAAAAAGGCAAGTAAGTTTGTAAGAGTTGTGA
>JAGHAA010000001.1 GCA_021161745.1 Candidatus Aenigmatarchaeota archaeon
GTAACAGGTTCCTCCAATCTTCTGAACTGAGATTCGGTAATCCATATGGGTTTTTTGATTTTGTGTTTTTTTAAAAACGTCTGAATTTTAACACAAACATATCTTCTCTTTTTTCTATTGTGTCTATGCTATGTATATTTGCTATATCGAAGTATTGCTTCGCTTCATCTATAATAGGTTCCCAAAAGTTGATGTACTCATTAAACATACCAGCCATGCCACCCATCAAAACTTTTGCATTTGGATCAGCCTCTTTTATGGTAAAGTAACTCGTCTTAAGGATTTCCAAATAATCTTGCGGAGTTCCATGGAAAAATTTGAGATCATGAGGATTTTTTCCCTGCGTACCAGGTTCGTTCATTATTTCCCAGTATCTTACTGGATACTTTAATCCAGGCATATCGTCTAAACCATCTCCATCGTATCTCTCAACAAAAACTTTTAAAAAATTTTTATAATCAGTCATATTACAGGGTTTTCCCACTTTCATTTTTGTTTTTCCTTCTGGCATTGGTATATAAGAGTAGTATTTATCATTATGACATCTTGATCCCATTCTGCAAATGGCAGTATTGTTATGAGTAATATCCCGTTAGAATCTTGAAGATTTTTGATCATCCAGTCTGTATAAGTAAATCCATAACCCCTTTTTCTTTCTCGACAGTTCCCCAAGGTATCCATACTCTTATCCAATACGCTTCTGATGTTTTACCGACTTTTGAAAAATGTGTAGTTTCCATTTCTGTGAAGTTAATAATTTTATCTTTATTTTGAGGTTGTAACGAGGAGAAAAATATTATCAGAGTAACAGACACTACTATTACAATCACGATTGGAATCCAAAATTTATCTGATGAATCATGGACAGTAACCATTAGATTAGATTTAACTTCATTTAACTATAAAAGCACCGTTTATAAATTGTTAGTTGTATGTTGGAATCATTGATGAGTAGCCTAATCCAAGCATACGGAAACTTTGGACTTTTTATCGTTATGGTAGTACAAACGATAATAGCCCCCATACCTTCAGAAGCTTTGATAGTCTTTGCTGGGAGTTTAGGTTTAGGTATTATGAACATTATAGTCTTTGCTGGAAGTGGTATGGTTTTAGGCTCTGTAATCGCTTTCTGGATAGCTAGATGGGGACGCGAGGCCATTGTAGAGAGATTGATCGGAAAACGTTGGTTAAAGCCTGTGGACAAGTGGGTAAACAAGCATGGAACTTTTGCGATCTTAGCGGCAAGACTTGTACCAGTGATTCCGTTTGATTTAGTCAGTTACGTTAGCGGACTAACCTCTTTAAAATTCAGTAGGTATCTAATAGCAACGATACTGGGAGCATACCCCCGGACAGCATTGTTAGCTTTGTTAGGTATCGGAACTAACAAGACTCTAACTTTTTTTGGTTTAGATTATGACTCGATAGTATTTCTGATAACAATAGGCATAATAGTGATTCTCGTCATGGAAAAGTACGGAATCATAGAAAAAATCGAAGATACGGTTTGGAAAAAAGTTTTGAGAATAGGAGAGGAATCTAAATAAGAAATATGTGGAACCTTTGTTACTTTATAAAATATGACGAAAAATCTTTCCTTTTGGGAATCTATAAAAATTTTGGAAAATTATGGAATAGAGATAGTTCCGACGATTTTGGTTAATGATGCTGAATCTGCCATTAGGTTCGCAAAAAAAGTTGGGTTTCCTTTAGTTGCTAAGGTTTCATCCCCAGACATTGTTCACAAATCAGACGTAGGCGGAGTTGTAGTCAACATCGTTGACGAAATAGAGTTGATAAACGCTATCGAATCGATAAGAAAAAACGTGAAGGAACGTTTACCTAACGCTAAGATAGAAGGTATAGTTCTGCAAAAGATGGTTAAAGGGACGGAGATCATAATAGGTGGCATAGTAGATCCTACGTTTGGCACATGCGTTTCATTCGGTTCTGGCGGGATATTAACAGAAATATATGAGGATGTGTCTTTCAGAGTAGTTCCGATAACAAGAAAGGACGCAAAAGAAATGATTCAAGAGACAAAAATCTACAAAGTGTTGAGAGGTTACAGGAACATACCAAAGGCTAATATAAACTCATTAGTAAGTCTTCTCTTAAAAGTCTCTAAACTAATGGAAAAAATGTCAGAAATAAAAGAATTGGATTTAAACCCAGTGTTTGCTACGCCAGAAAAAGCGTTGGTTGCGGACGTAAGGATTATAGTTGAATGATCATGCCAAACTGGAAGTACCATATAACTTTCTCTTTGGTTCTGTTTGTCTTGGAGATTAAAGCCTTAGAAACTTTTGACATCTTTTTTAGTCTATCACAACTTTTTATCCTACTCCTTTTTGTTTCGTTCCTTTCTGTGCTTCCAGATGTAGACACTTCCAGTTCAAGAATAAGAAACTTGCTAGCTGTATTCAGCGTTTCCTTAACCGTTTCAATCTTTCTGTTAATAGGAATGGAGAGGTTGGAATACTACGGTTTTGTAGGAATTGTTTATTTGTTCGTAAGGTTTTTCCCAACAAGGCATAGGGGAATTACACACACTCTTTACTTTGGTGCGTTGCTCTGTTCTATTCTTTCTCTGATCTTATGGTGGTTTGGATTTTTTAAGTTGAACGAAACACTTCTTGTATTTTTAATTTTGTTTTCTTCACATCTCTCTCATTTGGTTCTGGATAAACAGTTTAAATGAGGGGCACTCTCGAGCTACCCTCCTTCTCATCTTTTTTTCCTACTGGAGCAGTGCGATCATCGTGCCCCGTTTGTAAATTTAACTTTAAACCGTTTAAATCAGAATGATTGTTTGTGGGCAGATTGATTCCTCTTTGTTTGAAATGTAAAGGTAGGGGTTGGTGTGGGTTAAAATCTTGCCCAATCCTACAAAGGATGAAGTATTGGAAAGAAACGGTCGAAATTACTAGAGAGAACTTCATGGGAACGACTCCACCTGCTCTTTTTGTAGGAAGGAATTTTTATCCGAAAGTTTTTGTCGGCATGCTTGCCCCTCCAGAAGTGGATAGAGATGCGGAAATTTTGGATTTCCCTGAAAAATGGTATGAGATGAATGCTGGAATAGATGATGTTCTCAAGTTTAGGGGGAGGTTGGTTTACTCGAGATGGAGAGAGAACGTCGCCAAGCCTTCTACTAGATTCACAGAAACCATGCAGGAAGTTGTCATGAGCAAAAAGCCAGTGGATGTGGAGTTGTGGTTAAAGCATAGACCAAGGTTCAACGTTAGGTTCGATGTTTGGGCAACGCCGATAGGGAATCCAGCATCATTAAAGAAAATAAAAGTAGTAAGCAACCCAAAGGTTGAGAGGAGAGTCGATTACGTAGTTTCTGACGATGATATGAAAGCTTACGATGCTGTTGTCGATTTGTATTCGCATGGAATACCTGTGAGCAGGATACAAAAGTTATTTTCTTCTGGAGTTTTGGGTTCTAAAATCGAAAGGAAACTTGTACCCTTGAGATGGGCTATTACAGGAGTCCATGATATAATAGGTAATGAACTAGTGAAAAAAATTAAAACAAAGCAGAGTATAAACGAGGTACTTCTTTTTGAGAACTATTATGTTGGGAACCATTATCTCATACTGCTAATTCCTGGTCCATACCAGTATGAGCTGATCGAAATAAAATATCCGAAAAGTGTGTGGAATATCTATGGAAAGGAGCCTTATGTTTTTTCCGACTATGAACCACATTGGGGCAAGCATGAGTATGCTGACAATACAGGAGGAGCTTTCTACGCTGGTAGGCTAGGTGTTTTGGAGTATTTAGAAAGAATAAACAAGCAGGCGACAGTTTTAATCATAAGAGAAGTTACAGAAGAATACACAGTTCCAGTTGGCATATGGCAAATGCAAGAAGCTGTGAGAGATGCATTCAACAAACCTTCTATGAAGTTTGATGATGTTTCTGTTGCTCTTGAAGAAATCAAAAAGAAAATAAGTGTTGAGTGGGAAAGAGTAATGGAGAAAAGCAAGTTGCTGGACATTCTTAAAACGCAGAAAAGAATTTTCGAGTTTTTCTAAATTTTTATCTCTCCTCCGTTCGAATAGTTGTTTATGGGAATATTCGGTACGAAGAAAAAATCTGAGGAAGAAAAACCACCTTTCATCGAGTTTCAGAAAATAATCGACGAAATAAAGGTTTTCAAAGGAGAGTTCAGAATCCTTCATGAGAAATTGGAAAGAAAGATAGACGCAAACCGGAATGATTACATTCAGTACCTTTACCATATAGTGACTCAGTTAGAAAGCATAGAAAAACAGCTTGGAAACGTTTCTAACGATTTGAAGAAAGTTTCCGAGCTTATTGAAGAGAAGTTTAAACAGTTGGAAAATAGGGTAGAAGAGTTGGAAGCCACGGTCAACGTAGACCATGAAGGAGAAATGAAGATGTTCCATCTTATACTCCAAAGGTTCACAAAAATAATAGAAGTCTTTAGTAACATCCTTAAAAAAGAGCTTGATATAGCTAGAGAAAAGATGGAAAAAGAGTTGTCAAAACCTGTAGATGAAGAATAAGAGTTTAACAACCCAAACTTTTATTGATGGAAAAAATAAGGCTTAGAGATTTTAAATGTCCTAAATGTGGGAGAAAAGATTGTCTTACGCTTTTTTACACGTACGATGGGCAAAGAAAGATAATCTGTGATAAGTGTGGAGACGTTACCTGGTAGCTATGCTGGAACTCCTATGTAGATGTTGTGCTTAGTTTTTACGATTCTCACGTTTACTAAATCGCCTACCTGTGCATTAGTGTTTATAACAGTTACTGCCCTATCCTTTGCAACTCCAATCATTTCGCTCCTCATCCAGCCAGGGGCTACTATTCTAACTCTGACCTTTTCTCCTTTTTTGAAGACAGGAGGTACGATTTTCATCGGAAAGATTCCAAAATCTGACCTTGAAAGTTTTAGCTTAACTTTGAATTTTCTTTCCCACACTCTCAATCGGGAATAAAACTTGAACCAACTCATGCCTCTTACGTTCTTGGGCTTTCTTCCGTATTTGTGTATCTCTAACTTTTGGATTCCAAGGATAGGCCAATTGCTTGACTTTATAGTTTGCTTTGCATATTCTATTATGTCGATTATGTCATCATCGTTTATTCCAGGGACCCAGACTGGAGCTATCAGCAAGTCTATTCTGGAGTTAGCGATATACTCTGCAGTGTCCAGTATCTTATCTATTTTGTAATTCTTAGACCCAACTAATAGTTTTGATTTTTCAGGATCGAGAGAGTGGAGGGATAGATTTATCCTGGTCATTCCTATTTCTTCCAACTCGTCTATGAGCTTGTAGGTTAGCGTTACACCGTTCGTTTGCAAAGATATGACTTTTACTCTTTCATTCTCCGCTATTCTAGAAACGAGTTCTACAAACTTAGGATGAAGCGTAGGCTCTCCGGTGCCATCTAAGTGAGCTTCTATCTTATCAGTGTTTTTAAACTCTACTATTTCGTTAAACCATTCCATCAGTGTGTCTATATCTACAACATAGGTTGTTACTCTGGTTTTGGATAACGGACCTTCATCCACAGAACAAAAGATGCAATTTAGATTACACCCAGAAATTGCCCTTACTTGAATGAGGTTTGTTCCTCTGTCTATTAGACCAACGTTTATCAACCCTATCATCGGTATGTCTGCGTCTTCTGGTATTCTAACAAGCCTTCTCATCATTTTAACAGAATTACCTAAAAAGTTTAAAATGTTGCTCATGTTATACGTATAACATAAGTTCGAACTGTAATTATCTTTTACTTCACAAACTGTTACATAAAATGTTTGAATGAATTTTGGATTCTCTGTTATACGTATAA
>JAGHAA010000078.1 GCA_021161745.1 Candidatus Aenigmatarchaeota archaeon
ATCCTACGCTTTCCTATTGCAATGTACCTAAGCTTTCTCCCTAATTTTTCAAAAACTCCCATAATCTCACTCCAAATGTTTCAACAACTCTTTCGATTTGGAAATCGCCAAATCTATGGCTTTTGATACTTCATCGTAACTGAACCACCCTCGACCTCCGCTCTTTTGCATCGATGAAACTTTACCGTCTTCCTTCACTCCAATCGTAAGAGTAGCCTCAGCAACTTTTTCTTCATCGACTATTGGATCAACAAGCATCTTCCCGTTCAGCTTTGCCAGCGTAACCGTAACCACCTTGTGGTTTATCGGCAGCTTTCCTTCCAGAGTTTCCCTATCCAACTCATCTTTTTCTGGATCGTACTTCGGAAACTTTGCATCGAGCAAAGCTGCCATAGCAGCCAAAGCAGAAGCGTCGACGAGGTTACCTTTATGGTTTAGTACATGTATGTCGATGAAGACCATCCATACCTTTTCTCCTTCTTTTATGCAGAGTTTTTCAAAATCTATGATTTTGCCTTCCCTTATACCCCTATCCACGACTCTTGCCAACTCTATTGCATCCTCTCCTGGGGGCCCAGACTCAAAGTCCGGAGAAGCTATAGGCGAGAACTCTGCGTTCGTTATTAGGATACCCTGGTTAGGCGTGTCTGGAAAAGGTTCACCTATATCGAGTTTAACACCTACTAAGACTACTGTGTCGCCTAAAGAAACTTTGGCAGACCCTTCAGCTCTCTTTATAATTCCTGTCTCCACTTTCACAGGTCTTAGCTCGTCTAGCTTTCTTCCGTCCACTCTTCTTCCGTCTCTAATCAACTCTAGCACATAGTCCTCCATCATTTAGACCACTTCCTCCTTTTCATACTTCGCGTGCAAAGCCTTTTTCTGTTCTTCATAAACTTTCTTCCCAGCATCTATCACCATCCTGATTATCTTCTTAACTTCCTCGGGCGTTAAATCACCATCCATCTGTAACAACGTTATCTTTTCCCCTCTAGGCATAAACCCCATAGGTATGTCTGCTTCACAGTTGTTATCTTCCTTTCCGTTCAAGTCTAAGATAAGAGTTCCGTCTACTTTCCCACCCGATAACCCTACAACCAAATCTCTCATCGGGACTCCTGCGTCAGCCAAAGCTAAGCTGGCCGCGTTTATGCTCGTAACTCTCGTAGAACCGTCAGCCTGTAAAACTTCTGCGTAAACTTCTATGACAGCACGTGGGTACTCTTCCAAGAAGATAGCAGGCTCCAAAGCTAGTCTTAAAACCTTACTTATTTCTATACTCCTTCTGTCAGGCCCTGGTCTAGCCCTCTCTGGGACAGAGAAAGGTGCCATACCGTAACGACATCTCAAAATGGCCTTTTCAGGGTCTTGAAGATGTTTTGGCAACAAAGGCTTTGGTCCGTAAACAGCGGCAACGACCATCGTGTTCCCAAACCTAACCAAAGCTGAGCCGTCCGCATTCTTTATAACACCGACTCTCATCTCTATTTCCCTAATTTCTTCTGGCTTTCTACCGTCTATACGTTTACCATCTACAATCAAAGGTTCTTCTATTTTTTTCATGCTCACTCACCCAACATCTTAGATATTTTTTCAGTCAAACCTACGATATGCGATTCTCTGTCGACAGTCAAAATCGCCTCTATAGCTTTCCCAACTTTTTCACCTTTTATCCACACTAATCCATTCTGACCGATTATTATAGTCGTGTTCGTCTTTTCCTTTATCAAGTTTACCATGCTTCCTCCCTTTCCTATGAGC
Source organism: Candidatus Aenigmatarchaeota archaeon (assembly GCA_021161745.1). Taxonomy (GTDB): domain Archaea; phylum Aenigmatarchaeota; class Aenigmatarchaeia; order CG10238-14; family JAGHAA01; genus JAGHAA01. The sequence goes on from JAGHAA010000078.1 coordinate 1,762, forward strand.
CTAGGAACCTTGCTAGGCGTTATCTTAACTAACACACCGCCCCTAAGCTTCTTACAACCGGGCGCTTTCATAGAAATCTGTATTATCATCGATTTCGTAACGTTCTGAATCCTTCCGTAGACCACGTCACCGATATCATAATACTTGCTCAAATCCGTTTTGAATATATCTACAAACTCATTAACAGCCTCTGCCAAAGGCATAAAAGCTTGCCACGGCGCGTTGATGTCTACTGTCCAACCGGAGACTTGTATGTCCTGTATTATCCCTATGACTTTATCCCCTATCTTTGGTATGTATACTCCAGCAAGAGGTATGACGCTGTACCCATTACCCCTCTGTTTTAGTATGCCCAGATACTTAGAGTATACCTTTCCTTCTTCCACGAACGTCCCGTCAAAACTCCTACCTTCGCCCAACAATTCGCCAGGAATGACTATTCTTCTTTTCTCTTCAGCCATACTCACATATCCTCCCTTTTCAATACCTTCGTTTCAAAATTACCTTTAGTTGCCTTTGCAAGCTTCGCAAAAACTTCATCCTGTATGCCAGCAGGTATCTCTATAACAGCTTTCAAACTACCATCGCTCCCCCAATCTTGGCTTACGACGTTCAGAGATTTTATAATACCATAAGCTTGAGACGTATACTCAACAGGAACCTTAACCTCTATCGTCACCTTTTGGAACTTAATGGGAATTAAAGGTTTTATACTTTTAACAACCCTTTCCAACTGCAACTCAGCATCTTGGAATGGGTCTATGTTAACGCCAGATTGCTCGATAGCGTTCAAAATCCTTTGTGGCGGATGTGGTAAGTTTGTACGTGGGTCAACAGCTCGTCTAGCTATCAGGTTTACTATCTCCTTCTTCTTTTCCTCTATGAATCTCCTCCTTTGTTCCGTAGTCAACTGTAAGCTTCCTTCTCTTATTATCCTCTCCGCTATCTTCCAAACATCACTTGTACCAAAAGCTCTTTTCAACTCTTCCTCCGACGCCCTTAAAGCTTTCCTAACATCCCTGTAAACTTCTGGGACTGCAAGGATTTCAGATAAGTCATAACTCTTACCCTTTTTAAACTCTAGGGCCTTATCTGGGTCAACCAGTATTTCAAACTCCATGCCTTGAGTCTTTAGTCTACAAACTACGGCATCCTCCACGCTTACCATTAGAACACACCTACTTCTTTGATTTTATGTCGACTCTCTTGTACTCCCCTTCTTTTATAACGACTATGTCGAAAAGGTTTGTCTCAGCGTTCTTTTCGCTCTTAGAAAGAACATCCTTCACCAAATTTATCGCAGACCTTTCATCCATTCCTAGTTTCCACTTTGATTTGAAAATCTTGTTGGCCACGTTGCTTCCCCTGCCTATGGAGTAGGCCCGCCACTCGTACATCATTCCAGAAGGGTCTATCTCCACTAGATGTGGCCCGCTCGTATCCACACCACCTATCAAAAACCCTACACCAAAAGGTCTTAGACCGGCATAAAGCGTAGAGAGTTGCATCCTATCTCCCACGACTTTTGCAAGCGTCATTACTGGTATAGGCTCTTCATACGTGATCTTATGAACCTGTGCCTTTACCCTTGCCAAATCGACGAGTATCCTCGCATCCGCCAACAAACCTGATGCTACAGCAGCTATGTGGTCTTCTACCTGAAATACCTTCTCTATCGATTCGGGAACGAGTAAATCTCCTTTTGGCTTAACTGTGCCTAGAACTATACCTTCTTTAAACACTACCCCAACGGCAGTAGTGCCTCTTTTCACAGCCTCTTTAGCATACTCGACTTGGAACAGCCTACCATCTGGGGAGAAGACTGCTATAGTCCTATCATAAGCCATGTATTCTGGAACCATTTCCATGATTTATTCACCTCGTTCAAAAGTGTTTCTATTTAATACAATTTTACTTTCAAATATAAAACGTATATCCATATAAATCTTTTAAACTTTGTTTAATAATCTTTTCTTTTGGCTTCTATAGCAAGCTTTTCCTTCACCTTCTTCAACGTTCCACTAACCTTCAAAATCTTAATAGTCACTTTCGTATCACCAAGTCTAGAAATCAACCCTAATCCAGCTATAACCTTTGGGACTTCCGTATGCTTACACCTTATCACACCCATCTTCTTCTTTTCGTACCAAACGTTCTTGACAATCTGGAATGAGAGGTTGCTTACACCGTACTCACCATAAAAATCCAACAGAGTGTTCCAAACAGCGGCTATCAAATCCTCATGTGCAAAATCCTCTCCTTTCTCATGGATAACCTTAAACCCTACATACCTTTTCTTTTCTCTCAAAGACATCGGTAAGACTTTTAGCTTTTTCACACTATCTTAACCCCCGGTCTTATCCATTTTTTACTCCTCCTTTCTCTAACCATCTTTATCATCTCTTCTGGAACCGATGAGATGGCTTTTTTTGCCTCTTCTATGCTCATACCCAACAGAGTTCCGAAAGAAGCAAGGACTAATGGGTCTTTCATCTCCCAAACGCTTATAGCGCCAGAGGTTATCACCATCTTTGCTCCGTATTTTTTACAAACCATAGCGTTCGTTTTCAGATTTTTTAAAATCCTACTCCTCGTAGCCTTGGACGTTATCATAACTTCTCTAAAGTTAAACTCTATCGCAACGTTGTTCTTCCTTGCAAGCTTTGCCATAACATGGTTAAACCCAGAATCAAACCTTTCTAACTCTGGATGTGTTAGTATATCGACCTCTGGTGTCTCCACAGCCTTTCTGTTAAGGTTGAGGTTTCCTCCCCTGACTAACAAAAAATCATACTCCTTCCTTCGTTCCACCAAAAAATTCAGCTCTCTAACGTTCCTAGCCTTAAACCCAAGGAAGATTTTAACGCCGTAAGCCTTAGAAACGTTCTTTATCTCTTCTTCCAACTTTTCCTTTTCCTTGAACTTGTTCGGATAGTAAACCAAGCATACACCAGAGTACCCAAGCTTTTTAGCCATAGAAGCGATCTCTTCTACCGTACTCTCTCCTTCAGAAAATTTTGTATGGATATGCATGTCGTAGAATTTCACAATTCTAAGATTGGTACAAGAAAAGATAAATCTACTTCAATCCTCTAGCCTTCTTTCCAGCAGAAGTCAAGCCTCTAAAAACTCTCCTAGTATGCTGTGGTTCTGTTATCCATTTGACATGTTTGTCAGACTTTATGGCTGGATGGTTCTTATCGACGAGTATTACTTCAAACCACTTGAACTGTCCATCCTCTCCCACGTAATAGGAGTTTAAAACTTCGAGGTTAGGATACTTCCTAGCAGTCTTTTCCTCAGCGATCCATTGAAGCGATTTCTTAGGAGTAAACTTCTTTACACCAGCTTTGCTCGGTTTTCTACCCCTCCTGCCGTAAAGTGGTCTGTCTCTACCACCCTTCCTAACCCTTACTCTAACTACGACGAAGCCTTGTTTTGCTTTGTAGCCTAAAGCCCTAGCCCTGTCCAACCTTGTTGGTTTTTCAATCCTCTTTACGACAGGTTCGCGTCTCCAGACGACTAACCTTTTCTTGATAACCTCTGCTGGCTTCTTCCAAAGCTCTCCTAAATAATGGTAAAAGCTTTTCATTCCACCACTTCTTTTTATTCGTCAGTACAACCTTAAAAATCTTTCCTCTTTTTCTAAAGATTTAAGACTTCATCACCAATTAATAATAGGTGATTAGATGCATCCCTTGACAAAGGCGGCGATAGGCGTTTTACTGATGGTAGCAACTGTCGCAGTAGTGGCTTACGACTACCTCCAGAACTGGGGCTTTGGATTACTAGAGGCTTTCATAATAGTTCTCAAAGGAGTCGTTCCACCATTCGTCTTCCTAATAGGCTTATTCATCTTCTGGCTAGAGATAGACGAATGGAAGATCGAAAAGGAGTTACAGAAAGAAGAAGAGGAAGAGAAGAAGAAATCCAAGAAAAAGTAGCAACGCCTTACCCTTCTTTTCGTTTTTTCTTCAAATTTTTACCTTAACCATTACCAATAAATTAATGAGAAAATGGGAGTAAACCTTGCTAAAATCGTTCCGAAAGAAGAAGTTGAATTGGAATCTCTATCTGGAAAAGCCATAGCTATCGACGCTTACAACACGCTTTACCAGTTTCTCTCCATCATAAGGGACAGAATGACTGGAGAACCGTTGAGGGACCATGAGGGAAGGATAACTTCACACCTTTCAGGCCTTTTCTACAGGACTGGTAAGTTCATAGAAGCTGGGATAAAGCCCGTTTATGTGTTCGATGGTAAGCCACCAGAGTTTAAGA
>JAGHAA010000076.1 GCA_021161745.1 Candidatus Aenigmatarchaeota archaeon
GAATATAATTGAGGAGAAAATACAGAACTATGAAGGGAAAAAACCTGCTTATTAGGCTCAGAGAAAAATATATAAATGTTATAGAAAAATGGAATAGATCAGTCATATCTCATAACCTTTTATCCTAGTTTCAAATCTATTACATTTTCCATAACAATTTTAAATATTCCGGTCAATACTATAAAGAAGTTGTGGTGATGTCGATGGGGAAGTTACTAGAACTAAAGTGCATAAGTTGTGGTGTAAATTTGCTAAGCGATGAAGATTTTATCATGTTTAAATGTCCTAATTGTGGGAAAATCGAAATAGCCAGATGTTCCAAATGCAAGAGGTTGTCCAACCCTTACGTATGCCCTAACTGTGGGTTTAAAGGACCTTAGGTGATCCTATGGGCCAAGTCATAGTCGTTTTTCGTGTCATGCCAGAGAGCATTGACATCAATCTGGAGAAATTAGAAGAAGAGATAAAAACAAAAATCTCGCCACAAAAGATTGAACGCATGCCTGTAGCCTTCGGTCTAGAAGCTTTAAAAGTAACGAAGCTTGTTGAGGAAAAAGAAGGAGAGTTGGAAAGGATTGAGAATGAGTTAAAAGAGATAGAAAACGTTTCAGAGGTAGACATACTAGAGGTGAGTCGAAGTATTTGATAACAAAATACTTAAGATTTACTACTTCTAAATTCTTAGTCGGCGTCATGAGATTATGTTCGCCCAAATAAAACGTCTGTTGACGAAAAAGTTTGCGTTATTCGTGGAGAAGGTATCTTTCCAACTCATAGGCGTTGCGATAATCCTTACGCTCCTCAAGTTTAGCCTTACATCTATCTTAATAAGCATGCTTTGGATTTACGTATCCGAAGTAGTCTGGTTTTTCCATCCCAAGACTCGTGCAGACGAGTCAGTATCCCTTTTCCTTTTAGGTATGTTCACACTCTACTTTTCATCCTTACCCGAATCTGCATCGATAGCTTTAATCCTGAAATCTTTCGGTATACTTTTGTTGATAGTAGGTGGGGTAAGGACTATATGGAAAGTTAGTGCCCATACCGCAGGGACATCTTTCATGTTTGCCATAGCCTCCATGTTTGGCCATGCTTTGCTCTCAATGTTTGCGTTGATAATACTTCCTATCGTCAGTTGGTCTAGGCTAAAGCTTAAAAGGCATACGCTGATGCAAGTAATAGTAGGTATAATCTTAGGTATAGTCATACCGATTCTTCTTATCTAGCGACGAAGATTCTCCTCTTATCTTCTCCTTTCAATTCCATTAGAATTCTTTTTATTACTATCTTCTTCGGGTCAGGTAACATTTCTATCCTAGCTTTTATGTCTTCAAAACTTTCGAACGGTTTTTTCTTTCTTTGTTTTATTATATCCCAAAGATGTTTTTTACCTATTCCAGGAAGTAATTCCAAAGAATGCATTCTAGTCGTAATAGGTCCAGCCCTGTTGAAGAACTCCACAAACCTTTTTTCGTTCGTATCAACGAGTTTTTCTAGAACGTTTTCCAACTCTGTTTTCGCAAACCCCGTAAGCTCATCATAACTTATCCTTCCCTTTATGTACTTCACTTCTTCCCTCTTCCCTTCTCCTATGTAAAGCCTATCACCAGGCTTAACTTTAACACCGTCTTTTATCACAACTTCGAGCAAGTTGAAGTATTTTTCCCCTATAACTTGAGCTAAAGGTTCAGGCCTTCTATCGCTAGGCCTTCCATGAGGTAAAAAATCTAACACTATCACATATTCATCTCTCATAATCTATCACCTAAATCAAAGTGCTTTTTTAACGGCTTCGAGAATTAGGTTCACTTCACTCTCATCCAGTATGTTGAAATCTTTCTGGAGTATTACTCTCAAATCATCTTGATCTTTAGGAAGGATGTTTATGATCTGGATTATCTGCCTCTCTCTCAACTTTTCAACTTTTTTAAGCTCTTCGTACAACTCCTTCGCTTTTTTAGCATCGATTTTTACGTACTTCCTCAAATGTTCTAAAGCATTTTTTTGTTCATACCCAAATTCTGTCTCCTTGCTACGTTTTTCTAAAATTTCTTTTGCCTCAGCATCTGTAACGAGTTTTTCGTTTATTATCTCCATCATTTCACCAACTTCAAATGTTCAGGGTTTGATATTATCGTTTTTTTCTTCCCACCGTCTTCCAACTCTATAAGGTAGGCATCTCCTCTTTTTCCTACAACGACACCGACTTTCCCTCTGAATCTCCTATGTGGCATGCCTTTGTGGCTGGATGGATTAGGCTCTATAGCAACTCTTTCTCCGACTTTGAATACCTTTAGATAATCGTTTGGCTTGAACTTATGCCTAAGTTCTTTTTTCAAAACTCTTCTCGTCCTTCTCCTGAAGCCTGCAGACTTCACTACCATGACAAACACCAACTTTATATAAGTTAGAAAATTTAGGCATTTAATATTTATCAACTTTACATTTTGGTTAGGAATTTTGTTATACGTATAACGATGAGCTAGTAGATCATTACATTTTAAACCCAAACCGTTTCAAAACCTTCTGGAACGCCCCACGTTTAAGGCCTTTAATCCCGCCCATAGACTTGATCAGTTTTTTCATCTTTTCAAACTGCCTTAATAACTCTCTTACCTCTGACTCTTTAGTTCCACTACCTTTTGCTATTCTTTCTATTCTAGATTTGTTTATGATCGAAGGGTTTTCCCTTTCTTCTGGAGTCATGCTTTGGATTATAGCCTTCCATTTTTTCATCTTCTCCTCTTGAATTTGGAGTATATCTTGTGGCAACGTGTAGCCTAAGCCTGGTATCATCTGAGCAAGTTGGTCTAAGGGGCCCATCTTTTGCATAGCTTCTATTTGCTTGTAGAAGTCTGCTAGAGTAAAACTCCCTTCCACAATCTTCTTCACATCTTCCTCTTTTATCTCCGCTTCTCTCGCCTTTTCCATCAAAGCTTGCAAGTCTCCAAACCCTATTAACCTAGAAACAAACCTTATCGGATCATAAACCTCTAGATCATCCAACCGTTCACCAGTTCCCAGGAATTTAACTTTCGCTCCTGTTGCAGCACAGGCCGCTAAAGCACCGCCACCCCTAGCCGTCCCATCCATCTTCGTTATAACAACTCCTGTTATACCAACCAGTTTATTGAACTCTTCAGCCTGCTTCCCACCAACCTTTCCGATGTCCGCTGGGATTACCAGAAGGACTTCATCTGGATTTATGATTCTACCAAGCTTTTTAAGCTCATCTGCTAATTCCTTATCTAGGGCATTCCTTCCTGCGGTGTCGAATATTATCGAATCCATCTGTTTGAATTTTTCCATACCCTCCTTAGCAGCTTTGAAAGGGTCTTTATCTTTATTCACATGAACTGGGATACCAATTTGCTCTCCAATCTGTTTCAATTGGTCTGGTGCCGCTGGCCTGTGGTAGTCGCATGCTACTAAAGCTGGTTTGAGTCCTTGTTTTTGCAAATATTTTGCAAGTTTGCCCGCTGTAGTCGTTTTTCCTGAACCGAAAAGACCGATAAGCATTATTCTTCTCTTTCCTATCAACGAAGAAGGTTCCTTTCCGAGCAACTCTACCAATTCTTCATACAACGTTTTTATAAGATGCTCTCTGAGCGTTAAACCTGGTGGTGGCTTAGTTTCTAGACATTTTTTTCTTAGATTGTCTGAGATTTTTTTAACAAGTTCTACACTAACATCAGCTTGAAGAAGAACTCTTTGTAATTCCTTGATAAAAGATTCTACCTCTTTTTTATCTAACCTCTTAGAGAAAAGGATCCTTTTCATAAGATTGCTTAAACTTTTACCTAAAGATGTGGGCATATTCTATCTCAAAAAGGTTTTATGAAACAACGAATTTATTCTTAATGTTTTTTATGATTAATCATGACAAGAATAGAAGTCGACGAGATTTATATTCTTCCCTTTCATATAATAGGTAGATTTTATGACAAGTTGTATACACCTTTAGGTGTAAAAGCAATTCGAGATGAAAAGATCGTTAGATTGAGAGACATTTTATTTAACATTTTTTATAGACTATTAAAGAAAGGGGAAACCCATCTTGCTTATGCTAAAAAGAAAATAGGATACATAGATTTACTAATCCCTCTAGGAGATTTTGGAGAAATGTGTTTTTATGTTGAAGGATCTCTTAGAACGAGACAAACTAATGAAGTTTACTACGCGACTATCATAAACAATAGAAGGATCCACGACAATCGTAGAGATAAAGTATATCTCTCCTATAGAAGTGATACAATAGTACACTTTTCCAGACCAAATGACTTACATCTTCCTCATAATTCTCACACTCCCTCTTCTAAAGTTAGAGATGTAGACATAGCAACTTTAATACAGGTAGTAACGTTAAATGGGCATAGATTATCTTCACAGTCAGAAGAATTTATAAAAAAGATTTTTGATCTTTAAGACTAAGAGATTAAGTCTTTAACAAACTTTTCTTTTTCAAAAATTTCCAAGTCTTCATAACCTTGCCCAGTACCGAGAAAGAGTATGGGTTTTTTTATCGTGTGAGTTACGCTTAAAATGGCTCCGCCCTTTTCATTAACATCGACTTTTGTGAACATGACGGCATCCACACCAACGGCTTCATCAAACATTTTTGCCTGTTCTACTGCATCATTACCGGTTAGTGAATCTATTACCAAAACCTTTAAATCAGGTTTGTTGACTCTAACTATTTTCTTTAACTCGTCCATAAGGTTACGGTTAGCATGCGTTCTTCCGGCAGTGTCAGCAAGCACGACATCTATGCGATTAGCTTCAGCATGTTTTATAGCGTCAAAAACTACCGCAGCCGGATCAGCCCCATACCTATGTTTGATTACCTTTATTCCAAGTTTTCTTGCATGTTCTTCCAACTGTTCTATACTTGCAGCTCTGAACGTGTCTGCTGCAGCAAATACACAACTGAATCCTTTTTTCTTGAGAAAGTGTACAAGTTTAGCCATAGAGGTTGTTTTACCACTACCGTTGTATCCTAGGAAAAGGATTACAAAAGGTTTTCCTTGTTTCTTCTTTCCCCTTACCATTTTAACCAAGTCGATAGAAGGTACATCTAAAATTTTTAGTAAAGTTTTCTTGATTGCGTTTAAAACGACTTCTTTCTCTTTACCTCTCCTTATCTCTTTACCAACGAGTTCATTAACTAAATTTTTCTTGATTTTTTCGGCAGTTTCAAAAGCAACGTCTGCTTCTACCAGACTCAATTCTAAATCTTGAAGTATTGGGAGAACATCGTTTTCATCCAGTTTTTTTACTGTAACCTTTCTTACGATTTTTTCTATGAGTTTTGGTTTCTTTTTAACAGTTTTCTCTTTCTCCCTCTTTACTCTCTCAGCTTTTTTGACCTCCTTTTTCTTTACCTCTTTCTCTTTAGCCTTACCAGTAAGCTTTTTTGCAACTTCGGAAAGTTTCTTTTTGAGTAAAGAAAACATAGTTATTGTTTATACATAAAATCTTATTAAAGCATTGTTGAGTAAGAGAAAAATGGACTTAAAGGAGTTAACTATCTCAGTTTTCTTGCAGTATTATGTCCAAGTCAAAAATTTTAAAACTTAAACACCTTACATCACATTTAGATATAAGTGAAGGTATTTCACAACCTTCTTTAGAATGGAACTTAATTTCATTTTCTCTCGGCATTAATATAATCTCTTGAAATATTTCTTTTTTGTTTTCAATTGTGTAATTGTTAACAAAATTTCCATTAACATATAACTCTAAATTCCTAGGTCCATTAAAGCTTTCAACAACAAATCTTATTGTTGCCTTTTTTTCATTGTTTATATTGAAAAACAAAATAGTTGCATTTTGACTCATCCATTTGCCATTATCTATTTTGTTATTATACCATCCTGGTGCATACCAATTTTCTCCATACAAAAAATTTGTTATACGTATAAAACAGCCAACAAAAATGAGAATTGACAGAATTAATATTGCTATCC
>JAGHAA010000031.1 GCA_021161745.1 Candidatus Aenigmatarchaeota archaeon
AACTTCTTCTAGTTCCTTTAATGATCCTATTTTAAAGCTACTGGGAGATTTATACAATTGATTTAACAAGCCTTTCATAAGTTACTATTTATAAGTAGTAACTTATAAATTTTATCGTTCTGGAATAAATAAATATCTCACTGAGTTTAGTCTAGAGTTAACAAAAGCAGCCTATAGATGGAGACAACCTCTGGAGTTTTTAATTTTTCTCTAGTTTTCTGTTCCAAATCTGCCCATAACGGCTTTCCCATCCATCGATGAGGTCTTCTGGGCTTTCCGCATTGAAGAAGGTGTTTTCTACTTCTTCTACAGATTTTTCTTCTAGTAACATTACGTATCCTAATTGATAAATTAAAGAAGTTTTTTCATCATAACTCAATCCTATGATTCCACTCATCAGCCTAAGTTTCTCTGCATGTTCTTCACCGTAGTTTTCTTTAACATGTTCATACAATCTCTTCTCCACAAACGTATCGATTTTACTTTCGACGTATTTTACGAATTTTAGAGCATCCTCTTCTGAATCTTCTTCTACAACGTATGGATGGGAAACCATCAACCAACTGTAAGCTTCATCTACCTGCGAGTAACTTTTTCCAAGTTCTTCTAGAGTGGAAAGATACTTTTCTTCTATCCTTTTTGCCCTTTCTACGAACTCTTAGTCTTAAAGATTTGCCAAAGAAACGAAAAGTCCAATTGGATATCCTGTATAACAGTCGAGTTAAATTGGGATGAAGCAATTTCCATGCTAGGATTTCGCCCATTTCGGTATAATATTCTTTTATCTTTTCTCTCAACTCATGACATCACTCAGACTTACTTTTTTTCGTCTCTTTGCCTTTTTCTATTTCTTTTAAAACCTTCGATAAATCTCGTATCATTTCCCTTATGTACTCCCTTGCCTGATAAACTTCCTTGTCGGGCACTTTATCTAGTTTCTTCTTCTTGGCCAAATCCATCATCGTCTCAACTCTCTGCCAGACGTTCCAATAATAAGAATCTATCTTACCCTTGTCTATGAACTCCGCTTTGAAAACTTCTGGGATCTTTGTCTCATCTTCTGGTAACTTGTTTATCGTTTTTAACGCCATGATAGCTGCCTTATGCATGACCTCGTGCGTCCTCTCCAGAACCTTTTCCTTCTTCTTAAACTCCAACGCGTTAAGCAAAGCGAACATTCTATCTACGAACTTCTCAGCCTTATCTATCCATTCATCCACGAACGCACCGCTAACGTCCATAAGCTCTTTATGCTCGATCTTCTTCCTTATCTCAACTATTTCTTTTAGCCATTCCGCATACTGTGGGTCTAGTATGCCTGGCTCAACCAAATACTTTTTCACCATCTCATAAGCCTTGCTGGGCACGGGAGGCTCCAATCCCATGAACATCAGAACAGCTTGTGCAGAGTTAAGGATGGCATAATAACAGTCCTCTGCTAACATCAAAAGCTTAACAGTTTTTGCCCTCATAAGTTTCTTCGGTGCATCTTCCATGTAAGACTCTATAGCTTCTCTAGTCGTAGGAATCTTTCCCATTTCCAACAAGCGTTTGACTGGCATGAAAAATCCAGCATCGTACAACGCTATTCCTTCTTTTATGAAATTGTAGATTATCGGATGGCCTATCCTAGCATAGCCCCAGAATTCTGTCAACGTGTAAGAAGGTTGGATGGAGATTCGTTTATCTACCTCTTTCGCCATTTTTTCTATTTCCGCATCTATCTGGTCTCTTTCCTTTAACGTCAACTCCTTCTTCGTGTCATCCAGAACCAGAAACAAATCCACATCGCTTTTTTCTTTCATCTCTCCCCTCGCTAAAGAGCCCATGACTACGATGCATTTAACCAGGTCTCCATACTTTTTAAGGATCTGATCCTTCAACTTTTCCAACTTCTTCATCATTTCCTTCTGTATCTTCTTCCTTTCTCCTATCATCATAATCACTTGAGATAATCCTCTATATCCTCTGGTAACAACTTCTTCATTCTTTCTACGATATCCTTAGCCAGTTCCAAAGCTCTGCTAAGATGCTCTGGCGTAGCCTCCTTTATCCTCTCATGGTCAAAATCCTTCCAAAGCTTGTTCAACTCCAAAAACTTATCGACGTATTCATTCTCCAACTTCCCTTCTTTCACAAGCTTTTCTAAGAACTCTGGCATTTTCTTCGCATCTGGCTGCTCTTTATAAAAATACATTATAACGGACTGGCATGCGTCCAATGCTGCATACCTCAAATCAAAAATCATCGTTTTTATGACGTTCGAAATCTTCTTCAAATGCGTTTCAGCAGTCTTCGCCTTCAAAGCCACGACTTCCTCGCTCGGTGGAAGCATACCCAAGTACAACATCCTTTGTATGGGCTTTATGAATCCAGAATCGTAGATAGGCAAACCATACCTCAAAAAGTTTATCAGCTCTGGTGAACCCATCCTTATCCAACGCCAGAATTCTGTCAGGTTTGTCGTTTGTACATGCAAATCTTTCATGTCAGCCGCTAACAGATGAAGGGCATCAGCAACCCTTGCTACATCTTGCGTACTTTTCGTTGCAGTGTCATCCAGTATAACCCATACGTCTGCATCGCTCGTCTTCTTAGAATCTCCTCTTACCAAAGAACCGAAAACGACAACAGACTTTACGATTTCACCATACATCTTTCTGGCTTTTTCTGTAAAATCTACGATTTTTCTGTAAAGCTCTTGCCTTTTCTTTACGTTGTTCTCAAACTCTTCAAATTGTTTTTCGTAACTTTTTATCTCGGCATCTCTTTTTTCTGGTAGTATGGGTTTTTTCAGCTCCTCTTCCAACTTCTCTAACTCCATACATTCTTTTTTATTCTCCTAGGAGCTTAAATATTAACAAACTTTCTACCAGAGTTCCTCTTTCTTCCATTCCTCTGGCTTCTTTCCTTTCTCCAACGCGGCCTTTCCAAGCTTTGTGTAAGTCTCTTCTGGAAGCGTTATCACACCCTTCAACGGATCCAAAGCATGCTCAAAGATGATAACTTTTTGCCTCGCATAACCTTTGGATGTTGGGAGTATGAAAAACTCTGCAGGAAGTTTTTCAGGGGGTACATCTTTTTCTAAGTAGTTCACTATAACCCTTAACACTTGTATCGTTTTCTGTATGGGGTCCTTACCACCGCCTCTCTCAAATATTATCCAACCGTCTTTGAACCCTTTTTGTCTGAGCTTCCATAGCCATTTATAAAGTATGTATTGTTGGTCAGAACCAGCTGCTATCGGTATGTGTGCAGGAGCTAAAGGTGTTGGCCAACCGACATGTAATACTTTTATGTACTTTCCACCGTCTGAAGGCAGTGTATCCAACTCTTTATCTATGTCTATGTTTGCAGTTAAAAGATGTTCGAAGTCTATAGCTATTACAATCCTATTCGTTTTCGAGTATTTGCAAAGGTAATAAAGGTGTGACGGCCTAGCAAGTCTAATATATTTTTCATACCCTTTTGGAGCCATTTGCTGTTCTAAAACGAAATACATATCAAACTTTTCCAATAAGGGTTTGGGATCTGGAAACCTTACACCACCTTCACTAGGCTTTACAGGATTCTCTTCTGGATGGAAATGACCCCAGATGTACTTCGCAGCTACTGCCGGAACCCACAGAAAATAATTTTCCCTAAACTCTTGGTTTTCGATGTCTATCTCTAGCTTAGGTTTTTTCCCATTCTTCTTTTCCATCTCTTCCAAATACTCTTTTACGTTTTGTCTGGTTATGCCAATCCATATCGGGTCTTTGTTGTCTTGCATCCATTTTGCGATTATGTAATAAGCTATTCTCTCAGAACCATAAGTAACGTCATTCGAAACAAGACTTTTTTCCCAAAAATCTTTCAGTTCTTTATAATCTTCCTCAGCTTTTTTCTTCGCTAATCTTTTTATACTTTCTCTTATATGTTTGGGAATGTCTTTTTCTTTTATTTCAATCCCTTTCTCTACCAAGACATTGTCAATGTAATTTTTAATTCCCCTTTGATAATTATCCTCCTCTAGTTCCTTCTTACTCTTCATCCTAATCCTTGTTATTTCCTTTAAAAACTCCTGCTCGAATGCCCATTCAGTTAAGTATGGGAATTTCTTTAAAAACGCTGGAAACGGATTACCCCATATGTCAACGATCTCCATCGGTTGGAATGCCATGAACAATCTTATGAAAGGTTCAGACTCTGATGCATGGATAAGGAAGTACCTTGCTCCTAACATTCCAGCTCCTTTTATAGACTCTATCAATCTTTCATGTGCTCTCCTGTACTCTATTCCTATGGCAGAATCCAACTCTATAGGGTTTTCCCTTCCACCAAAAGCTCCCGACTCGCCATGTATACCGAACTCTATACCTAAACGCTTTATCCTTTCTATTTCTGCTTTGAGTTCAGGATACTTAAACTCCGCTACAGTCTCCAAATCAATCTGAGTAAACCTTACACCTTTGAACATGCCGTAGAAGGCTTTTTGTGACAGACTTATGTACTGTACTTTTTCTTCCTGTTGTGCTGCCCCAAAAATACCGCTTGAGACACCTATGACGTAACCTTTAGGCATTCAACCACCTTACTCCTCCAATTTAGAACCAACCCACTTTATCTTTCCAGACGGAAACCCAGTTTTTGCTTTTAAGAAATCCAAAAGCTCTTGGTACATCCTACCGACCCTTCTTTGCCAGCTTTTGGAAATTCTGTGGTACATCACTGGGTCATAAGGACCAGGATAAACCCATAGCACTTTGATTCCAAGATATTTTGAAAAGAAGTCGCCGATAGCTTTCCTTATTTTGTTTATAGCTTCTTTTAGCCCGATAGATGTAGACTTTTTTTCTAACTTTTTCTTTTCTTCCTCCAACTTCTTCTGCTCTTCTTCGGAAAGGTATATTTCTGGAAACTCTTCTTTCACAAGTTCATCAATCGTTTTGAAAACTTTTTCACCCTTTTCATGAAGCTCCGCAACCTCTCCTATCATCGTCCTTATTTCCATTTCCAATTGTTTCCTCTTCGCAACAAGCTCTAACATCTTTCCTATTATTATGTTTTGAGTTACAGTAGCTATTTTGAAAGGTTCTATCCACAAGTCTTCTATCGTAGCACCGTTGGGTAATTTTATTACAGATCTTAACATCGTGTATTCGATGTAAATGAAGTAAGGAGATATTGGCCACTTTTCACCAGGTTTTAGAGTGGTTATGTGATGTGGCCAGAATCTTGTATCCCTTTCTGGATGAATGTAGAGAACATGTAAATCGGTTATAACTTCTAACACATCCTTCGGAGTTATCTTAACGTGATAGTTCTCTTCTATTTGACTTATTATGTACCTAACAACGTTGTCATACGCAGGCTCTGCAGGAAGGCCAGGTACCATTCCGTTCCAGTCAGGAGGCATATGTTTTTTGAGTTCTTCATATTCTTCTTTTGTAAACCCAGCTTCAAGTGCAAAAACTTCAGTTTCCATTTCCCTACTAGGCTTGTATTTCTCATACGGCCAAAACGGACGCCAAGCCCAGACTGTCGTTATGTCCAATGACATTGCTTGAGCATCTGGCTTGTACCAAGATATTCCGTATTCTAATTGCTTGATGGCGTCACTTAAATCACCTCTCCAATCCCTTATTGTTTTATATCTGGAGATTATTTTGATGAGTACTTGCTTGTATTCTTCTATAGACTTTTTCCTTATCTCCAACAACTCTCTTAGCCTTCTGTACCTAATCTTTATCTGCTCCAAAAAGTACTCTTTCCATTCTTTGTAAAGTTTATTCTTCGTAACTAGTATTATAGCTTCTGCTTTGGAGATATCCAACTTCTTCTGTATAACTTCTGGATTTTCGTCTTCGTCGCTTAAACTCATAAAATCCGAAATTATCGTTGGCCATCTTCCTGCCATCTGAATCATGCTGTAACTTCCAGTATGAGCGTCTACCAAATCAACAAACATTGCCCTTATAACATGCTCAGCACTTCTTAAAGCTTTTTCCCTTTCCTTAGGATCTTTTATCTTTTTGGCTTTTTCTACAGCTTGGAAATACTTCAAGAACATCTTGTACTTTCTTAAATCATGTGCTATTAGCTCTGTCTCTTCTACAGCTTTCATCAAACTGGCAAAGGCATTCTTCATTTCTGCTTCGAGATGAGCTTTTTGGGCAATTGTTTTCTGGTAGTATTCTGTAAACACAGGACTGACTTCTATAACCCTCTCTACTTGAAAACTTTTGAACCCAAGCTTTCCGAGGTAGAATGCTAAGCTTATAGGCAGACCAGAAGCATCTCCTAACGGTAGCTCTAAGTCTATAATCATTTCTCCCTCAAACGGAGTAGCAAAAATCCCCTCTCCAGGAGACATGTTATAAGCATTTTTCACATCGGAGCAGTCCGGTGGGCACGGGCCTGATGGGTAGAGTACTTTTTTTGGCATACAATATAAAAATAGAGTTTTGTTTAATTAAAATTTTATCGTTTTTGTTAATCAATTTTGTTTAAAATAATTGCTATATCTTCATCAAGAAAAGTCCCAACCCTATCAACAGTATTCCTATCACAACGATAGCTCCAGTCATTTCCTTAGGTTGATGTTTATAAGCAAAAGGGCCAAATAAAACTATTGTTAACCCTAAAACAAAGCAAAGTGCACCGGCTATTTTTGTTATTATCATTTAAACCACCTAGATATATCCAAGGAGTTTTAGGCCTAATAAAAAAAGAATACTACCCCCTACTACAGAGAAGAAAAAGTTCGATTGTTTTTTAACTTTCCACCAACTTATCGTTAACATCAAAAGTCCGAGAGTTACAGCAACTCCTCCTCCTATCTTTTGGATGAGAGAAACAATCATTAATCAATTATTTTTATCACAAGTTTTTAAAATTTATTTTTCCCCAACGAAATTTATTATAAGGTGTAAGAATGCCGATATTCGCAAGAGCAAAGTTAGTTTTTCAAGATTGGTGCTTACTCCCGCATAAGCGTTTGACGATTAACTACGAAGGCCCTAACCCACAGATGATATACCCTCAACTAATAACTTTGATGAAAGAAGTTTTTGGTGTGAGAGAAGATGAGGTCCAAGCCATAACTTTCGAATGGACAAGAGGAAAGGTTGAGAGGTTTAACATAGAGTGGAGAGTCATCAAAGACATAGACAAGTTTTCCTATTACCAGTACAGAGTTAGGCTGAGTGGTCACGCTCAGCCATCTGAACAGTTCGGAAAGATTGGAAAGGCAAAGATAGAGCTTTCAGGAGAGCTTTTTACGGAGTACCCGCAAGACACTTGGTGGGAAAGAAGCATGATTTATGAGATAATAAGAACATTATGGCACAGAATCTTCTACCAAAACAAAAGATGGGAATATAGAGAGGAGTGTAAAAAATCTGTGTTGCTCTTGCATAGAAGGATAAGGGAGTTTTTGAATCTACTGCCGCAGAGGGTCTGACATGGGAAGAAAGTTAATAGCAGAAGATGATTGTTTGGCTCCGAAGGAATATCATGAAATTGTTTATACGGGTCCAGATCCGTTGAAAGTTTACAGACCGATAAAAGGTCTCATAAGGAGAGTCTTTGTAGTAGAAAGCAAAGATATTTGGGAAAGAGAGTTTAGATGGATGCCCGACAGCGATCCTGCAGAGTTTTTCATAAGGATTTTTGCAAAAAAAACGTTTGATATGTTTACTACGATGTATATTGAAATAGTTTTGCATGGTTGGCAACCTTTGACTCCAAACAAAATAGGTAGTTTAAGGATGAAAATAGGAGGCACAATAAAGACGGAATTACCTCAAGATACTTTTCTTCAAAGGACTCCTATTTACCGTGCGTTGATGTGGATGTATTTTTACTACTTTTATTTTAAAACGAGGAGGGAACATCACTTACGTTACTGTAAGGAGAAGCTTGACATTTTCCGAAATGAAATAATGAAAATATTGGGTATAGGCCAAGTGGAGGAAAAATAGAATGGGAATCTTCGACAGGATAGGAAGAATTTTGAAGAAAAAGGAAGATGTCAACAAAACTGAAAAGCTTGAACCTTTACCTTTGAATTTGCCATCTTTGGAAAGCCATAAGGTAAATGACCTGTCAGATACACCTATGGAAAACATGGTGGAAGACGTGAAGCCGTTTGAAACGTTCGAAGCACCCCTTCCACCAACAAAACCAGTTCCCGTTACTTCTCCTAACGTTACTGAAGAGAAGCCAGATGATTTGTCTCATGAAACTGTAAAGACTAAGCTGGATTTGATACTAACGAAGATAGATAATTTGAAGGCACAGAACGAAGCGATAATAGAAAGGTTGAAGAAGATCGAGAAGTCTTTGGAAGAGAGGAGAGGTATAAGGTATTACTAAAAGGTTAAATTTTACTGGAAAATTAGTTGGGAAACCGATTAATCGAGCTTTTCTATTTATTTGAAACATGAGGTGTGAGTTCTGTGGAAGTCATGCAGTCATTCAGTTCTCCCATCGATTAGTAAAAACTAGGATATGCCTTTCATGCAAGACTATAGTACATTACCATCCACTCTACACAGAAATATTCAAGAAGGTTCAAATCGTAAAATAGACTCCTTTTTCCTTCTGTAGAACGTCTAACTTACTTCTGGGTTTGTTAGCCCTTGGCCTTTTCGTATGCTTATCTACTCTAAACGTTATGTCTACTTC
>JAGHAA010000056.1 GCA_021161745.1 Candidatus Aenigmatarchaeota archaeon
CTATGGTAGAAATAGTATGGTATGTTGGGATAGAATTGCTAACCATACCGATAATCCTCGGTGGTATTGGGTATGGACCAATCTTTGGTTTTTTGTTGGGTTTCATCATAGACAAAGTTTTTGACGTGCTAAGGATTTTGGTTGCACCACCTGTAACGACAAGAGTTACACCTCTCATCCCTACGTTCGGTAGTCTTATACTCGGTATAATCGGCGCTCTGGCAGGAGTGTTTGGTTATTTCATACCTTTTGTCGATCTAGTGCTTTACTTGACGATAATCAAGAATGTCATGTTCGTATTTAAAGAACTTTTCATGAAAAGGACACCTTTCGTAGCCGCAAACCTGCTAAACATACCTTTTAACTATTTTCTAGCAGTGATACTCTGGAAGGTTGGTCTCTTAAAACTTTTAGGTATTTAATAATACTTTGCTTATCTTCCAAATACAATCTCTATTACGTCGTTGTTCTTCAACACATAATCAGCGCCTAACCTTTTTTTGGTTCGTGCGTCCATTCCACCTATGAATTTCGATGCCATGTCTGTGTGGATCAGTGAAGCAAACTCTTTTAACGTAGTACCTCTCCTAACAAGAATAGCATCTGGCAGAACGTTACCCTTCGTATCTGTAAGTTTTGTAGAGTTGGCAACAGGGTAAACGACAATGTAATCAAGAAGGTTGAACACCGCTTCATTCAAAGCTTTCTGTACACCAGTCGAACCGAAGATATCTATTACATTTCGCTTAATGTACTCTAAAGCCTTTTTTTGCTTTTCGTTGAGTAAAGAAGGTTGTTTTATCCTAAACCCATCGCCAACTTCATACTCTATCAAATTTTGTTCTGCAGCCTTTCTTAACGCAACTTCTGATTCAGCAGAAGTAGGGATTATAATATACTCTGGAAATTCTTTTTTCAACCTTTCAAAATTCTGTTTGGCACCTGGCAAGTCTATTTTGTTCGCAGCTATTAAGATTGGTTTAGAAATTTTCCTGAGTTCCATTGCGAATTTTTTAATATCCTCTATCCCAACTTTTTCCAACACAGCCTCAACTTGCTGCCTTGTTATGTTAAGTCCTGTTAACTGTTCATAGAGCACATCCTTTAACTCTACTTTAGAATACTTCATCCTTCTTTCGAATTTTTCTAAAGCTTTTTTTACTATCCCAGCAAACCACAAATCTATTTCTTCTTCCAAAAACCTTACTGTCTCGGTAGGATCATGACCTTCAGTCGGTTTACCTTCTGTATCAGTACGCCCAGAAACGTCTAGCACATGGATTAGGCAGTCAGCTTGCCTTAAATCGTCTAAAAACTTATTGCCCAACCCTCTTCCTTGATGAGCTCCGGGAACTAGACCTGCAACGTCCAAAATTTTTATTGGTATGTGTCTTTTTCCGTTTACACAGAAAGAGTTTTGAGGATTACATTTTACTCCAAACTCTTTACATACACAATCCACCACAACATGTCCGATTGCAACGTTCGGCTGGATTGTCGTAAAAGGATATGGTGCTGTCTTTACGTCTACAAGCGTTGCCGCTTTCAAGAACGTCGATTTACCCGAATTAGGAGCTCCAACTAAGCCTATCTGCATATTTTTATGTTTATTCTCTTTCGGATAAATCGTTTCAAACATCGTTATACGTATAACATGGACATTTTTAAGTAGAACTTCCAAACATTTATTCTGATGAAAATAACTCCAATCCTTGTTAACGGTTTAAGGAAAAGTCTTACACCAAAGTTTTTCATACCACTGTTCATTTTTTACACATTAGCTTCTCTAGCGATTCTTATAACTTTGATTCCGTTGCTCGATTACATACCTTCATTGTTAAGGCTTCAGTTTGATGAAAGATCTTACTTTATCCTGATAGGTCCACTATCGGTTATCCTACTCGTTTTCTTGATCTCTATCTGGTTTAAAGGTGCTGTGATCCACATGTTTATTCATCCATCCAGCTTTGAAGATTCATTGAAGAAGATAAAACCACTTTACCCCAGCCTCTTAGGGCTTTCAATCTTTCTTTATCTGTTGAACTCAGTCGTCTCCTCCCTACTCCAAACAGTAGGTTTTGGATTTTTATCTTTATTTTTTTCGGTCATCATAAACTGGTTTTTCATGTTTTCGTCTATCAGCATCGTAGTAAAGAAAGATACTCCTGAACTTGCTCTCATAAGAAGTTACAACATCGTTAAAAAACATTTGAAAGAAACTTTCTTCTTGCTCCTTTCGATAGGAATCGTAAGTAGTATGATATTTCTAGTAGGTATTTTCGTCTCAGCGTATCCGCTAATGAAGGTTGTGAAACATACGTTTCTCAACATCAACTTCGCCGAAGTAAAAAATTTTGAAGAACTAACTATATCGCTTGTAGGAACCTTAAAGGTTTCTTTAGCAAAAAAGTTCTACTACGTTCTCCTATCCCTTGTTTCCGTCTCTTTATTCGTCTCTATCGCGCAAGTTTTTTCGCTAGCGGTCAAAACAGAATACTTTGTGAAATGCAAGAGAAAGTCTGAAAGTTTAAACATCTAACGGTATAAATATTTTCTAAATGAAGGCTCCTCTTTGTAAGGTATGCTTAGAATCTGACATCCTGTGCAACGTTTGTAGTAAACGAGTAGAGGAGGAAAAGATAACTCAAATTGAGATAAAGAGGATTAAAAAAGTTTATGAAATCGTAAAGAACAACAAGGAGTTTGAAAACCTTGAAATAAAGAGGATATTAGGCATAAACACTATATACATCATCGTGCCGAAAGGGCATTCAAAATACTTCTTCATCAGGAACGGATTTTTGTTGAAGAAATTGTCATCAGTATTCAAAAGACCTGTGAAGGTAGTAGAGGAGTCGGGAGACAAAAGATTCTTCATACAAAAACTCATACAACCTGCGACGCTCATCGGGCTCAATGTCCTCTACACTCCTGAATCAAAGAAGTACATAGTAAGGATACCTTACAGAGAGAGAAAGTTTGTCAATGAGAAGGAAGTTTCACAGATTCTTTCCTTTTTACTTCCGGGCGAGCTTGAGATAAAGTTCGAATGATTAACAATTTATACTGTTGAAGATAAACGATGAGTTATGAAAAGACGTATAGCGGTAATAGACTACGAGTTATGCAAGCCTGACAAATGTGGTAATTACCTTTGCATACGTGTGTGTCCGAAAGTTAGGTCTGGAGAGGAGTGTATAGTCGTAAATGAGAAGACTAAGAAACCTATAATAGATGAGAATATCTGCATAGGTTGTGGAATATGCGTAAAAAAATGTCCGTTCAAAGCCATAACGATAGTAAACCTACCAGAGCAACTTAAAGAGGACCCTGTCCATCGGTATGGCGTGAATGATTTTGCTTTGTTTCGACTTCCATTCCCAGTAGAGGACAAAGTAGTTGGGTTATTAGGACCAAACGGTGTTGGAAAAACGACTGCTTTACTCATACTCTCTGGAAAAATTAAACCGAACTTAGGGAGGGTTGGTGAGGAGGTTGAATTCAAAGATTTCATAAAACTTTTCCGTGGGACTGAGTTGCAGAGCTATTTGGAGAAGTTGGAGAACGGCGAGGTAAAAGTTTCGTTGAAACCACAAAGAGTTGACAGAATACCTGATCATGCTAAAGGAAAAGTGTCGAAGCTATTGGAGAAGGTTGATGAGAGAGGTATAATGGTAGACCTTGTAGAAAGACTTGGAATATCCCATACGTTGGATAGGGACATTTCAACGCTTTCTGGCGGCGAGCTTCAAAGAGTGGCAATAGTCGCAACGCTTTGCAAGGATGCGGACATCTATTACTTTGATGAACCCTCTAGCTTCTTAGACGTCTTCCAAAGGCTTAAGACTGCTAAAGTCATAAGGGAATTTACTCAAGGCAAATCTGTTATGGTTGTGGACCATGACCTTGCTATGATGGATTTCTTGGCAGACAGGATACACGTCTTCTACGGTGTTCCAGGTGTTTACGGTATTGTGTCAAAACCATACGGCGTAAGAGTTGGGATAAATATATTCTTGGACGGTTACATAAAAGAGGATAACGTAAGGATAAGACCAGAGCCTATAAGATTTGAGTCTTTTCTAGCCAAAAGGTTTGAAGGTAAGGAAGTTTTAGTCTCGTTCAACAACATCCAAAAGACCTTGGGTAATTTTAGTCTAACAGTAGAGTCTGGCGAGATTTACGCTAAGGAAGTTCTTGGTGTCATGGGAGCTAACGCTTTGGGAAAGACGACTTTTGCAAGGATTCTTGCTAAACAAATAGAACCGGACGCTGGAAAAGTTGAAGGTGATGTAAAAATCTCTTACAAACCACAGTATCCAAAACTTGAGTATGATGGAATAGTAGAGGAGTTTTTGAATGAAAAGTGTGAGAGCTTTGGGACTACTGAGTTTTCAACTAACATAGCTAAACCTCTCCAGTTGGAGAAATTGATGGAAAAAAGGATTACTACGTTATCCGGAGGAGAGTTTCAGAGAGTAATGATAGCCAATTGTTTAGGGCAGGAGGCAGACCTTTACATACTGGACGAGCCTTCAGCGTACTTAGATGTTGAACAAAGACTTTCTTTGGCAAAAGTTATACGGAAATTCGTTGAAGTCAAAGAAGTTTCTGCGTTCGTTATAGACCATGACATACTTTTCTTGAGTCAGATATCATCCAGAGGTATGGTATTCGTCGGAGTTCCAGGAAAGAAAGGTAAAGGTGAGAAACCTACGGACGTTCAGACAGCCATGAACAGATTCCTCAAGGAAGTAGAC
>JAGHAA010000054.1 GCA_021161745.1 Candidatus Aenigmatarchaeota archaeon
AGTTCAACGTTAGGTTTAGTGCCAGTAGCTATGACGACCGCATCTATCGGTATTTCCTCTCCGTTTGAGAGAACGATACTTTTTGCGTACTCATCTCCTTTTATTTCCGTTACTTTAGTTGACGTATAAACCTTCACACCTTTCTCTTTCATTCTGTTTTCTATCGGCATGTAGAATTCTTCGTCGAAGTAAAGTTGAAGAATGTGTGGTAACATTTCGATTAAATAAACTTCTTTTCCAGATTTGATTAGTTCGTCAGCAAGCTCAACACCTATAAACCCACCACCGATTATCGCTATACGTTGAGAATTCTTCAAAACTTCTAGCATAGATTTAAGTTTCTCATAG
This sequence comes from Candidatus Aenigmatarchaeota archaeon, assembly GCA_021161745.1. Taxonomy (GTDB): domain Archaea; phylum Aenigmatarchaeota; class Aenigmatarchaeia; order CG10238-14; family JAGHAA01; genus JAGHAA01. The sequence continues at coordinate 349 of JAGHAA010000054.1, forward strand.
CTTTTGTGAACGGAAAACACATTCTTCTTATCACTTCCCGGTATCGGGGGTTTCCAAGGCAATGAACCAGTTGCAAGAATCAGTTTCTCATACCTTATATCCTTTAACCTTGTTCTAACAATCTTTGATTCTACATCTATGCCTAAAACTTCGTCGATCATTACATCTACGTCAGCATCTTCAAGCTTCTTGTTCGGGACACAATCTTTGTCGACATCTTGGAGCGTTCCAAAAATGTAAGGTATTCCACAAGGTATCACAAACTTTTCCTCTTTTTTTATCAGCAATACATTGCACTTATACAGTTTCTTGGCCATGATTGCAGAAACAAATCCAGCAGGACCACCACCGATAACAACGACATCGTATTCCATTTTACCACCTCCTTTAATCATTTTCTTTTGATTAGGAAGATTCCGATGGACGAAATCAGAATGCTCGTAAGAATTATGACAAATACTATGTTCAGAAACCAGTTTGAATATTCTATTCCATATGCCATCGGAAATTGCGAGAGGACCGCCGCTGCCAATCCTCTAGGGAAAAGAATGGCCACAATCTTTTTTTCATACTCTTCTAAAGGAGTCAAGAAAAAGGATGTGAAAGAAACTACTATTCTGATTCCTAAGAGGAGTAAACTCAATAAAACTCCAACTACGATGAACGATACGTTGGAGATTGATACGAGGCTTCCTAGATAAACGAAAAAGAAACTTCTGACGAGAAAAGAGATTTCTTCATGGAACTCTTTTATTTTTGGGTTTATGACAAGATGGTCTTTCGATTTAAGTATTCTGCTGATATCCTTCCCATTTCCCAAAACTATTCCAAAAACTAAAGCTGCTATGGCCCCACTTCCGTTTATTCCTTCGACAAAAGCGAACGTTATGAATAAGAAGGCTAATGTAAGCATGTACTTGAATTTACCCCTTATCCTCCTCATAAGGTATAACCAAAAAACACCTGCCATAAACCCAACGACAGCTCCTATCGAAAACATCCCAAAGATTTGGTTTAGCGTTTCCTTCAAAGAACCTGTACCGCTGACTATTATCGAAAGCAAAGCCATCCCTATGACGAAACAAAACACTGTAGTCAGAGTCGATTCGAGATTGAGTATAATAAAGGTTTTAGAATTGAGTCTCAACCCACTGGTTATAGATAGGATTATAGCAGAACCAGTACCACTTACTATCGTTCCTAGAAGGGCTCCGTATACCCATGCCCATCCTAAGAAAGTTTTCATGAAGAATGAAATGAATACCATCGAAAGAGCAACGTTTCCGACTGCTATAAAAAATGAAATTGGTGCTTGTTTTATTAAAGTATAAAGATCTGTTTTCATTCCCCCTTCGAATAGAATTATCATTGTCGCCAATGCAGCGACGTAGGGAGCAAATTCTAAGAGAAAAGAAGATTTTAGAGTGTGTGTTAATGGTCCTAGTAGTATCCCGAGGAATAAGAGCCATATGACGTCTGGTATCTTTGTCTTCTTGAAGAATAAGTTTGCAAGAAAGCCAAGAGTTATTATAAAACCTATCCCGAAAAACAAAAGTGAGACGTCTATCATCATGGAATATTTGGTCAGGTTCGTAAAAAAGTTTTTTCTTTATTCATACCTTAACGCTTCTACAGGGTTTAGTGTTGCTGCTTTGTATGCTGGCCACAAACCGAAGATAATACCTACTATTGCTGAAAAACCTAGGCCAAAAGCTATAAGAGATGGTGGGACACTTGTCCTTAAAGGAACCCCACCTTGAACCATTGAAACACCATTTAAGCTTTTAGAACCAAGAATTCCTATACCACATCCTACGATTCCACCGATGATAGAAAGTAAGATACTTTCTATCAAAAAAATCTTTAGAACATCTTTGTTAGTCGCCCCTATAGCTTTCATTATTCCTATTTCTCTTGTCTTTTCCATAACACTCATAAGCATGGTGTTAGCTATACCTATTCCAGCAACTATTAGTGAGATGGCCGCTATACCTCCAAGGAAGATTGTCATGGCACTTGTTATGATTTTTATCCTTTCAGCGAGCTGTCTTGTCGTAAGAACTGTGAAGGTCCCTTTTTTCCAATAATCTTCTAATTTTTTCCTTATCCTTTCAGCAACCTTCTCAACCTCTTCAGCGTTTTTTGCTTCTACCATCATCATCGTTATCTCTTTCTGTTCACCCGTAATCTCTCTTAACGGGTTCATAGGAACTACTATTGTGTTGTCGTCAAGCCTGTTTCCTACTCTTTTAAGAATACCCTTTACTCTGAAAGTTTTATCTCCTATTTTTATTTTGTCGCCAACCTCTACTTCTTCAGAGAACATATCATGAGCTACAGCATTTCCAAGTATAACAGAAGTCTTATCATTCTTTCTCAGGAAACTACCTGACTCTAACTCATATCCTTGAATGTTTTCGAATAAATTTTTAGTTTTTTCTGGTTCTATACCAGCTACCATAATCAATTCTTTTTCTCCTTTATATTCGACTGAAACCGTTTTAAGTAAAAATGGTACCACTAACTCTACACCAGAAACTTTTTCCACTTTTTTAACGTCGTCTTCAGTAAAGTAAGAAGATGCAAAGGAACTTGTTGTGGAAGTGGATGCGAACGGCATGACGACTATTTTGTTCGCTCCAAACTGTTGTAATTGCTTTGTTATCGTTTGTTTAAGTCCTTCGCTTATAGATACCAAAGAGATTATAGCAGCTATACCTATAGCTATTCCTATGACTGTAAGAGTGCTCCTAAGCTTTCTTTGGCTTATACTATTCCAGGTTATCTTTAAGGCCTCTAATTCAAATTCGAACATTTCCTCACTCTAACGTCTTTTCTTTCTCCATTTTTTCCAGTAGAGAAGTCCTAAAGTAATTGCCCCAATAACCAATACTATGGTTAGATAGTTGGAAGATTTTCTTGGCATTTCAAAGTTTATGTTAAAGGTTTTTTCCTCAATATGAGCATTGTTATAAGAATCTTTGTATTCTAAAACTAAGCTTACGTTGTAAACTCCTGTGGCCAGTTCTTCAAAAGGTATTTCAAACTCTACAGTTTCGTAGTCATCCGGGTCTATGTTGCCGATGTATACCTCCGAAGGCATGGTTTTTAACCCTTTTAATCTGGCCGTAAGATACTTCGCTGTATCTACACCTTTATTCGCTACTAAAAAGCTTACTCTCCACATACCTTTTTCGGGGACATATTCTACTTCATCAATACTTTTAATCAACTCTGCTTTTCCCATGACCTTTATTCCAATCATTTTGTCCGTTTCATAAAGATTACCTTGATTATCGCTGTACGTTAGAGTTAAAGGTATCTGGTATGCTTTTATATCTGCATCATCGTTTACTATGAAATCGAAAGAAACGTCTCTCATTTCATTCCTCTCTAGATCACCCAAATACAATTCAGAGCTCCTTTTGATTGGAATGAAAGGCAGGTTTGAAGTATCGATACTTAACACCACATCTTTTGCGTCACCTTTACCGACATTCTTTATTCGTATAGAAAGTGTGAATTCGTGACCTAAAGAAACGTTTTGTAACATGGGTTCTGCAAAGATTATTTCAACGTTCGGTTTTCTAGTTATAGTTAAGATTATTGAGCTATCCATTTCTTTTGTTCCAGACGATTCGCCAACAGAATATTCTACAGTATAAAGGATTGCGATCGTATCATGTTTTATGTTTTCTAAGACTTTGAAAGGAATAGAAATCTGTTTTGAATCTCCAGCAGGTATAGTTTGTAAGTTGAATTCTGTCTTTGAGAGTTCTATTTCTGTGTTGGGAAAGAATTTTACTTTCACATTCTTCGCATAAGTGTTTCCATAGTTTGTAAGGGTTAGAATTATACTTCCTATATCCCCAGGTTCTATAAGTTCAGGCATTGTAGAGTAAGTCGTTTTCAAAGAAACGTAGGTTTGAGAATAGACAAAAGGTACTATTAAAACCAACCATACTAACAGTTTAACAAGTTTCATGCTCATTCACCTCCGATTATTTTACCGTCTTTTATCTTTACGATTCTCTTTGTCGTTTTAGCAACAAGAGGGTCATGAGTTACGATTACGATCGTTTTACCAAATTTTTTGTTCAATGTTTTGAACACTTTCATGACTTCGGCTCCAGACTTTGAATCTAAATTACCTGTAGGCTCATCTGCAAGGATTAATTCTGGATCGTTAGCTAAAGCTCTTGCTATAGCTACTCTTTGTTGTTCTCCACCAGAAAGTTGGTTTGGATGATGATAAAGTCTCTTTCCAAGCCCAACTATTTCAAGTAGCTGAATAGCTCTTTTTCTTCTTTCATTCTTTGGTATTCCTGCGAACACCATAGGCAATTCGACATTTTCCAAAGCGGTTAAGCTAGGTACGAGGTTAAAGAATTGGAAAACAAACCCTATCTTATATCGCCTGACCAAAGCAAGTTCATCATCGTTTAATTTTGAGACATCGACACCATCTATGTAAATCTTTCCTTTGGTCGGTGTGTCAAGGCAACCTATGCAATGTAAAAGTGTTGACTTACCAGAGCCAGAGGAACCCATGATAGAGATAAATTCACCTTTCTTTATTTTCATGTTTATACCACGAAGTGCCTTAACTTCTGCAGAGCTTTCAGGATTGTATACTTTCCAAACGTTTTTACACTCGACGATGTATTTCATACGAACCACATTAAATATATAGATATCGACATGTATATATCTATATATGCGGAAAGAATTTAAATCTTTAAATATACGAGGTATGTTGTACATATGGATACTCCTTCTTTTAAGAAAGAAGTCGATGAGTGGTTACGAGGTTATGAAAAAAATAAACGAACTGACTTTGAAGACTTGGAGACCTACGACAGGTTCTGTTTATCCTGCCTTGAAGAAACTTGAAAGAAAAGGTTATATAGCGATAAAAGGAACAGGTGAAAGGAAGAAAAAAATCTATTCCATAACTGAAGAGGGGAAGAAAAAACTAACTCAACTAAGAAAGAATATGCTTGAAGCAGCGAAAAGTTCTAAAATAAGGAACGTGATAAACTGTTTTTTATGGCCTGAAGAACCTGACGAAGTAAGAGAAGAGTTTGAAAAACTTTTTGTCAGTCTTGTAGACCTTAGAGAAAAACTTAAGAAAGATTATAACCACCAAAAAATTCAGTCAGTAAAAAGAGTTATAAGCAAGTTTAGGAAAATGATTGATAGGTTAAAGAATGAAGTTGAATAGGTTAGTTCTTTTAATCTTTTCGTTTACACTTTTAGCATTCTTGGTTTATTTCTCTGATGTGAAAGGAATTGTTGAAACGCTGGTTAAAGCTAACATCTTTTACGTTATCCTGGCGTTCCTTTCCATGCTTGGGGCTATGTTTTCCAGAGTTTTTAGATGGAAAGTTATGCTAGACCATCTTAATCAACATACTAGTTTGCTCAATATATGGAAAGTTTATGTAACAGGAGCTTACCTTTCCACGTTCACTCCAGCAAGATCTGGAGACCCTATAAAAGCTCTTCTTTTCAAAAAAGCTACTGGTAAAAGTTTTAGTAAAGCACTTCCTACGCTTTTAGTCGAAAGAATGGGAGATTTTGTTGCAAGCGTTTCCATAGCGTTGGTTGGATTATTCTTCTTAAAGGAAGAGATGTTTTTAATCGATTTTTTTAAGTTGGCTATCATGGTTTATGTGGTTCTTTTTTCAATTTTTCTGTATTCTTTTTCTTCGACTAAAAGGCTTAAAAGAATCTTGGGAGTTCTAAAGAAGTTGTTCTTTTTCGTAAAGCAATTGAAGGACCCGAATAAAATAAACCATTTTTCAACGATAGCATCAGTCTCTGTAAAACAACTTAAAGACTTAAAGCTTTTAGTAAAAGTGATGATTTTTTCGTTTACATGTTGGATTTTTGAAGGGTTTATAGTGTACTTCTCCTTTCTTTCCGTAGGTACAAGTGTGAGTCTACTGACATCGGTTCTGTTGACTCAAATGGTAACTCTCATCTCTGTTTTAACGTTTCTACCTGGAAGTCTAGGGTCTTTCGAGGTACTACTTTCTCTGAGCATGAGTAAATTAGAGTCGTTAAGCATGAGCACATCAACAGCCGGCGTTTTGATAGCACGAACTATCGGATTATGGAGTTATGTTATCATCGGTAGCTTACTGTTACCAACTTTTAAAGAAAAATCTTAAAGGGATTTGATGTTTCTATTCCCATTAATGTTTATCACGGACACTTCACCAGTGGAAAAATCATAGTACATTCCCATGACGTCTACTTTCCTTGAGTCATATTCTTTCAGATAACCAACAATAAACTCGACTTGATTGTGTACATTCTCTTCTTCAGCTTTCCTCAAACCTTCTATTTGAGCAACATCATAAAGCCTTTTTCGCATTAAAGAAAGACCTTGCCTTATAGAGTAGTGTAATTCTTCAAACTCTCTTTCTGGTAAAGTAGCCGCTTCTACCGCATCACAATCGCTATGACCACCTATTATGATTCTTCGTATAGAATCGAGTTCGTGTATCATGCAAGAAACTTCTGGGGTTGGGTTTTTACCATCGTAAGTAGCTTGATTACCTATATTTCTTGATATGAAAACTTCTCCTGGTTCAACTGGTTTTCCTATATACACTCCTGGACTTACTCGTGAATCTGAGCATATTATAAGCCCGATTTGAGGTGATTGAGAATAGTGTAATTCGGAAGGTAACAATCTTCTAACATAATTCTTTATCATGTTACATAAGTTGGTGATAAAAATTTAAATCGTTTATTGAGTTTCGGCAGATGAAACCAAAGTATTTAAAAGGTTTCGTCTAATTTTTAAATCATGATAAATCAACTGATAAGCATAACTTCATTAGCATTAGTAGATGCTATAAATCCCTGTACACTTGCTGTTCAAGTACTACTACTCTCAAGCTTACTGGCAACCCGTGGAAGAAAAAGTGTTCTAATGGGAGGAATAATTTTCTCGTTAACAATTTATGTAATGTATATTCTTTACGGAATTGGAATCTTGAAAATTCTGTATATGTTAGGAATCGAG
>JAGHAA010000044.1 GCA_021161745.1 Candidatus Aenigmatarchaeota archaeon
AAAAGCTTAGTTGGGATAAATCCCGCTTATATTTCTACGGTTGTTTTACGTCCTTCTTCTTTAGAAGTAAATTTAGAAAATATTCCAAAAGATGTTGAAGAAAACTTCTCGGATTTCTTGAAGGAAGTGTTAACCAAGATTTACAAGATTGATATAAAAAGTTGTTTTCCTCAAGAAGACCAACAAAAGCAACAAGCTTCTGATTCTTCGAGTTAGAAAGGTATATTGATGTTATACGTATAACAGATTTCCAGAATTTATTTATTTTTAACAAGTAATGAAACTTTGATGGAAATGTCCTTTTCAACTTCATCAGAAGAGTCCGAAAAAAGACTTACAAAGTTTTGGATACTGATGAAGAATCTCGAAAAAACTATTATTCTAGACTAGCGGAGGTCATAAGTAACCTATACGATGAGCTATATAACGAGCTTCAAAAATACGGATACTCAGAGAATCCTGATAACACTATAGAAATATCGTTCCCCTCCATAAAAATCTTAAAAAAAGATTGGACCACGTTTTTGTATTGTTGCAACTTCTGAGATCTACAGATCCGATTTCCTATGACAGTATCTATGCAACAGTTCATCAGAATATTGAAAAAATTGCTTTAAATCAAGGATTTTTCTTAGCAAATAAATATCTCACAAAACGTGTTAAAAATGCATTGAAGTTCGTTTCGAACTTGGACTTTGTCGATGTAGAAGATGGAAAAGAAAAAAGATTAAAACTCAAAGAGGGATATTCGTTTAAAGTAGTTCTCACAAAAAGCGGAAAAGATTATGTTGAAAGATATATCTCCTTTTATTAAGAGTTAGAAATTTTCGTTTTTCGAATATGTTTAAAAAGCGCCGGGGGTGCGATTTGAACGCACGTGGGGCAGAGCCCCAGCGGGTTTCTCTCAGCATCAAGGGCTTTCCTCATCTTAGTTCAGATACCCCATGGGTCTCTCATAGACTCGAGCCCGCCGCCTTACCTGACTAGGCTACCCCGGCACAAATAACAATAAGAAACAATTCTTTTTAAGTTTCATCTTTTCAAGTTGATGATCAAATCTACTACCGCTATTCCTACAGAAATGTAGAGATGAAAACCGCTAAAGTACATGATGAGGAAGATTATCCCAGGTTTTATCAATATCCCTAGCGGGAGCACGTATCTTGCTACAATGTCTACAACTATGAGCAAAACCATGCCCCAACTCAGTCTTCCAAGAAACTCGAAAAAAAGGTAGTCTACGCCAAAGATGAAAGCCTTAAACCAGAAAGACATCAAGTCAAAGCCTATCAAAAATATTACGATTCTCCATGTAAAAGACAAGCCTAACAAATCAAACCAGGCTATTACTATCAAGTACAATCCAGTAAGGTTCCTTAGCAGCCCCACAATTTAAATTCTTTGTATTACAGAAAATTATGTTAATGCTTGTTAGAGAAACTGAAAATCTTTCTTCTTCCTTCAAAAAAATCAAAGAGTTCTACGAAAGTTTAAACGTTGAGAATCTAAGGAAAGTTTCCATTGAGTTAGGAGAGAAACTGTACAGAATACCTTTCGTAGAGTGTGTTTTTGGCGTAGGATTCCCATTCTATGCTAGCAAGAAAGTTCCGGAATACATAATCCAACGAATAGGCAGGTATGAGTCGACTGTCAGAAATCTTGTAAAAGCCTATCCAGATGTAGATTTCATCGTCATACTGGATGATGCGATCGTTTCTTCTGAGCAATTCCCGAGAAAAATAGATGAATTGCTAACAGATCAATCGTACGTAACTTGGATGCATGAAACTTTCAGTTCTCCACATCTTAAAACATTCAGAGAAATAGTGAGGTCCTATAATTTTGAGTTAATGGGAGACTTGTTGAACAACCCAGAAGAGTTGAAAAAAGTTGAAAAGATAGGAGTTGACATACTACCAATACCTTACCACACATTCATCCGTACTTTAGATTCGTTAGACAAAAAGAATTGGAATACTTCTCTACTCGGCATAGACTCTGTATTCTCTTTAACGCCTATAGGAGGGTGTGAAAAATGTTATTATCACGTTAGAAAGTTTTTAGAAAGAGTGAAAGAATTAGGTTATGGAAGGATTGTTTCGATGCTTCCAGAGGAACCATATAGAAAGTTGTTGGAAGATGAAGAAGTGTTTCTAAACTTAAGAAGAAGACTTGGGTTTCTTCCAGAAGAAACTGTATCTCAGAGGAGAGAAAGCATCGATGCTACTCCTATAACCACAGACGTTGCACTTGTATCCTATTAAAACTCTCTTATCCACAAGATTCTTTTCATAAACTGGTTCCAAGCTACCTCCGCATACAGGGCATTTCTCTGGCTTCTCTCCAGAAAGCTTACGAGTCCTCACTTTAATCTCAATCCCATCGATTTTAAGCGCTAACGACTTAACTCTGGTCGGTGTCAGCACATAATCCTTATTTATTTTTCTTAACTCTTTCAGAACGAGCTCGCATAGTTTTTCTTGTGTTTCCACATAAATCCTTTCCTTCACAACTTTCTTTATGAGCTCCTTTACAGTTTGTTCAGGTGGTATTTTTTTACTCATCAATAAGAAATTGGATGTGTTGGAATAAAAACTATATTTCGACCTCTCTCAACGTTCTGCTACAAGTTTTTATCAATTCTTCTATGCCAATCTTTTCCTCGATCGTTTTTACCAAAGAAACGTTAGAATGTGTCACGACTCTTTTGGGCTTGTATGGGCATCGAAAAGTCATAGATGTTGAAATTTCATAGCTACCTATACTCCTTGCTAACTCAACTATTTCATTCTTGTCAAAACCTATCAAAGGTCTTATGACTGGGAACTCAGAGGCTTCGTCTATCGTATAGATATTTTCTAGCGTTTGACTGGCAACCTGAGCGAGGTTCTCACCAGTGACTATGGCCTTTGCCCTAACTATTCTTGCGACTATATCAGCCATTCTGTACATCATGCGTTTACAAATTATACAAGTGTTGGATTTTGCGACTTTGCTTACTTTTTCCATACATTTAAAGTGGTCGTACATAAAAACTCTTATCTTTCTTCCAGCCGACCATTTGCTTAAGAGTTTTAGAAGTTTTTTGATTTTATTAGCGTACTTTCTATCTTTCAACATCCTTCCGATTAGAACAGAAACTTCGCAACCCCGCTTAAGCATGAACCACGTTGCAACAGGGGAATCTATACCATCGGAGAAAAGAACTACTACTCTTCCTGAAGAACCGACTGGGAGGCCTCCAGCACCTTTTATTTTCTGCGTAAACAGGTAGCAATCATCCTGTCTCACTTCAACGTAAACAGTCTGTCGAGGATTCGTTAAATCAACTTTTGCGCCTATGTAACTCCCTAGCTTTGAAGCAAGTTCCATGCTAGTAAAGTCATGCTTACCAACACGTTTCACTCTGACAGCAAAAGTTTTCGATTCATCTACAAACTTTCTCCAATTCTTCTTTACAAAATCTTCAAGCTCACTCAACTTTAAGTGTAGGGAAGGCGCAAACCATGAAATTCCAAAGACTCTTTTCAAAACGTCTATAGCTTTTTTTATCTCCTTCGTTTTTACGTATGCTCGAGATAGGTCATAAGATACTTCAAACTGTGCACCAGAATCTTTCAGTGCTTGTTTTATGTTATGGATTAGAATATTCGTGAAACGTTTCCTTACTTTGCAGGATTTTAGAGTCAACTCTCCGTAAGCAATCAGTATCGTATCGAACTCCATGAATTTAAATAAGTCAAAGTTAGAATTAAAAATAGGTATTTGCTATGAACACATTCCTAAAGGTTATGTTCTTTTTACTCAGTCTTATGGGATTTTTGCTTATCGGAATAAGCATCTATTTTTTCGTTACTCCAGCAAACCCGAAAGATATAATTTTTCAGATAAACACGTTAGCTTTATCTATCGGCTTGCTTTATCTGACTTTTGTCGTTTTCTTATGGGAGATCTACAAGGACAAAACACATAAAAAATAGAGGAAAATATTATTTAGGTGCTGGGGTAGCCAAGCCAGGACCAAGGCGCCAGCCTGGAGTCGATGAGATGTTCAGCCTTGGCTGACTGATGATGAGGCTGGCAGGAATTGATGGAGAGCTGGTGGGCCTTTGGCCCGCAGGGGTTCAAATCCCCTCCCCAGCGTCTTCTAGATACTATATCTGGATAAAATACCAACAATCAACAAACTTCATTATCAGTATAGATACTGCTTATTAGAACTCTATCAAGTTTATTATCTAGTTAAAACCTTATCAAACATGTCTTTGCCCTTTAAAAACTCTATAAACTAAATAAGTTTTAGAGGTTATAGGAGTCTCAAACTTCAAGAGGTGATAAATTAAATGATCATTCAGCATAAACTGCACAAATGGATCAAAACAAATCTCTCAAATTTAGATCCTTTTGAATATCTGGAAAGAATCGACTGGGATTTTAAAGAAGCAAACACCCAATACTTGACTCATACTTTCCATTCTTATCCTGCAAGGTTCATACCTCAGATACCACGAACTTTTATAGAAATATTTACCCAAAGAGGAGATGTCGTTTTAGATCCATTTTGTGGTTGTGGTACAACACTAGTCGAATCGAGACTTCTTGGAAGAAATTCTATAGGAAATGACTTGAATCCTTTGGCAGTATTGATTTCGAAAGTTAAAACAACAATAGTACCGAATCATGAATTAATCCAGTTAGAAAACTTTGTCAAACAACTTGAAAAAGAAGTTAAGCTCATTAAATCACCAAAAATTGTACCTAAATTACCGAACAGAAAATTAAGTAGTCGATTTACGCAGAAAATGATAGCAGAACTTCAGCTTATTAGAGAAAAAATAGATGAATCTCTTTTCGAGTCAGAACGAATATACGATATAGCAAGAGTTGCTCTATCATCCACAATAATGTCGATAATAGAAAGAGAGAACGGAAATAATGTTTACGAGATTTTTTCTCGAAAAATTTTTTTGATGACAAAAACTCTAAGAAAATTTTCTAGATACGCGGATAAAACCATGTTTGTTAAAGTTTTAGAAGGCGATGCGAGATGGTTAGAAGTAAGCAACAATTCTGTAGATCTTATTGTTACATCTCCACCATATGTGAATGCTCTTGATTATTACAGGATACATATGTACAGCATGTTTTGGCTTGGGATAAATTTTTGGAAATTTAGGAATGATGAAATAGGTGCGCATTCACACCATATAAACAATAGGTTTAGACTTTTATCAGAATATCTAGGTGATATGCTAAGAGCTATGATAGAAATGAATAGAGTCCTTAAAAAAGGTAAAATTTGTGCAATCGTTGTTGGAAACTCTACGGTCGAATACGAAATAGTTGAAAGTTACAAACATTTTGCCAATATGAGTAATAAAATCGGATTTGAAGTTAAAAAAATCCTTCATAGAAACATTGACAAGAATTCCAAGTATTTCAGTATGGGAAATATAGATGACGAATACATTGTTGTACTTAGAAAAGTTAAAGATGTTGATGTATCTTC
>JAGHAA010000038.1 GCA_021161745.1 Candidatus Aenigmatarchaeota archaeon
CTTTTATACCAGAATTTTGGTATTTTTTAAAAAATTGTATTATCATAGTTATCAAAAATGATAACTTTAAATATACAAATTACTAAAAACATCATTCATGAAAACGCAAGAATTCATAGAAAAAATAAAAGCTTCTCGCATACCAGTATTTACACTTTCTGATCTATCAAAACTGTTAAGGAAAAAAGAAAACTATCTCAAGCTCTATCTTCACCGTTTAGCGAAAAATCAACTTGTAAGGATCGAAAAAAACAAGTATACTTTGAGAGGAACAAATCCTTTTTTGGTAGCGACAAACCTTATTTTTCCCTCCTACCTTTCATTCATCACAGCTTACAGTTATTACGGTTTGACAAACCAGCTGGTAAGAGTTTGTTATGTTGTTAGTCTGAAGCAAAAGAAAAGCTTGAGCTATGAAGGTTATTCCATTAAGTTCGTCAAATTTCCAAAAGAGAGATTTTTTGGTTTTCGGAGAGAAATAGTAGAAGGAAAATGTTTGTTCGTTGCTGAAATAGAAAAGGCTATAGTTGATAGTTTATATATGCCAAGATATTGCCCTGTTTCAGAAACTTTTTTCGCCTTAAAGAACGCAAAGATAGATGAAAAAAAGCTTGTCTCTTACGCAAAAAGAATGAAATCTTCAGCGTTGTTCCAAAGACTTGGTTTTCTTTTAGAACTTCTTGGTATTCGAATAAAACCAAGAAATTTTAAAAGTTACGTTTCACTCAATCCAACTTTGCCGAAAAAAGGAGAAAAAAACAGAAAATGGAAGATAATAGTTAACGAGGTGTTAGAATGATTTCAAAAGAAGATTTAAAGAAATTAACAAAACTTACTGGCTTTGACTTATGGCAGACTGAGAAAGATTACCTTCAGCATGTGTTTTTGATGTTTCTCTCGAGAGAGACAAAAAATCAGCTAGTTTTCAAAGGCGGGACGGCTCTTCAGAAAGTTTATGGTTTAAACAGGTTTAGCGTAGACCTTGACTTCACTTCCTTGAGTGATGGGGCAGAAGAAACTATCAAAAAGATTTCAGAAGACATGACGATTTTTGGACTCGAAACAAACATTTCTACTGTCAAATCTTCTCCAGTTGGAAAAACTTTTGTTCTTAGGATTAAAGGACCTCTCTACGATGGAACGGAAAGGAGTATATCGACTCTAAGGCTTGAAATAAGTCTCAGGAAAGATTTGATATTGGAACCAGAGATAAAAGAAGTAATTCCGGTTTATCCAGATATAAGACCTTACCTACTTTTGGTTATGAGGCTGGAAGAAATCCTAGCGGAAAAAGTAAGGGCGATATGTTGGAGGAGTAGAAGCAGAGACGTATATGATCTATGGTTTTTGTTGAGAAGAGGAGTCAAGTGTGATCTAAAATTAGTAAACGAAAAACTCAAGTATTACAACCTAAAATTCCAGAAAGAATCTTTTATTCAAAAGATTGAAGAGACGAAGAAAAATTGGAAAAGCGAGTTAGAAAGAATTGTGAGTTTCGTTCCAGATTTTGAAAAAGTTAAGAATGAAATCTTGGCTCTTATGTTTGAATCGTAAACCTTAACTTTACAATTTACTTTACGATATCGTAAAATAATCGTAAAGAAGTATACTATCCCTTCATCTCCCTTTCCAAATCCCTCAGATCAAAAATTTCACAACTTATCGATGATTTTTTCGTAGTATGGTTTTATTTTTTTAATTCCTTCCTCTAGGTCAACTTCAGCTTTGAAACCTAACACTTCTTTTGCTTTGGTGGTATCTGCGAGTGTATGCCATACGTAATTCTTTATCGGGTTTTCAACGTACTTTGCCTTTATGTTCTTTCCAAGTATTCTGTTCAAAATTTCTATCAATTGATTCAAGCTATAATTCTTTCCAGTACCGACGTTGAAAACACCAAATTCAACATCAGAATCCATGGCTAGCGAAAATGCTTTAACAACGTCTTTTACGAAAATGAAATCCCTTGTTTGGCTTCCATCTCCAAATATTACTGGTTGTTCATCTTTAAGCATAGCCCACAAAAACTGCGAGACTAGGTTTGCATACTGTTTTTTGTACTCTTCTCTAGTTCCATAAACGCTGAAAAGTCTGAGAGCAATAACTTGTGTACCATAAAGCTTGTTGTAAACCTCCGCTATCCTCTCCATCGCATACCTAGCTTCCGTATAAAAATCCATCGGGATTATTTTCATATCCTCTTTCCATGGCACAGGATTTCCGTTATAAACTGAAGAGGATGAAGCAAACACGAGCTTTATACCACGTTCCTTAACGAACTCCATTACATGGATAAAATCTTCTATTGCTTTGTAGATCAAACTCCTATCCTTCTTGTACATCGGTGACGAAGAAAAAATGCCAAGATGAAAGACACCATCTACAGGCTCATCTATCTTCACAATCTCTTTGCTCGAACCCTCTATAATCTCCACATCAAACTCTTTCAGATTGTCAACATTCCCAGTATGCAAGTTATCTATTACTATAACCTCATGTCCATCCTTTACAAGCTCTTCAACCACATGACTCCCGATGAATCCAGCACCGCCAGTAACGACGAACTTCATAAACCATTATAAGGAAGAATGAAGTTAAATATCTGTCTATTTGTAGACGATTTCGTAGATTATGTTTCCGTCACACCTACCAGAATGTAAGCATTGCTCCATAACACTCTTATCTTTAAAGCTTGGCCCATTCTCAAAAATCTTCTTAAAGGCTTCTGGATACTCTTCTAAAAGTCTAACGAAGTCAGCATCATACTTCTCTCCATAATGCCTGTTGTTAGGATCTATACTGAATTTCTGTATGAACAAATGCGTTATGCCATGTTTCTTCGCATTCTCGACTATTTCCGTCACATTTCTACTCAAAACGATATCTGGAAGATTCCCAGCACAGTTCCTCTGTGCATTGTACACAACTCTGTGGGCCCATATGCTCATAAGCGTAACATTCTTAGGCAAGTTCTCTTTTATCCAATCACATGCCTCGAAGAAAGTTTTGGAGAATTGCTTAACAGACTTCATACCACCTACTTGCACAACGTTGCCATTTACAAGCGTGTAGTATCCGTTAACTCTGTAAAAGAACTGGAAAAACGATGCAAAAACGATAATAAAACTTAACAGAAATGCGACAGTAGTTTCAAATTTCCAACTTTTAAACGAAATCCAAGACATCACCATCAGGATCATAGAAAGTACAACGAACAAGAAGATTGAAGAAGATACGTCGGAAGTGAAAAGTATGTTTGGTTGGAACGGCGGTGAATAGATAAAAAATTTGATCGTCATCACACCTATGAAAACTAGTATAAGCAGAACAACTTCTTTAGGTCTTTGATTTTTCAAAAATTCGTAGGCTTCATAAAACCAAAAAGATGCTACTAATGCTATAAGGGACACCCAACCCAACATGTATCTTGCGACGTTTTCTGCCCTTCCCACGAAAAACGTTTTGGGTTGTAAAGCCATCAAAAGCACCAGATTTAAAAACATGAAGAGAATGTAGAGTTTCTTTGTATCTTGAGAGTAGAATAGGTAGATTAAACCAGAGAAGAATGCCAGAGGAACGAAAACAAGGTAGCCATACGCAAACTCTACATAATTCATGAATCCCATACTCAGAACATCTTGCTCAGTTCCAACCTTTTCAGTCCTTCCAGAGAAAGAGTATTTACTATCAGCGTTGTTTATCGAACAATGTCCTGTTTTAAAAAACGGGAGCCCCTTACATAACGGGTTTCCAAAATAGTGAATGTTCCTGATAAGAAGAGGTGAAATAAGCAGGATGAACACGCTAACCCATAGCCAATACTCTTTGATTACACCTACAATATTTCTTTTTTTCCAAATCTTGTAAAAAAGAACTATGACCATAAACGAAAGCACAGTCATTCCGACGATTTTTGTCAAGAACGCTAGAGCTCCAAAAACTGATGAAACTAAAAGATATTTTTTATCCTTTTTCTTCTCAAAAAGGATGAACGTGTAAAAGAATAAGGAGAAGAAAAGAACGTAAAGAACATCTGTGTAAACAAGGACTGAATACGTAACGAAGGATGGGACTGTGATCGTTAGCACACTCGTAAACAACCCAATTTTATCCCCGTAGAGTTTCTTTACTACTAAAAATATCGAAACACCGACAAAGAAAGAGAGTAAAGGATCTATCAACTTTATCCAAAATTCATGGTTCCCAAAGAAAAACAAAAAGCTGGCTACGAGGAAGTTGAAAAACGGAGGTCTAAAGTATCCAGTAGCTCTCAGTTTTGTCGCCTCAAAAACGTTCCAGATGGGATATTCTATTTTTTCAGCAATCCATTGGGACATTCTTGCATGGTATCCAGAATCTCCAAAAACTATTGGAGAAGAAAGCATTGTTTGGAGGTTTACAATGAATACCAAGAAAGAGAAGATTATAGCGGATAAAAGATATGGATTTTTTATATCGACTTCGATTACGATTTCCTTTTCCATTGTAGTCACTTAAAAATGTTTTGAATCTCAAATAGTTATATATTTTGTAAATCGGTGGGCTTATGAAGATAATGATTGTATCAGACTTAGCTTATCCTCATATAGGTGGTGCTGAATCTTATGTTATAAATCTTGGTAGTAGATTAGCAAAAAGAGGTCATGAAGTTTATTTGTTAACCAGTAAAATAAAAGAGTCTCCTATGGAAGAAGAGTATGAAA
>JAGHAA010000005.1 GCA_021161745.1 Candidatus Aenigmatarchaeota archaeon
ATACTGAATGGTGGACTGTTAAGTGATGCATCGATTCGGGAAAAAGATGGGAAATACTACTATTTTCAATGGACAGCTAAAACCAAAAAATTTCTTGAGTGGATAAAGAATCTTTTAGAAGAGAAGGGTGTTAAAAATGCTTACATTTCTATAAGTAATTACACTACCAAAACGTTCATGTTAGGTTTCTATTTGAATAAATATGCAGACTTAGTTCATCTCAGACAAAAATGGTATAAACAAATCAATGGCAAAACTATCAAAGTTGTACCAAAAGATCTTGTTTTAACACCTACGACTCTTCTTTTCTGGTACTTGGGTGATGGAAGTCTTGTGAAAAGGAGGAACGATGATGTCAGGATACCAGCTGTTGTCTTGGCTACTAACAATTTCTTAAAAGATGACGTAGACCTCTTAATCAAAAAACTAAGAGAGCTTAACCTAAGCTTCTATCCGGTTAAGTATAAGAGCGGATTTACAGGAAAGGATTGTGGCTATGCTTTGTGGTCAAAAACAAGCGATGGTACACCTTTTAGGTTTTTCCAACTGATAGGTTTTGAACCACCGAAAAACATAGCAAGACTCGTAACAGGAAGGAAGGGAAGATATTCAAGGCCCCATTTTTTTCTCGACAAATGGCCGAGTGAAAAAGAGTTATTAAGGATGCTATCTAACGTCAAACAGTTTGGAAGAATCTTCAAGATGAGAAGGAAGAAATTGGGATTAACGCAAAGAGAAGTTGCAAACCTTGTAGGTGTTAGTAGAGAGCATGTAAGGAACATAGAGAACTGTAAAAGATGTGGAAGTTTCAAAGTTTTCATGAAGATGTTAAACATTCTTTTTAATTCATACTATCAAAACGTTTTCTCCTACGAATTTAGCGGATATTAACCAGTAACCTCTATAAGTCGTTAAGCCTATTTCTACGACTACTTTCTCCTTTCCTTCCAACAGATTACTAACTTCGAACTCATAACTAAAATCATCATCTACGATTTCACTCACAACAGGCCAAGTATAGTCTCCTTCTCTCGGGCTCACAGTCACATTGTCTATCTTGATCCACAGCAATCTAGGATAAGGATCTCCATAATTTTTTCCAGTTATTTTCAAGAAAATGTAGGGATAATCACTAATACTGGAAACGTTTATGGTATAGCGTTTTAAGTTTCTACCAGTATTCTTGAATTCATCGTTAAGAGTAATAGGTACAGAAGAAATGCCTAAGTGTTTTGATGTTTTTACGTTACAAGCCACTCTATAACATCTCTCGTTCCAGCAAACTCTTCCTGAATGGTAGAGCCTTGGTGTTTTAGAATGAAATTTTACTTTCAAAGGAACCATCTTTTTGAATTCGATTTTAGATAGATTGTTCTCAGCAACGTAAGAAGGAAAATCCAAAACAATGTTCTTCGTTTCCATATCTTTAAGCGGTAAGATCTCTAAGTAAAAGGAATCTTGAGTACAATTTTCCATCCTAGCTATAAAAGGTATGCTACTCTTTTCTAAAAGTTTCTTTGGTTTTGAAAACCTAAAAGAGACGATTCGTTCACTTCCCTCAAACACGTCAAACTCCGTAATTCTACCACTCAGTTTTTCGAAGCATAGTTTAGCGTTTAAGCTAGGACTCATACCAAGACATCGATTCTCAAAAAGATTGCAGAGGTATAGTATCCAACTATTTACGGGTACAAATTCGACGTTGAAACAATCTTCATAGTTACCATTTCGCAACCTTAATCCTTCGTATTCAACATTCTTGATATTCTGAGGGGTAAAAGGAAATAAGAAAGAATGATTGAAGAGTCGGCAGTCAGAGTATTCTTCATCCAACCGAGAAAACTTACATACAAGCGTGTTGTTTTCAAGTTGAAAAACTCGGAAGGAATAGAATGAGTTCATAACCTCTACTTCTAAAGGAAAGTTGTCTTTACACCTGAAAAGGTAAAATCTGAAAGAATTATTGCTTCCCAACATGTAGGGAAAAAAGAGATAGACTAGGAGAGATAAAAGAGTAAGCAGAATTATCGTTGTGTATGGGTCTGTTTTCATAATATGGAATAATGTATGAAGTTTGAAAAAGATGTGTCTTGTTATACGTATAACATAAAAACCAAATTTAAGTTTTAAAACCTGATAGACAAATGAAAGCATGCCTCTTTCACCTGAAAAACAACAGTTGTTAGAAAAGCTCGTCATAAGAGCTGTAAAAGCTGGTATGAGTACTAAAGAAGAAATAGCAAGAATAACGACTTTAGGAGAAAATACAGTATACACTACCATTAGAAGACTCATAGCTAGAGGAGAACTTGTTGAACGTGAAGGAAGGCTTTCTATTCCGACGACCAAAGACAGACTACAAAATTTATTCGGCAAGCTAGAAAGTTTACTCTTCAAAAAGAATCAGATAAAGGTAGAAGAGGTTTTTGGATCGGACGAACTTTCTGCTTCGTTGGTTTATCATACTTACAAACGTCATCTTCCAAAATCTGGGATGATCAGATTAGAAGAGAAGGATAGTGGAATAGACTTAGAAGTTACACTCTATTACAAGACTGGTGTGCAAATACATCTGGAAGTCTCAGAAAACTATGAGGAAAGATCTACGTTAGTTAAAGTGACGATGAATTGGGCTTATACAAGAAACTTCAACCGAGAGACAGCGAAGCAATACTTGGAAAAATCTGTGGGGAGAGTTTTGAAGAGGAATAGGGAGAGAACATCATTCATTTCTTTGTACGCAAGATACCTGACAAACCACACTAGAGATAGGAACCTTCTTTATACTGCCATATCCCTTGCTTTCAACATCGAGAATTACGTGTTTGATATTTCCCCAACAATAGAGAAACTTCCAGAAGATTATGTAAAACCTCTGTGGGAATTCTTTGATAGGGAAAGGATAAAGGAGAAATACCTTCAAGGTGGAAAGCAGCGTTCTGAGGTCATCCAAAAGTTGAATGAATGGAAAGAATACGTAGAAAGGAAAGTAGATCGTTTGTTGTCGGTTGGAGTTGCTTTAGAGTATTCATGATGTTATACGTATAACGTTACAAAGATTTTTAAACTATTCCATCCTATTCTTTTGGAAGAGGTGGTTTCTGATGTTTACCGTACCAATAAAAGGAAACAGAAAGCTGAAAAAGATAGTCGAAAGGATAAACAAAGATTTGGAAATCCAAACCCTTTGGAAATGTGCAAACGTCACAGCCATAGACAGGATGGGGTACTCCGACCATGGGCCGATTCATGCAAAGATAGTCTCTAACTTTGCGTTAAAAATACTAAGACTTTTGATGGAAGCAGGGATAAAGCCGAGTGTCGTAGAGGATTATGGTATGAAGAACGAAGATGCAGAAGTCGTTGTTGTGCTTGCTTCCGCCTTACACGACGTTGGAATGTCTGTTCACAGAGATTATCACAACATTCTGAGCGTTCCTTTAGCAGCTCCTATCTTAGACAGGATTCTTGAAGGGGTTTACAAAGGTGAAGAAAAATACATAGTACGCTCGGAAGTTTTGCATGCTATCCTTACACATCATAAGAAGGCAAGACCTCTTACGATAGAAGCCGGAGTCGTAAGGCTTGCCGACGCGTTAGACATGGAAGAAGGAAGAGCAAGAATACCGTTCCAGTTAGGGAGAGTGAACATACATTCAGTTTCAGCAATAGCCATAAGGAAAGTTGAAGTGGAGAAGGGAGAAGAAAAACCTGTCCTAATTAAGATAACGATGAAAAACTCTTCAGGTATTTTCCAAATAGACGAGTTGCTCAAGAACAAACTTTACAATTCTGGCATAGAAAGCTACGTACAAGTTATAGGGATAGTGGAAGGAGAGACTGAAAGTAAAATAATCGAAAAGTTTGAAATCTAAAGGTCTCCGTATTCTTTTAGCCAATTGTCTATGGCCTTCTTGATGTCTATCGTAACGTACTCTCCAGTAGGCAAAGGACGTCTGACTGTTATCGGCACCACTTTCTGTTTGAACTCGAGTTTTGCAAGTTCTATAGGGTCGAACTTCATTCCTTTCGGGACTTTTACGAGTACAGGTGCCCCCAATGCTATCTGTAAAGCCCTAGCTCCTACGACACGAGCGACTTCAAAACGTGTCAACCTGTCAATAGGCCACATCGGCTCACCTAAGGTTTAAACTTGTGGACTTTTTCCAACAGGTCTACATGACCCAAGAAAGTCGCACGACAACAGTAGCGTTTTAACCCGATGTCGTCTAAAACTTTTCCAGCTTCCTCCCCAGCTTCTACACGTCTCTTGAATTCCTCCCAAAGATGACCTATAACTTTACCACAAGTCATGCAGCGAACTGGTATGATTATTTTTACCACCCAAAGAGTTCTAGCTTATTTTATATTCCACAGCATATATAAAAACTTTACTCATGTTATACGTATAACATTAAATTGAATAGTTTTAACGCTATCATAATTAAATAGTATGCTAGAAGAAAAGAAAGCGTTGTTAGAAGCTGCTCTGTTCGTTTCTCATAAACCGCTTACTATAAGAGAAATAGGTAAGATTCTTGGTACTCGATCAGAGAAAATCATAAGGAAAGTTATGGATGAGCTGCGTAACGAATTCAGACGTCAAGATAGGGGAGTCCAGCTCATTTCTACACCAGAAGGTTACAGGTTGATCGTTAAAAGCGAATTCTTGCCAAAAGTCGCACCTTTAACACCTTACCGTGACTTATCTGAGGGTATGGTTAGGAGCCTAGCTATAATAGCTGCTATGCAACCGATTAAGCAGTCAGAGCTTGTAAGAATGCAGGGAAACAAGGTTTATGATTACGTAAAGAAACTTGAACAGAAGAAGTTGATAAAAACTAAAAAGGCTGGAAAGACAAAGATCCTTGAGACGACGAAACAGTTTGAGGCTTACTTTGGCAAGAGCATAGAGGAGATAAGGGCAAGACTGAGAGAAGTGC
>JAGHAA010000057.1 GCA_021161745.1 Candidatus Aenigmatarchaeota archaeon
CTTCATATTTATTCCGTAAATCTGTTAAGTTTTACTATCTATTTTGTTTTTCGATGACAAAAGAGTCGAAAACTTTGATCTTCGACAGACATTACGATGATGTTGGTTTAGAAATTCTATTAAGAGAACTTGATGCTGTTTCTGATGTTATACGTATAACATCGAGCCTAGCAATCTACAAAGGAAATTACGCAAAGATCTATCCTGTGTTTGGAGATGACTTATATTACAATGAGTTTCCTGTTGAAATCCTCGAACATCCAACGTTTTATTTGTACAACGCGAATGATTTAACTTTCAAAGAAACTAAAAACTTTCATGTAATAACAAAGAAAGAGTTTGAAAAATTAAAAGATACTACGATAACAGATTTCGATTTGGATGGTGATGTTCTCAGTAAAGATGCTGAAGTAGAGATAACAAAGATTGTTGCTGAAAATGGCTATGTTAATGTTAACGATTTAAGCAAATTCGAAGCCTATGGGAAAAATCCTTTCTATTCAGATTTTGGTCGAGCGGGAGTAGAGGAGCTTAACTTTGCCTTATCACTCCCGATTAAGAATCTTTTTGTCGGAGAACTTTTACACTTTTCTCAAATTCTGAATAGCACGGAGAAAATTGTTGGAATGGCTATAATGGTTTACACCATAAGAAAATACCTTAAAAACTCTGGTCCTAAGAAAGTCCTTGTGATGGACAGTAGAAGAAGAACTAGTTGTGTAGCTGGATTTTGTCTAAGAGATGAAGACATAAGAGAATTCTACGAACTGACGAGAAGTTGCCTTAGCAGTTTAGACGGAATTTCAGAAGTCGTAGAGATTCAACCACTTTACTATAAGTATGACCCATGGGAAGAAGATTGTTCGAAAACTATAAGAAGGGTTGGAGACGAAATAAGAGAGTTGGTTTTAGAAGAATGCAAAACCGGATGTGTGATGATCTCGTCAACACACTCTTTTGCTGGGTTTAAGATACCTGAAATAAAGGCGAGGATTGAGAAACCAGCGTTATACGTATAACACTCTACATCCTTTCCAAAGGTTTTATCCCAAGCAAGTTTAGCAACTTTGATAAAACGATTTTTGTAGCTTTTACAAGACTCAACCTAAACATCTTAACGCTTTCATCTTCAGCATTCAGAACTGGGCATGTATGGTAGAATTCGTTGAAAGCCGTTGCAAGTTCAAATCCATAAGTACATAGATGGTGAGGTCTTAACTCTTCATACGCTTTTTTCACAACCTCTGGAAATTCCAAAAGTTTCCTTACCAACTCTCTTTCCTTCTCAGAAAGCATGCCTGTAGGCTTAAAGTTCTCCTTCCATTCACCAGCTTTTCTGAGTATACCACAACATCTTGTGTGAGCATACTGTAAGTAAGAGGCCGTGTTTCCTTCCATCTTAAGAGCATCGTCCATGTCGAATACTATTATCTTTTCTGGGCTGACCTTTAGCATTTCATAACGAAAAGTTGCAACAGCTATAGCTTCAGCGACAGAGTTGAGGAATTCTTCACTCTCCTTAGGATTACGCTTTTTGGTTTCCTCATACGCTTTTTTGAACAGAGCATCTAACAAAGCATCTGCATTAACAAACCAACCTTTACGTCCTGACATGTGCACAAATTGCTTCGATTCGTCTGTCTCTATTCCAAGCTTTTCTGCAGTTTTCTTGCTCAAAGAGACTACCTCGTAAGCATAATGGATGTACTGTTTTTTCCCTTTTCCTATTACTTTCAACGCAGTCGCAACCACATTCTGTTCATAACTTTGCCTGACGTCTATGACGTTTATCGAAATGTCAACACCGTTGAATTTTGGATGGTCTTTCTCTCCTTCTTCACTCGCAGTTTCCCAAAGAATCTTTCCGTTAGGTTGGTTCGTCAGCTTTTTATAGAAGAAATCGTGATCGAGCAAAC
The DNA here is from genome assembly GCA_021161745.1 of Candidatus Aenigmatarchaeota archaeon. Classification (GTDB taxonomy): domain Archaea; phylum Aenigmatarchaeota; class Aenigmatarchaeia; order CG10238-14; family JAGHAA01; genus JAGHAA01. Next base: position 1,917 of record JAGHAA010000057.1, read on the forward strand.
CATGTTTCCACATGGCATAGGCGATGTCTTTACCAGCATAGACTACTGTTCCATCTGAACGAACAAGAATCTTATCTGGATTCTTCAGTCCTTTAAACTCTGGTAAATGTGACAGTTTGAAAAGCCAACATCCTTTTGCTGGGCCTTCTTCTGCATAATACACATACCCTTCTTTTTTCAACATCTCAAAAGCTTTTTCCCAGAACTTAAGATGGATTATGTCGCTTTCCCAATTTATCAAATCATAAAAAATATTTAGCCTCCACAAAGTTTTTAACTGCTCTTTCAAAACTTTCTCAGCAATCTGTTTCGCAAAGTATGCTAGCTCATTCTTACCTTCTTCTATGCTTTTTATCACAAGTTTTCTTTTTTCCAACAATTCTGAGTTTTGTTTGTACATCTTGTTTACTTTTACGTAGACTTCGTCACCACAATAATGGTCGAACTTCATTTCTGGTTTTTCTAAAGGAAACCCTAAGAACTTAAATCCCACAACTATGTCAGCAACTTGATTACCGGTATCATCAACGTAATTAGCAACTACAACATCTTGATCAAGAAACTTTAGAATCCTTACTAACGCATCACCTAGACATGCATTCCTAACATGACCTATATGTAATGCTTTATTTGGGTTTACGCTAGTGTGTTCAACCATCACACGCTTTTTTTCGACTTCAACTTTTCCATAAGTTTCTTCGTTTTTAAGTATGTAGCTAAGTAAAACTTCAGAGATTTTCTTCCAGTTAAGGAAAAAGTTAAGGTATCCTGCAACAGCCTCTACTCTTTCTACAAAAGAATCATCTGAGAATTCTAATTTCTTTACAACCTCTTCCGCAATCTGCTGCGGTGGTTTTTTAAATTCTTTAGCCAACAGAAAACACACGTTTGTCGATAAATCCCCAAATTCTTGTCTTGGTTTTTCAAGTTTTATTAATTCTCTTTTTATACCAACTTTTTCTAGCGAGTCCAAAATTTCATTAATTATTCGACTTGAGACATCCATCTAGACACCTAATTTTGATTGTTACTCTAAAACCTTAAGTATGAATCTCCACTATGTCACCGTCTTCTAGCACATGGTCCAATCCGACTCTTCCCTTTCCATGCTTTACCGATTTCCCGACAACCTTAGCAAACTTGAAGTGTTTTAAAAAGTCTTTGTGCAGACGTTCGACTAAATCTTTTACAGTTGAACCGACAGGCAGTGTTACGGGTTTCTCCTCCGGTTTGTCCTTATTAGGAGCTTTCGTGTAAACTCTTATAAGTCCAAGCATCTTCCATATCTCTTCCTTCAACTCTTCAACGTCCAGGTATTCGTTTTTTGTTACGACGAAGATCGCGTTTTTGTAAACGAGTGATTTGTCAAGAGCGTCCATTATGTCGTCTATCGTGCACGGTTGATTCAGCACAAGTACACAATTGTTATAGCCAGATGCTATCAAAATCTGTTTTACCTCTTCCACATCACCTTTCAAGTACTTTACGCCTCTTATTTCTATACCACCTACGGGTCTTCTCTCCACCTTTATGTCTTTCGGCTCTTCGTTTATCTTTATCCTGTTTTCTTCCATTATCTTCAACAATTCCTCTTTTTGCTTGAACAAGTCTTTCTCACCGTCTATGACAAAAACTATGCCGTCGCAACCTCTTACTATGCTCATCAATTCTTTTGTAAAGGTGGATGGTATCTCTACTATTTGTATTTGAACGTCTTTGTATTCCATCATCCCTATTTTTGGTTCTTGTGTTGTGTATGGATGGTCTGCTATCTCCACTTCCACACCTGTTAGCTTTTTGAGAAGTGTGCTTTTCCCAGAGTTGGTTAATCCAATTAAGCAGACTTGACCAGCTCCTTCTTTCTTTATTACAAACCTTGGCTTAGGAGCCGGTTTAGTTTCTCTTTCAGCTCTAAGCTTTGCCAGTCTCCTTCGCAGATCTCGCAACAGATTTTCTGTTCCTTTGTGTTTTGGCAGATACCTTATCATTTCCTCTAAGGCTCTTATTTTTTCCTCTCTATTCTTTGCAGACTTGAACTTCTCCTCAGCCTTGTAATACTCAACCGGTGCGTTTATCGGCATCAGAATATTTTTAGAATTTTAGAAATCTATTGTTTTGGTTTTATCAACCCTTTATCCCTTAACCACAACCAGCAAGCATAGATATGGCTGCACCATTTAAACTTTAAACTCCAGTACTTGCAATCACAACTCCACTCATTCAACTCTCTGTCATAGACTACAGAATGCTCTTCTGTCTCACCCTCGACTTTGAAATAAATCCTTCTTGGAGTTATCAAGTCTACTTTAACTTTTTTGTTTCGAAACAAGTACCAACCTTTTCTCCTTAATTGATCTGAAATCTTACGCATAAAGACCAAACTTATTTTCAAGGATATAAAATATATTTGTTGTGCATGAAGCTTACACTAGCGTTGATAATGATTAATGTGGCTGTGTTCGTCTACATGGCTTTTTACACAAATCCTTCCGATTTCATCAAACAGTATGGATTTAGCGTGAAAGCTTTTAAAGAAGGGAAATATCACACCATTTTTACTTCTATGTTTCTTCATGCTAGCATTTCACATCTAGCTTCTAACATGATAGCACTTTTCTTCCTTGGTTCTTCGATAGAGAAGAGGTTAGGAAAACTCAAGATGTTAACGACTTACATACTCTCAGGCATAGCAGGCAATTTCTCTATGTTCATACCTATGTTTTCGTCACCGGATACGATAGGTGTCGGGGCTTCTGCAGCGATTTCAGGCTTAGTCGGTTTAGGAACCTTCGCAACTTCTGGTAGACTAGTGCTTTTTCCTTCCTTCTTCCCCTTTCCTTTCATAGTGGCTGGAGCGATTTATTTGCTAGTGACGATTTCAAACCTCTTCGAAGTATCGCATGTAGCTCATCATGCACATCTCTTCGGCTTACTTGCTGGAAGTTCAATCGGCCTGGCACTAACAAAGCATAGGATTAGAAAGATACTAGCGTTTTTCTTAATACTTCTTATAATTTCGATGTTACCTTTGATAATCGGTTATTTCATGTAGGTGTGACTATGGACGTAATAGAGGAATTGAGGAACGTAGGAGCAAGGAGGGTTTTTCTCCAACTACCGGAAGGTCTTTTCTTAGAGATTGAAAAGTTTAAAAAGATGTTGGAGGAGAATGGATTTGAAGTGGTTATATGCCTTGAACCGACTTATGGGGCTTGTGACGTGAGAGATGAGGAAGCGATAAGGCTTGGTTGTGATGCTATACTCCATGTTGGACACACGGATTTTGGTGTAAAGTCAAAGATACCTGTGATTTACTGGGAATACGTGTTAGAGAAAAAACTTGACAGGAAATTGAAATCGCTTTTGAAAAGAATAAAAGAAAAAAGGGTCGGACTTGTAGCAAGCGTTCAGTACATAAAGCTTATGGAAGAAGTAAGAGAGTTTTTGGAGTCCAATGGAAAGGTTGTCTGTACGAGAAAAATATTGAAATATCCTGGTCAGGTAATAGGATGTAACGTTAAAGCGGCAACTTCTCTCAACGATACAGTCGATTGTTTTGTATGCGTATCTTCTGGTAAATTCCATGCGTTAGGAGTGTCGTTGGAAGTTACTAAGCCTGTTTATTTGCTAGACGTAGAGCTTAAAAAGCTAGTCAACATGGAAAAGGAGAAGAGAAAGTATGAAAAGATTGTAGCATGGAACAAGTCCGCATTGGAAGAGGCCAAAAAAGTTGGAATACTAGTCAGTTGGAAGAAAGGCCAGCTGAACACTCAACTTTTAGAAATCGTAAAATCTAAACTAGAAGCTATGGGGAAGGAAGTCTTTGTCCTTGCTTTCGATACGATTGCTCCTGAAAAACTGGAAGGGTTAAAGTTTGATGTTTTCATAAACCTCGCATGTCCAAGGATAGGGATAGACGACATAGATAGGTTCAAGACTCCTGTCATAAACGCAATAGATCTACTCAAGTAGTCTTTTCGTTCTGTTTGCTTCAAGGTGAGCAAGCCTCAAAGGCTCTGGTAGTTTGTGACCTTTTAAGCATCTTTTGACTATCTCCAACGAAGTCTCTAAGCTTACTCTGTGGCCAGGACTTACGTAAATGGGATTACAGCCCTTCTTGGTGTAAAGTTGGAAACCAACTGGTTTGTTATCGATGTAAACTATACAGTTTTTTACTATTCCAGTTAAGAGAGATTTCGCAACGCCTACAGTAGGAATATCTAAAACCACACCTACATGAGAGGCTAGACCTATGAACCTTGGATGAAGTATTCCATTTCCATCCACGAGTAAAACATCAGGCTTAGTTTTCAATTTTTTAAAAGCTTTAACAATAGTCGGGCCTTCTCTGAAAGATAAAAAACCTGGTATGTATGGAAACTTTGCTGTTGAAATAGAACTAACTTTTTCCACAACTCTAAGCGTTTTGAAATCGCACACAACTATGGAAGAGATTATCTTATCGTTTAAGAAAGCTTGATCAACTCCACCGACTGTCGTAAGTTTGTCAAACGAATCCTCCAGCACGATTCTTTTCTTCATCATCAGCTGTGATTTGAGCAATGAAGAAATCAAACCGCCGTCCATAATTTTAAGAATGATTCTTTTCTATTTCAGTTTGTATGAAAGCCAAACAACTTGCCATAATATTTTCCAAGTTTAAGAAGTTTGAAAAACCGAAGTTGGAGCTTGAGCAATACACCATACCAGATGAACTGGCTGCCAAGATTCTTGTTTTAGCAGCTTTAAAAGGGGATGTGAAAGGTAAAAAAGTCTTTGATTTGGGCTGCGGAACTGGTAAGCTTGGTATAGGTGCTGCTATACTAGGAGCTAAAAAAGTGGTGTGCATAGATGTAGATGAAGATGTTATACGTATAGCAAGAGAGAACGTTAAGATAGCAGAGAATCTTACGGGCATGAGACTTTCTAGTGTGATTGAGTTTAAGAGGATGAACGTGATAGACTTAAAGGATTATGCTGATACTGTCATACAGAACCCGCCGTTTGGAATCCAATCTCAGAACCTAGACCTTCTGTTTTTGAGGCAGGCGATAACTCATGCGAAAAGGGTGTACAGCCTTCACAGAGGGCCAGTTGCAAGGGAATTCTTGAGAAAATACATCCAAAGCTTGGGTGCGGATATAGAGGAAATACATCAATTCACGTTTACAATTCCTTATATGTTTAAGTTTCATAAAAAACCAAAGGTTGAAGTAGAGGTGGATTTGTACATTATAAGCTCGGTCATGAAGGAGAAGGGAGAGGAATAGATTTTATACGTTATACGTATAACATTAACTCATGAGAACGTTTAGTAATTAGAAACTAGATTAGAAGTTGAATATTTTTATTTAAATGATCACATTATCTTGATTCCATGAATGTTCTTACCTTATCGCTAAAATGTAAATAAGTTACCAAGAAGATTATCTGAAAAATTGAGATTATTGCTGGATACATTGCCATACCATGGCCACTCTTTCCAAAAACCGTTGCTAATAAACCTATTGTCAATGCAACGTTTTTACTTACCGTAGTAAATACGATTGCTTGATTGTTTTCATAATCAAGCTTTGCTAGATATTTGTTGAAGAAAAGTGTGGTTAATATCATTATTGAATAAAAGGAAATTGCGATAGGTGTTATTAAAACAACCTTCTTCCACTGTTCCACTATCAAATGACCTTTGAGTGCAAAAATTGTAAAGATTAGAATGTAAAGGAAGACTAAGGTAACCAAAGAAAAATATGGTTTAACCTTCTTGAAGTTTATGTTCTTCCTTTCTATTATCACTTCTCTTGTAGCTAACCCTAAAATTAAAGGTAATACTAAAACAAAAACCAAACTTTTAATAACTTCATTTAAAGGAGAAATTCCATATTCTAAATTTAACAAATGCAAAACTACAGGGTAGACGATTAAAGACAAGATAAACGCTAATGCCACTATCATGCTTGCCGAAACTATGTTTCCTTTAGCCAATCCCACATATCCTAAACCCATGCTTGAAGCAGGAGCCACAGCCAATAAAAGTAAAGCATTTTTTAAATCTACTGGAGCTTGAAATATCGTACAAAGCAACAAGTATAGAATTGGAGCAAAAACGAAGTTAAAAAGTAATGCTATAGCAACAGTTTTATAGGATTTTTTAATTTGTTTTAGACTCTCAAACGAAACATTGACCATCATGGGATATATCATTAAAAACACAATAAGCAAAAGGTAGTTAGAAAGAAACTTCGGTGAATAAAAATAGCTAATTAAAGTTCCTGTAATAATTGTAACTATCAAATAAACTAACATATACTTAGAGAGATTTTTTACAAGTTTTTCTACGGATATTTCTTTCATCATCTCGCCAAATAATATGTATTTGCAACGTCGCTATTTATTTCTTCTGAATAACGATTACCCTCTTTGCAATTGTCAAGTTTTTAAGAGATTTCAAAAAACAATTTCTCTTGGATGAATGTTTATCTCTTTAAGCATCTTTTTTCGTTTCCACATCTATTTGAATTGTAGTTTTTCATAAACTAACTATTTATCCTATATAGCGACCTGCAGCTTTCATTTCTACTTAAAGCACTATGAAATTTTTTAAGCTTAACGAACAATTAATTTAGAAAGGTGTTAAAATGAAGTTGAATCTCGTGAAAAAGGAAAAAGATTCTGCAGAGGTTGAAGTAATAGGTGAGACTTTAGCGTTCGTTAATGCCATTAAAGAAGAACTCTGGAACGACCCAAACGTTTTGGAGGCTGCTGTTATAAGAGAACATCCATACTTAGCCAACCCAAAGATATGGATAAAGGTTAAGTCTGGAAACCCTATAAAGGCGTTAAAGGATGCCGCAAAAAGACTGGAAACAAAAGTAAAAGAAATGAAAAAAGTTTATCAGATAGAACTCAAGTGAATCATTCTTCGAGTTTTTTCTTTATTTCTTTGAGAAGTTGTGCTGGTGTTCTTATAGGATATTCCAACTCCTCGAGTATGTCCTCAACTCTCTTCCCCATTATTTCCAAACCTTTCAATCTTTCAGCAAGCTGTTCTTTGTCGACTGGGAAGTCCAAACCTTTTATCCTCGTCAGCACATAAACAGCCCACTCTATTCCAAGACTCTGAGCAACACCACGCGACAAGTCGACTACTATTTCCTCGCCTCGTTCTTTCAAATGCTTGTAAGCTAGCTTAGCCAAAGCCCCAGCTTTATGCTCATCTATCTTCTCCTTTTCTCCGATAATGTATTTCTCCAATTCCTCCTCTTTTGCACGAAGGATGTTTTCAACAGTCTGCTCTGTTATTCCAAGCTTTCTTGCTATCTCACCTTTCGTCATCAGAGCCTCGTTCTTCATAGCTATTACATAAGCCGCTTCCGCCAAACTTGGCAACCAAGTAAGGTTCCTAAACTCTATCAAGTTCTTAAGACCTCCGAGTATCCTTATACTTTCATGGAAAATCCTTTCAGCAAGTTCATCTATATCAACTTCAACATGAGGTTTCTTTATTATCTCCATTTAAACACCTCCCCTTCTCTTTATGAATTCGCTAAGGGGCATTTTTATGTCTATCAACCCTGTGTCCGTTATTTCGAAAACAAAAGTTTCAGATTTATGTGGAGCAAGTCTACAGCCGTCTATTCTCAGCAACCTCAACACAGAACCTAAAGGTAAACCATAAGTCGATACGTCGAAACGTGTGGTTATGAGTTTTTTCTCCAAGACTATCGTTCCATCTAGTATGTGTGCAACCGCTAACCCACCAGCTGCTTCAGCGGTTTCCATTCCTTGACTTGACCTCTTCTGCGAGACTAGCAAAGCAGTTTGCTTCCATTTCTTCAAGAAATTGAAAACTCTCCTAACTATTTGCCTAGCCATAACCTCTTTGTGTTCATACAAACCAGTTATGCTGTCTATAGTCACTATCGTCGTATTCTTCTTCTTTATCGCGTACGCCATAGTGTCTAGGAACGCTTTCATGTTCTCTCTCAACTCTGTTTCTTGAGACGCATCTATAACTATCATGTTTTCTTCTATTTGATTGAAATCTAGACCCAACGCTTTAGACCTTTCTTTCAAAGCTGTATACAAGAACTCTGCTGGAGATTCAACAGTTACAAAAAGGACTTTGTACCCTAGCCCAGCCTGTGTTAAAGCAAACTGTTCTGCTAATAAACTTTTTCCTGTATCTGGAACACCTGTCACGTTCATCACAGAAAGGTATGGTATTCCTCCCAAAGGTTTTTTAACATATCTGTCTTGATTGGGATCGTACTCAACTTTGAAGAACATCTCATCTAGCTTTGTACCTGTGGCTACGCCAAACAGTTTAGGAGCCTTGTCTTTAAGCTCATCAAGCTCATACACATAGTCTTCGTACTTCATGTATTAAAATAAAACTTCGTAGAATTTAAAAACTTCAACATATATTTTGCAAAAGAGATTGTTTGACGAGTATTGGTGAATTTGTCCTTAACGCAATAGCCACAGCATCACTAGGCCTGGCATCCAAACTCATTATCTTATTGTCTTTTGAAAGAAAGATTCTTGCATAATACGTACCATGTTGGAATTTTTCTATCTTAACCATCAAAACTTTTATCCCATACTCATCAAGAGTTTGTTTAAAAATATCATGGGTAAGCGGACGGAAGAATCCTATCTTTCCCAAGGCTTTTTGTATCGACATCGCTTGGTCATGAGTTATCACCATCGTTATGCCTTTACATCCAGTAAAAAGAGAGAGATATCCTCTAGAATCTTCATATCCAGCGTCGACATTCACCTTTGTATAACCTTCCGTGGAAAGCAAAGCCAAAACTTTAAGTTGTTCTAATTTCAGGTACAGAAAAAGTCCAAAAATGGCAGAAAGTGTTAAGAGTATGATGATAAACTTTAAGGAAATTCTCTTTTTCTTCACATCATAAATTTTGACCATCATAAATTTAAGCTTCCAATATACAATCCTCTGGCAACTTGTCTGTGCGAAGCCTTACGTAGCTTGGGGCTCTCATTATACCATCCCTCGTCAATTCCAAGAACTTGACTTCACATACCAACTCTGGTTTCGTCCAGACAGCATACCTTCCGCTGGGCAAGTCTAGTTGAGGTACTTCTTCGAAAGGACATTCGTCAACGATTAGTTTATCCAGCATACTCTTCAACTTCTTCATTTCTTCTTCGTCAAACCCTGTACCGACTTTTCCTGTATACTTAAGCTTACCGTTAACATAAACTCCTGTTATCAAACTGCCCAACAACTCTTTTCTCACGCCTTTTCCCGTCGTGTAACCGCATATTGCTACATCCAACGTTTTCAAAGCCTTTATCTTCAGCCAAAGTTTGCTCCTTTTCCCTATGAGATAAGGAGAATCTATCCTTTTCGCCATTATACCTTCCATCCCAAGTTTTTTAATTTCTTCGAAAAGCTTTGTCCCACTCTCTCTTACGTATTTGCTTATCAACATTCTATCGCTTTCCTTAACACGATTTTCCAAGATCTCTCTCCTTTTTTCCCATGGCAAATCGATCAAATCATTCCCATCGATATGGAGCACATCAAAGACTATGTAAGTTGCAGGATTTTGTTCAGAAAGGATTTCAACCCTCAACTTATCATCTACATGCTCTCTTTCGGCAAGCTTGAAAAAGTCAGGCCTTCCATTTTCATCGAAAACTACTATTTCGCCATCCAAAATTATCCTATCCGCATCCATGTCTTCAAAGATGTTACCCAATTCTGGATACCTATGCTCGAAAAACATCATACGTCTGTTCAAGAATCTGACAGTTCTGTTTTTCACATCCACGTAAGCTATGCTACGCGTTCCGTCGAATTTGATCTCGAAAACCCAGTCAGGAGAGTCGAAGGGTTTGGAGGGATATGCAAGCATCGGTTTTATGAGCTCGTCCCAGAGTGTCATGAAGACCACTAAGTTATATTTTAAAAACACGAACAAAAGTGTATGGATGTCAGAAAGAAGAAAAAAGTGTTAAGGGAGAGAATTTGGAACCTCCTTTCTAAGAAAGGAATTGCAACTCATCCATTACCTTGTTTTGGGAGGATACCAAACTTCCGAGGAAGTAGGAAAGCTGCTGAAAACCTTTCAAAATTGGAGGAATGGAGAAAGGCAAAAGTTATTTTTTGTAATCCAGATTTCGCCCAGAAACATGTGAGACGTCTCGCTTTATTGCAAGGGAAGAACGTCGTGATGGCAACGCCAAGGTTGAAAAGAGGTTACATCTTTTTGAACGCAAAAAAGCTGAGAAGTTTAGAAGATAAAGCATCCACGATAGTAGGAGCGTTCAAGTATGGAGAACTCATAGAAACGCCTCCAAAACCAGATTTAATAGTCACAGGTTGTGTGGCAATAGATGTTAACGGAAACAGAGTTGGGAAAGGTGGAGGTTATGGAGACAAAGAGATTTCAACGTTGAAGAAGATGTATGGTAATGTGACTGTCGCAACGACTGTCCATGATCTACAAATCGTATTAAACGTTCCGACCGAACCTCATGATCAGAAGGTTGATATAATAGCCACTCCGACAAAGGTTTTAAAGATAATCAGAGTTTAAGCTTCTTTCGCTTTCTTTTTCTTTTCTGCGACTTCTATGCTAGCTTTTAATGCTTCCATCAAACTCTTTGCTTTTTCAACTGGTTTAACACTCTCTTCTTTAACTTCCTTTCCTTCTGCTTTTGCTTTTATCAACTCTATCAACTTTTTCGTGTAAGTGTCTTCAAATTTCGAAATGTCAAATTCATCAACAGTAAGCTTACTTATCAAAGCCCTTGCCAGTTCTAATTCTTCCTTACTCACTACAACAAGATTCTTCAGTTCTGGTAACTCGTTTATGTCTCTTATTTCACCGACGTAATAAAGAACATGCATCACTAACCCTTTCTTGTAAGGCCTTAAAACGACTAAATATTCTTTATTCCTTATGACGACTTTTCCTATCGCTGCTTTATTTGCTAGCCTTAAAGCTTCTACGAATAAAGAATATGCTTTAACACCAGCTTCGTCTGGCACTACGTAGTAGGACTTTTCGTAATAGATGGGGTCTATTTGGCTTATGTCAACAAATTGTAATATCTCTATATTTTTCGTCGAAGTCGGTTTGAGCTTTTCTATTTCATCTCTAGGAAGTATAACCCATTTATCCCTCGTTATCTTGTAGCCTTTGGCAACTTCTTCCCACGA
>JAGHAA010000006.1 GCA_021161745.1 Candidatus Aenigmatarchaeota archaeon
ATAGTAAACATTCCCGTTTTCATCGATCACTTCTATCATAGCATTCTCCACAGGCTTTCCGTTGTACATGTCTGTTATTCTTCCGTAAACATGTGTAGCCCCTACAAGATTTATTGAGCTTAAATCATCGTACTCTTGAAGTACCTTCGTTTTGTAACCGTCTTTCTCCACTTCTACCGAGAAGTCTGTAATCGTCTCAGGCACTCTTAACGAAAAAAATCCTTCGGAGTTGGTTGTAGTCGTGTAAACCTCATTACCTTCATCATTTCTCAAAACAATCTTTGCTCCATTAACATAGCTTGAAGGATACAATCTTTTTTCATCCAATATGGTTCCGTTTATCTTTTTTCTTCCCCACAACCCTATATTTCCCAAGTCTGTCAAAAAGACGTCAGAAACATACTCTGAGTAAGATGTTTGCTCATAACCTTGCTTTTCTAAAACTATTGTGTAAGTTAAACCTCCTCTAACTATAGCGTTGAAACTTCCATCTGAACCAGTATAAACAGTGTACACATTCTTTCCATTCTTTAGAACTACTTTAGCGTTAGAAACTGTTATGCTCGTGTTCTGTGCATCGACTGTCTTACCTGAGACCCTACCCTTACCTATAAGCAATATATTACCATAGTCATTATTTCCACTATGAGTCGATGTTTCCGTGTATGTTTTATATCCATCGGCATAAGCTTGAATGAAATAAGTTAAATCACCTCTAACTTTTATTCCAAAGTTTCCCTTGCAATCTGAGGTCGTTGTGTAAATGACCTCTCCTGAAGTCGCATTTTTTATAGTAATAGTTCCGTCACATATTCCTACAGTTTGATTGTAATAATCAACTAACCTTCCTTCCACATAAGAAGAACCGTAAACAGTTATGTTTTTTTCAATACTACCAGCAATAGAAACTTCTAGTGATTCATAGCCAGTAGCCTGAACATGTAAAGTAGTGTAGTTCATACTAAAACTGCTTGGATAGTAAATGAGATAATGTCCGTTATCGTCTGTCGTTGTAGTGTAAAAGTATGTATTAGTCCAATTAAGCTTATAACTATTTGTCTCATCCCAAAGCTCTATTATAGCATTTTTAACGGGCCTACCATTCATCCCATCAGTCACGTATCCTGAAAGTTTATTCGAACCACGAAGGTAAACATAAATTTCTTTTTCTTCACCTTCCCAAAGCGAGAGGCCTTTCAAACTGTCGTTCAAAGCATAACCGTCAGCTGAAACGTGAAAATCATGCAAAGCTGTCTGTTGAGTCGTGTTAGCAGCAACTTCTATTCTTACATAACCAGCATAATTTGTCATACCGTTTGCTTTTCCATACTCCCATGTTATTGTAACGTTCGCATTTGGCACAGGTCTTTTATTCCATACATCATAAACTCTTACCAAATATCCACCGTAAGTGTCTCTAAAAAGATAAGCATATATGTATGCACTCCAACTATAATTACCAAAGGTTTTTTCTTGGTATCCTAATCTAGAAATTTTTACATAATAAGTCATCCCCCCTCTAATCCAAACCTCAAAGTAACCATTACTCTTAGAGTTTGTTTGATAGATTGCATTCCCACTGCTAGCGTTATAAACCGTTATGGTAGCGTTCTCCAAAGGTTCTCCTTCATACTTTTTTACCCATCCATAAACCCTAGCAGTTCCTTTCAAACTGACGTTGAGTCTTGTAAGAGTTGAAAAGTTTACAAGTATAAAAGAATAGTTCGCATAATAACCAGAACTCTCAACAGTAACGTTGTAAAGTTTTGTCGAATCTACGAAAAATTTAGCAATTCCGTCCGAACTTGTCGTGTTATGGAAAGAGTGTTTTGTAGAGTTCAACCAAACAGACGCATCCTTTATTGGTAACCCATTGTACCTATCGAAAACAAACACTTCCACTCTTGTGTTAGCAATTGTAAAGTTTACAAAGCTAATGTTAGCATTTCCTGTTGTGTCGTTAGCATAAATCGTTATAGAATGTTCACCATCGCTTAATCCAGAAACGTAAGTCGTAAACTCTGTACAACTGTTGCATCCAAAGATCAACGCACCGTTGTTATCCAACTCCCACAGAAGTGTATCAGGATGCGATTCTGTTATCGAAATGTTCAATAAAACTGTATCATTGTTAATTATTTCATTCTGTTGAGGTGAATTGATATAAATTATCGGTTCTGTCGTATCGACTGTGAAAGTTCTCGTTTCCGATGTCGCATTGTTGCCAGCGTCATCGTGACAAGTTATATTCCACACATATACACCATCTGAAAACCCTGAAAGTGTGTAACTAATCGGTGTATTGTTATGAGTATAAACAGTAGCGTTAACATGCCCATTTATCACAATTTCACACTTTAAAAGCGTATCGATATTATCAGTAACGGTCCAATTAAACGTAAACGATGTCTCGTTCGTTACCAAACCGTCTATAGGCGATGGAGGTAAAAGTTGAGGGGAGGTGGGAGGAGTAACGTCAACCAAGAAAGTGTAATTAGCATTCCCCCAATCGTAATTGCCAGAAGCGTCGTAAACCAAACAATTCCACTTATAGTATCCTTCTGGTAAAGTTTTTGTGAATGATACCCAATCTAAAGTGCCATTCATACTTTTCGTTTCGTTGACATGCCAACTTCCAGACCAGTTGCCATAAAGCGTAGCGTTTTTTAGTTGAATGTCGTCAGTTGCAGAACAGTTGAACGTTATAGACGCAATGCTTGAATTGTAACCGTTTATCGGCTCTACAAGTGTTGTTGAAGGTGGTGTGTTATCGACAATTACATATCTCATTTCTAAGCTTGTATTTTCATTTCCTAAACTATCATTGGCTACAGCAGTAAAGTTATGTTGACCATCCGAATATAGAGTAGTATTCCATGAATATTCACAAGGAGAGAGACTACAAGTTTTAACTATTTGGCCATCGATAAAAATTTGAATTTGATTCAATCCTATCAGACTATCTTGGGCAGAAACATTTATTACAACAATCCCAGAAATGTAAGAATTGTTAAGTGGTGTTGGAGTTTCGTAGCTTATCACTGGTGGTGTATTATCGACAGTTATGTTCGTGTTATTCGTTGAAACTATTGCGCTATCGTTCATAGCAGTTGCGTTAAACCACAGATTCGTCCCGTCTGGTATGGAGGAAGAATCCCATGAATATGTAAACTCTGTATCAGGATACGTATCGTTGTACACTACTGCTATTTGATACCAAGTGGCACCGCTATCGTTAGACCAGTAAAAAGTAACGTTGTTCGCATGAGAATCTGTAGTTGCGTTGAGTAGATAAACTCCAGAAATGTTCTCATACGACGGAGGTGTTACTAGCGTAACAGAATCGAGAGAACTCGCTACTAGAATTTGTAAAAGTAAAGAAACTAGTAAAAAAACTAAAAATTTTCCTTTTTTTCTGATTCCCCCCACCTAAATCATTATTTTAGATTTTCGGTTTAAATTTTTGCTAGATTTAGAGAATCTTAACTTCTATGCTATCATCGACAAGTTTTTTGAAATCTTCTGGATTTCTTTCCAAGCCTTCCAAATAGTTGTAATGCATAGGTACGACTACTTTTGGTTTTATGACATTAGCAGCCTTCGCAGCATCCTCAACATCCATCGTATACGTGCCTCCTATTGGGAGGAGCGCAATGTCTATCTCTCCCAAGTTTTTCATCTCTGGTATGAAGTCCGTGTCCCCCGCGTGATATATCTTTACGCCATTAATCTCCAACACTACACCTATTCCTAAACCTTTTGGATGGAAAGGTTTGTCTATGTTGTACGCTGGAACTGCTTTTATCCTTAAGTCCTTTATCTCAACCTCTTCGCCTTCAGAGATTGGATGGAATTCTATACCAGTAAGCTTACTTCCACATCCTCTAGGTCCAACCACTATTGTATCTTCCTTTGCTATTTCGTTTATCTTGTCTGGCGGACAATGGTCGAAATGTTCATGAGTAGTTATTACCACATCAGCCTTTGCTGGATTGTCGTCCAGAACGTATGGGTCTATGTAAACAACCTTGTTCCCATCGGTTATCCTGAACGACGCATGGCCTAGCCATTCTATCGCAACACCTTTGTACTCAAACTCTCCCATACCACCACCTCACCTATGTCTTATGTACCCACATTCAGGCGTAACTTCGACAAAATGGTGTGCCCTACCCTCTCTAAACTCTTTGCATTGATTTGAAGGGTTGTTGTCCACATCTTCTCTCGGCCAATGGGCAACATCGCATACCCAGTCTGAGTGTTTCCATTCAGGGTTGTTATCGCTTAAACATGGGCCGACTGAAAGGTCAACATCATGCTGTAAAGCACTTTCACATAAGGAAATACAGTCTTGGATTATCACCTCTACCTTTCCTTTACCTTTCGAAGGTCTTTGGAAATACGTATAAGTTAAGACAATCACTACGATTACTAATAAGCCTAATATCATCAAATATTTTGTTTTCATAATTTTGAATTTGGTAGTACCAAGCAAAAAGCTTTAACATCTCCAATCTCATGATAATTGTTGATGAAACTGAAAATTCGGTTGAATACAATATTTCTCTTGCCGATTTTTCTCCTACTTTTGTTGTTCACAACGTTAGTTTTGCGGTATACAAAGGAAAAATATGAAAAAAGGAAACTTTTGATAGTCGGAAGACAGATAACTGTAGAAGTTGCTGATACACCATCAAAGATAGTGAAAGGTCTAATAGGAAGAAGTTCTATCAGAGATGATGAAGGTATGCTTTTCTTGTTCAAAAAACCCGGACGGTATGGTTTTTGGATGATGAACATGTCTTTCCCGATAGACATAATATGGATCGATGAAACGAAAACTATAGTAGGGTTCGTAAAGAATGCACAACCTTGCAAACTTAACTGTACAATCTACAGACCACCAAAACCTATAACGTATGTGCTAGAAGTGAATGCAAACTTCACAGAAAGGTATGGCGTTAAAGTAGGAGATAAAGTAGAGTTTTGAGTTATTGTTTTACAATAAGGACAGCGTTGACGACACCATCTTGTGTTGGTCTAGAAGTTACTTTAGCTTCACCCATCTCAGTTTTAATTATACTTCCTTTCGTGACTATCGCTCTTCTTACGTAATGTGGGTTGGCAGGGTTCTTGACCACACCAAGTATTTTGACTTTTTTCGTTTTTCCCGTCTTTGGATCTGTTACGTTAGCAAAAGCTACTTCGACCGCCTTAACTTTCCTTCCCCCACCTTTCGTTCTGACCACTTTTCTCTTTTCTTCCTCACTAACTTTTACAAGAATTTGGTCTCCTCCCATCTCATACTTTTTCTTTTTCCTCCCTCTTCTAACTACCCCTCCCGTCACTTTCCTTCCAACGTCGATGTGCCATTTTGGCATGGTATCAACTTTTTATTTATTGAGGCATAAGCTTTTAAATATTGACTCCGATAAACTAAAAATCAGGTATCGGATATGCCGGACAGACCTATAGACGCATTGGATAGAGCAAAAGGAAAGAGAGTGTACGTAAAGCTTAAAAACGGCGATGAAATAACAGGAGTCCTTAGAGCTTTAGATTTGCACCTAAACCTTTGGTTGGATGATGCTGAGATACAATCTGCAAACGGGGAGAACAAAAAGAAACTTGGAACGTTGCTTATCAGAGGCGACACGGTAATCTATGCATCACCGATTTAACTAAGGTGTTTTTATGGTAAAAGGTACCCCTAGTTTTGGTAAGCATCAGAAGATAACACATATACGTTGTAGGCGTTGTGGTAGGCATAGCTATAACATACGAAAAGGTTATTGTGCAGCATGTGGTTTCGGTAGGAGTTCAAAGCTACGAGATTATGCTTGGAGGAATAGAGATATTAGAAGGAATAGGAAGAGGTAGATAAGATTAAACGCCCATGTTTATTTTTTGCCTGTAGACGTATACCTTGAACTTAAAAAACCCTGGGGCAAAGTTTATTCTTCTTTGTCTGAAGCTTTAGAAGTTATTAAAGGTAAAGAATTTGTTTCTATCGGGGATTTGTTGGGATACGAGTTTTTGGAAAACGAAGTTGAGCCAAAAGTTTTGGTATTCGACGAACAAGAAAACAATAGACCAACAGGAATAGACATCAGAGAAAAGATTCTTAGTTATGATGCCGACCTGTTGATAGCAAAGAATCCTTCACACCATCTTACTATGGATCTATGGAATGTTGTTAAGAACGCCTTGAAAAGTCAGAGAAAAACGAAAATCTTTGTGGAGGGTGATGAAACACCTTCCCTCATACCTTTAGTGTTGGAAGCGGAAAATGGAACGATTATCGTGTACAAGATTTCTGAACGTTATGTGGTAACAGAAGTTGATGAAAGTTTGAAGGATTTCTGCAAAAGCTTATTAAATAAAATGGTCAAAAAGAAAGTTAGTCTTAGGGGCCGGTAGCTCAGCTAGGTAGAGCAGCGGGCTTTTAACCCGTTGGTCGGGGGTTCAAATCCCCCCCGGCCCATCAAAATCTCACCGAGTTTTCAAGTAGTCCATCTAATTTTTTTCTTACTCATTTTATCCCAACGGCTTTTATATGAGGACTCCATTTTCTGTTTATCTTGGAAAGAAAGAGTATGAACGGAATGTGCGACTTCTTTAGAGGAGTTCTCCCGTCGATTTCTCTCATATCTATCGTATACTCAACCTTGACGTTCTTAAACCCAACCTTTTCTAGCCAGTTTTTCAAATGTGAAGGCGTGAATAAAGCATAATGTTTGTCCTCATCTGCACCTTTCTTTTTACTGACATCCTCATAACCCCCTTGGTGAACGCTCGTAAGCCAGCCGAAGAAGCCAGCGTTGTCGGTAATTATTACGATTCTTCCTCCTTTTTTCAGAACTCTGTAGCATTCTTTCAAAAAATGAAGCGGATTGGTCAAGTGTTCGAATAAAAACCTCGAGTAAACTTCATCGAACGAGTTAGATGGAAAAGGAAACATATCTTTGTTAGCATCACTTTTTAACTTCCTTCCTCTTAGGATACAAATCCAAAAAGTCTGTCCCATACGTATCGTTACCACAACCTATGTTAAGGATCCTTTTAGGCATAAAACGATTTTTTGGTTACTGGTTTATAAACCATTACGTTTTCTTCTCCCTTCCATAGGACTTACTTTAGCAACATGCAAGATTCTATTCAAAATAAGTCTAAAAATGCTTTTACTCATACTCTTTGCCGCTTACTGGTACATTTCTTGTTTTTCAGATAAAGAAACTAAACTCTAAAATATAAGACTATTGGATGAAGTTATTTGTAATAAGGTGTTAATGTATGCCACAAAAGTTTACCGTGACTCCTTGGGAAGTAAAGGGGGAACTCGATTATGAAAAACTGATAAAACAATTTGGCACTAAGCTGTTGGATGAAAAAATTCTTAACAGGCTGAAAAAACATACTGGTAAACTTCATTTCATGCTACGTAGAAAGATATTCTTTTCTCATAGAGACTTCGATTGGATTCTGGATAAGTATGAGGAAGGAGAGAAATTTGTGCTCTACACTGGAAGAGGACCTTCCGGTCATACGCATATAGGCCATCTAGTCCCTTGGGTGTTTACGAAATGGCTCCAGGACAAGTTTGACACAGAGCTGTACTTCCAGCTCACAGACGATGAAAAGTTTCTGGTAAAGCCTTTGAGCTTAAAAGAAACTACAAACTACGCTATGGACAACATACTCGATATCATAGCCATGGGGTTTAAACCGAAGAAAACGCATATAATCGTCAACACGTTACATATAGATAAATTGTACAGGATTGCGTTGAAAGTCTCCAAACATCTAACGTTTTCAACAGTCAAAGCTGTGTTTGGGTTTAAAAACAGCTCTAACATTGGCATAATATTTTTTCCATCTATGCAAATAGCACCTTGCTTTTTACCGAGTGAAGAAAAAGGCCACAACGTACCAGTTCTTATACCAGCTGCGATAGATCAAGATCCTTATTGGAGGCCAGCACGAGATGTTGCTCCTAAGCTAGGGTATTACAAACCTGCTCAAATCCACAGTAAATTTATACCCGGTTTAGGAAAAGAGGGTAAGATGTCTGCAAGCAAACCAGAAACGGCTATTTTTACGACTGATAAGCCGGAAGACATAAGGCGTAAGATACTGAACGCTTTCACAGGTGGAAGGGAGACTGCAGAACTCCAAAGAAAGTATGGTGGGAATCCGGACGTATGTTCTGTGTATAAATATTACTACTTCTTTTTCGAGGAAGATGACAAAAAACTCAAGGAAATCTATGAGGATTGCAAGTCTGGAAGATTGTTGTGTGGTGAATGCAAGTTAAGGTTGATAAAGAAAGTTGAAAAGTTTCTTGAAGAACATCAGAAAAGAAGGAAAAAAGCTAAGCAAAAGGTAGATAAATTTTTAATAGAATGAGAAAAGCTAAAAGACCTCTGATAAGCGTGATTGTGCCTACGCTAAACGAAGAGAAATACATAGGCAAATGCTTAGAGTCTATAAAAAAACAGACTCTCAAGGACTTTGAGATAATAGTCGTGGATGGGGAGAGTACTGATAGAACCGTAGAAATAGCCAAAAGATTTGAAACAAAGATAATGTTTTCTAAAGGAAACGCCGCTTCAGCTAGAAACGAAGGTGCTCAGAATTCTGAAGGAAGCATACTGTTGTTCGTAGACGCAGATGTAATCCTCAAAGATACTAACATTTTCAAAAAAATTAAAAGGATTCTTGAAGACGAAAAGATTGGAGCAGTAGTATGTAGTCCAGATCCTTACCTACAGAATGAAAACTCGTTTGTGACTGAAACATTTTACAAACTCTTTTTTTCCTTTGGGAATTTCTTCTCACAGATCTCTCTAAAAACCAAAAGGTTATGTGTACTCATGCCTGGTTTCTGTTTGTTTGTTAAAAAAAGTTTGTTCCAGAAAGTTGGTGGATTTGAAGAAGATTTGAGTTTCTATGAGGATGCAGATCTCGTGCTAAAACTCCAAAAAAACTCTGATGTTGTATTTTTGGCGGGAGAAGTTTTTTCTTCGGTTCGGAGGTATTCCAAATTAGGTTTTCCAAAAGCAAACCTCTATTATTTCGTATCAACTCTCAATTCTTTTTTCTACAAATTGAGATTAAAAAGAACTAAACCAAAACTAGAACCTGTACGTTAACCTCTTGTAGAGAGTTTTCAACACATTAAGAATCTTCGAAGAGTTTTTTCTCTTCTTCTTTTTTAACAGATCTCTGTAAATAGAAAGAAGTTTTTTGCTTGTTTCTTCAACATCAAATTTTTTGCACATTCTCAAACTTTCTTTTCTAAAACTTTCATACAAATCTTTGTTGTTCAACAATTTAATCATCTTTATCGCAAAGTCTATCGGATCGTTAGGAACTGCTAAGAATCCGTTCTTTCTATCCTTTACGACGTCCTTGGCCCCACCTTTGTTCACAGCCACTATAGGCAAACCAGCAGCCATCGCTTCCAAGAAGACAATACCTTGAGTCTCTGAATCAGACGCTGAAACGAAAACGTCTGCTAAATTGTAGATTGCTGGTAACTCATCATCTGGTATATAACCAAGAAACTTGACAGTTTTTATGCCTTTCGACTTAGCGTATTCTTTCAAGTTTTTGAGTATAGGTCCTCTTCCAACTATGAGTAGCATGCTATCCTCATTCCTTTCAACATAGCTATAGGCATCCAACAAAACGTCTATTTTCTTCTCCAAACTTATCCTCCCGACGTAAAGGAGTATCTTTTTATCCTTCGGTATTTTGTATTTCTTCGCTATAACGCTTTTAGCCCTACTCGAAACGTTCTGGTATCTCTTTATTACGATCCCATTCGGCACTACCATTATGTTCTCTAACTCGTAGCTTTCCAAGAATTTTTTCGTTTCGTTGGACGGAGCTATTATGACGTCCAACTTCGAGTAGACAAACTGTGTGAACTTTTTTGTCGGGTACTCACCGACCTTTCTCATCACAGATTTAAACTTTCCTTTTGTCAAGTGTGGAAAGAACTCTGGCCAGAGTGTGTGGTACGTGCCTACTATAGGTAGGTTGAATATCTTTCCCATTAGAATCCCTATCATTCCCAGCGTGAAGGGAGAGTGTATGTGAATTATGTCAAAGTCATTCTTCTTGAAAAAATCGTAAATCCTCTTTATCTTAGGCTTAGAGACTCTGTACTCTTTGTAAGGAGTGAAAGGTATAGAAGACGTGAAGAAAACTTTTCTACCGTCGTTAAGCGTTTTGACAAAACTCTTAGATTTGCCAGGAGCAAAGATCACGACTTCATGGCCTTTTTTAGCGAAGATTCTAGTAGTTTCTTCAATATGTGTTACTACACCGTTGATTTGAGGCTTATAGCTATCTGTAAAAACTGCTATTTTCATGTATTTCAGAATATGTTTTTCTGAGGATTTAAAGGATTTTAGCGTTTGCTCAAAAATTATTTTTAACTTTACTCTAAATTTTAGAGTGGATTGTCATGGAAGATTTGATAGAGAAGCTTCACGAATACGAGAAAAGAATATTGGTTGCGTTGAAAAATGTTGAAAAACTTTCGCTAAACGAGTTGTCCAAAAAAACTGGGTTGAAGGAAGGTTCGTTAGTAAAGGCATGTGGGTGGGCGAGGACCAAAGGCATAGTCGACGTATTAGAAGAAAAGGAAATCTTCGTTAAGCTTTCGGACGAAGGCTTAAGGTATGCTGAAAACGGGTTGCCAGAAAAGAATTTGATAAAAAGAGTTGAAGAAGGGGTTACCTCGATAAACGAGTTGAAAAACTCTGTGGAAAACTTTGAAATAGCCTTAGTTTGGGCGAAGAAAAACGGTTGGATAGAGATATCAGAAGGTAAGGTTTCTCTAACTGAAAGTGGTAAGAATGCTTTAAGTAAAACTTTTGAACTCGAAAAATACCTGAGTTCTCTTAAGACTTCTGCCAAAAAGGTTGAAGATATACCGCATGACGTGTTGGAAACGTTAAAAAAAAGAAAGCTGGTAGAGTTTGAAAAGAAAACTAAGTTTGAAGTTAAGATAACAGAGCTTGGAAAAAAGCTTGTACCACTCATAGAGAAGGATGTTGGGAAAGTTGTAACTCAACTTACACCGGAGATCATAAAAAGCCAGAAGTGGAAGGGGTTGAAGTTTCAAAAATACGACGTCAAGCTCCCTGTTCCGAAGACTTATCCTGGCAAAAGACATTTCCTCCAAGAGGTTTTGGAATACATAAAAAGAGTATGGATTGAGATGGGGTTCAAAGAGATGAAAGGTCCTTTGATAGAAGTTTCTTTCTGGAACTTTGATGCGTTGTTCCAACCACAAGACCATCCTGCTAGAGACCTTGCAGATACATTGTACGTAAAGAAACCTAAAAAAGGTAAGTTGCCAGACGATGAAATCGTGGAGGCTGTAAAACAAACACACCAGAATGGTTGGACCACTGGCTCCAAAGGATGGGGATACGAATGGGATGAAGAATTTTCGAAAAAGTTAGTTTTTAGGACTCACACAACAGCTCTGTCTGCAAGGACTTTAGCTCAGTTGAGGAAGGATGTTGAAAATGGTTGTTTTCCAGCGAAGTACTTTGCTGTAGGAAGAGTATTCAGGAATGAAACTCTCGATTGGAAACACTTGATAGAGTTTCATCAAACAGAAGGTATAGTAGTAGACCCGAACGTGAATTTCAAACATTTGCTAGGCTACCTTAAAACTTTCTTCGAAAAACTTGGGTTCAAAAAGATAAGGTTTAGGCCTGCGTACTTCCCCTACACAGAGATGAGTGTTGAGCCAGAAGTCTGGCATCCTGAGCACAAACAATGGATAGAGCTCGGTGGTGCAGGAATCTTCAGGCCTGAAGTTGTGAAGCC
This sequence comes from Candidatus Aenigmatarchaeota archaeon, assembly GCA_021161745.1. GTDB lineage: Archaea > Aenigmatarchaeota > Aenigmatarchaeia > CG10238-14 > JAGHAA01 > JAGHAA01. The sequence continues at coordinate 11,854 of JAGHAA010000006.1, forward strand.
CTTACTTGGTGTGGATGTTCCAGTCTTAGCATGGGGACTTGGGTTGGAAAGGCCTGTCATGCTCGCGTACAACATAAACGACATACGCCAACTGTACTGGAACGATTTAAAGATGTTAAGAGAGTCGAAGATATGGTTGGGATGATAGCATGCCTGTAATAAAAGTCAACAAGCAGGACTTTTGTAAGCTCGTTGGTAAGGATTTAGATTGGGATGTCATAGAGAAGAAACTTCCGATGCTCGGAGTTGGGTGGGAAGGTAGGAGTGAAGAGGAGTTTGAGGTAGAGGTCTTTCCGAATAGACCAGACATGCTAAGCGTTGAAGGGCTAGCAAGAGCTTTCTCATCTTTCATAGGAGTTAGAAAAGGTCTTAAGCATTACGACGCCAAACCTTCCCAGCTTTACATCGTTTCGGTAGATGAGAAGGTTAGTAAAGTAAGGCCTTTCATCGCATGCACCATTGCCATGAACGTAGAGTTTACGGATGATTTCATACGATCGATCATGCAAGTCCAAGAGAAGTTGCACGTAACGCACGGAAGAAAAAGGAGAAAGGTCGCGATAGGGTTGCATGACTTCGACAAGATAAAGTTTCCTGTTTACTACACGACAAAACCAAAGGAATTCAAGTTCATTCCTTTAGGTGAGAGTAAAGAGATGAGTTTGGAAGAGATACTCCAGAAACATCCGAAAGGTGTCGAGTACGGGTGGATAGTTAAGGATTTCGAAGAATACCCAATACTCATCGACGCTAAAGGCATGGTGCTGAGCATGCCACCGATAATAAACTCTATCCACACCATGCTAACAGAGAGCACGAGGAATGTGTTCTTCGACATGACTGGAACGGATTGGAAGGCCGTTAACGAAGTTCTCAACATACTAGTGACGACTTTCATCGATAGGGGGGCTGAGGTTTTCAGAGTAAGGATAAAGTATCCCGACAGGTTCGTGGAAACTCCTGACCTGAGTCCTAAGGAGATGAGAGTGGAGTATGAGTACATCAACAGGTTGTTGGGTTTAAGCCTTTCAAAAAACGAAATACATCAGCTTTTAGGAAGGATGGGGTACGATGCTTACGACGACGGAAGCTATGCAAGAGTGTTAGTTCCTTGCTACAGGACTGACATAATGCATCCTATAGACGTCGTAGAAGATGTTGCCATAGCGTACGGTTATGACAGGTTTGAACCAGAGCTACCAAACCTCGCGACTATAGGGCAGGAAGATGAGTTCGAAAGGTTTTCCACAAAGTTAAGGAACTTCATGGTAGGTTATGGATTACAAGAAGTCAAGACTTTCATACTGACGAGTAAAAAGAAACTGTTCGAGAAGATGAGAATGGAGGAGCAGGATGTAGTGGAGGCTGAGAATCCTAAAACTGAGGAATTCAACGTAGTAAGAAACTTGTTGCTTCCAAGCTTGATGGAAGTTTTGAGTAGGAACGTCAGGCGTGCTTATCCGCAGAACATCTATGAAATTGGAGATGTAGTCTTGCTGGATGAAAACTCTGACACAGGAACTAGAATCGTTAGGAAAGCCTGCGTAGCTCTTTGCCATTCTAAAGCCAGCTTCAGCGAGATAAAATCGCTTACTGAGTCTTTGTTAAGAAACGTTGGTGTGAAAGAGTTTGAGTTTGTAGAAACGTCAAAGAACTTTTTGATAGAAGGTAGAGGAGCGTGCGTTAAAGTTAAGGACGTTGAGCTAGGGTTTTTAGGTGAGGTGCATCCGGCTGTTCTAGAAGAATGGAAGATAGAAATGCCTGTAAGTGTGTTGGAGATGGATGTTAACAAACTATTTGAGGTAGCCAAGCAGAGTTAGTGTTATACGTATAACGATTTTGTTATTGGAAATAGTAGATCAGTACATGGTCTTCCATAGGAACTCGGATGATCTTTCCTTTTTCTTTTTTCAATCACGTCAAATAATTGATGAGTCTTACATATCTCCGAACGAATGAAGAGTTGGAAAAGCTTATAGGTATGGAGTTTTACGCTACGACTACGAAAGGTATAGGAGGAAGTATAAAGAATGAACTGGAAGATTTTGTTGTCGTCGAAGATTCTTTCTTCCAACCTAGCTCAAACGGCCAGCATTTGATGATAGAGATTGAAAAAAAGAATCTTTCAACCACAGAAGTTGTAAACCATATCTCCAAAGTTTTGGGAATACAGAAAAAGTCTATAGGCATTGCTGGACAGAAAGATAAGCATGCCGTTACCGTGCAAAAGATTTCGATACCTTTCATCCCAAACTTTAACCCTTCAGAAATAGAGATAGAAGGTAAGCTAAAGGTTCTGAGAGTCGAAAGGATTAGGAAGAAGATAAGGCTTGGAATGCTAAGAGGGAACAGGTTTACTGTAACGATCAGAAACAGTGAACCCAACAAGGACATCATACAGAAAACTCTGAAACAGTTGAAGGAAAAGGGATGTCCGAACTTTTTCGGATACCAGAGGTTTGGTATAACTAGACCGAACACTCATATTCTGGGAAGAGCTTTACTCAAAAAGGATTTTGAAACGTTCCTAGATGAACTTTTGTTCAAACCGTATCCAAAAGAATCTGAAAGTTCTAGAGAAGGAAGGAGGCTTGCAAAAGAGGGAAAGTATGATGAGGCTTTGAAGGTAATGCCGAAAAGTCTTTGGATAGAAAGGAATGTCATAAGACTTTTGAAGAGAGGATTAAAGCCCAAAGAAGTTGTGAAGAGGGTCGACAGAAGCCTTCTAAGGTTTTTCATCAGTGCATACCAATCGTACCTCTTCAACATTTTTGTATCTAAGAGGATGGAACTAGGCTTACCGTTGAACGCTATGCTAGACTGCGACTTCGTAAAAGCCGGCAATCCTGCTTTTCCTCTTGTAGGGTTTAAATCTAAAATACCACACAACGTTTGTGGAGAGATCGTAAGGGATGTTCTGGAAACAGAAGGTGTTTCTCAAACAGAATTCAAGATAAAGGAGCTTAAAATCTACGAAAAGGGGAACTTGAGAGAATTGCCGTTAACGTTCAAACAGTTTGATTACAAAATTGTGGGCGACAAAGTGGTTTTCAGCTTTTGGCTGAAAAAAGGTTGTTACGCGACTGTTTTAATAAGAGAATTCTGTAAAAACAATTTTTATGAAAGAGTTTGAGTTCATAGCGACATGCACACGAGGCTTGGAAAGAGTAACGATAGAGGAGATTAAAGAGCTTATCGGCTCTACTGCGCGTATAGAAAGGGAAGGTGCTGTAAGGTTTAAGTCTAAGCTCGCTGCTGTTTACACTCTAAACTACGTAGCAAGGAGCATACACAGAGTCATACTCTTGCTCCACTCCTCCAAATTCCAAACGTTGGAAGATATCTACGCTAAAACGAAACGAATAGATTTTTCTGAATGGATAAACGATGACCAGACGTTTGCGATAAGGGCTCAGAGGATGGGTAACCATCAGTTTACTAGCGTAGATGTAGCCAGAGTCGCTGGGCAGGCTGTTATAGACAGCTTTCTAGAGTCAGAAGGAAAAAGGTTAAAAGTTGATCTGAATGAGCCTGATATCATAATAAGAGTCTACGTCAAAGATGACTCTCTTCTAATAGGCTTAGATACGACTGGTGACGAAAGTCTGCATAAGCGTGGCTATAGGGTCTACCAACACCCAGCGCCGCTAAAGCCCACGATAGCATACTGTTTGGTAAGAGTCTCAAAATGGAAGGAAAATGAATCGTTGCTGGATCCCATGTGTGGTTCTGGGACTATACCGATAGAGGCCGCTAGGTTTGCTTACAACATCCCAGCCAACATACTAAGGAAGGAGTTTGCGTTCCAAAAGCTGAAGATTTTTAGCGATGAAGAGTTTGAGAGAGTGAAAAAGAAGTTCGATCAAAAGATTAAACCAAAACGATTAGAAGTTTTTGGTTGTGATTTGTTCGAGAAACATGTTGAAGGAGCAAAAACTAACACAGAAAAGGCATTAGTTGATGTGAACTTTTTCAGATGTGATGCGACAAAAATTAGCCTAGACTATGATGTCATAGTGACCAACCCTCCCTATGGGCTAAGGATTGCGAGCAAAAGAGTAATACACAAGCTGTATGAGGGTTTTGGGAAGAACGTTGAAACAGGAGACTGGAAAAGGCTTGTTGTCATGACTGCAGAGAGAAAATTGCTTGAAAAACACTTGAGCATACAACCTTCAGAGACGATAAAGATAATGTACGGAGACTTACCGACTGATGTGCTAGTGTTTGAAAGATGATTTTGATACTTTAAGGATTCCTTCTCCCGCTATCACTCCTGTCGCTGCCGCACCTACTATGCCTCTAGAAACTCCTGCGCCATCTCCGGCGAAGAAAAGGTTTGGTATGTCTAAACTTTGAAGATTCTTATTCATCGTAGGTCTTATAGCATGGAACTTTATCTCTGGTGCATAAAGCAGAGTAGAGTCGGAGAAGACTCCTGGCACTACTCTGTCGAGCATTTTCAAACCCTCTAAGATATCTGTAACTACTCTCTCTGGATAAGCCATCGCTATGTCGCCCGGAGTTACATCTTTTAACGTTGGTTCAACGTAACTCCTTCTTATCCTTTCCCAAGTCGACCTCCTATGTTTCTTCAAATCTCCCAGCCTTTGGATTAACGGTTTACCCCCACCTAGTGTGTTGGTTAGTTGTGCTATCCTCTTTCCGTACGCGGTAGTGTTCTCCAAAGGTTGAGTTAGGTTTATCCTTACGAGAAATGCGAAGTTTGTGTTAACTGATTTCGTTTTCTTCATCGCATGACCGTTGACTCCAACAAGGCTGTTGCCATAGCTTTCCTTTACTACAAAGCCCGAAGGATTGGTGCAAAATGTCCTGACAAAGTCATCATAGCTCTCTGTCATTATGTGGAACTTCGGGTCCCATATCTTGAAATCCTCAACAAGTTCTTTGAAGACTTCATCCAGCACTTCTACTCTTACTCCTATGTCGATAGGGTTGAAAAAGTAATTAAGGTTGTACTTTTTGACCAAGTATTCCATCCACTCAAATCCAGACCTTCCAGGAGCGATGAGGAAATAATCTCCCTCTATGACTTCTTTTTCCGTTACTATACCAGAGACTCTTCTATCTTCTACGACTAAATCCTTCACTTCTGTCCTTAACAGAAACTCGACGCCCTTCGATTCTAAAAACTCCCTGATGTTTTTCATGACGTTAGGCAGGTTATCTGAACCTATGTGAGTCTGCCTTATCGGTATGAACTTTATTCCTGCTTTAAGAGCCTTTATTTCAAGCTCTTTCATCTCTTTTTCCATGAACTCCGGCGGATCTGCTCCCATCTCGACGAAGAATGATTCTATACTCTTGATTAATTCCCAAGCTTTCTTTTGGTTCATAAACTCCAACAGGTTGCCTCCAATCTGAGGATGGAAGTTTAACTTTCCGTCTGAATGTAAACCAGCACCACCTATGAATGGCATTCTGTCTATTATGGTAACCTCATGCTCGTCTGAAAGAACTTTTGCCGCAAACAACCCAGCGGGACCAGCACCGACTATGACGGTTTTCAAGAATCCCTTAACATGGTGTTGTCGAAGTAGTTATAAAAGATTTCGGTTGTGGAATAGCTAAATTTGAGTAGCTGACATCAATTGTTATACGTATAACAGTTTTTATAACTCAAACAAAGTTTTTCAGAAGGTTCTCTGTGTTATACGTATAACATGAGAAAAATCGACTTTTAACCAAAAATTTTAAATGCCTCAACGAATATTTAAAAAGGATTCGTGTGTCAAAAATGAAGCTCGAGAGTCTAGTAAAAACTTTAAAGGTTTTGGTCAAATACAATTCTGTTACAGGCAATGAAAGAGAGCTTGCTGAATTCTTAAAAGAAAAGCTTGAAAAGAATTTCTACGTTCGTTTACAGAAATTTTCGAAAAACCAGGCAAACTTGATTTCTGTATCGGAAAAACAGTCCGAGAAGAAACTAATACTATCTGGCCATTTGGACACAGTAGACGTTGTCCCAGGATGGAAGACTGATCCGTTCATCCTGACGATTAAAGGAAAGCGTGCCTATGGTTTAGGTGCTTTAGACATGAAAAGCGGTGTTTCGATACTCCTCCATCTGTACAGAAAGCTCTCAAAGGAATTGAAGAACACAGAGCTATGGCTTGTGCTGACTGGGGATGAGGAAGGTCATTCTTACGGAATGTACAAGTTTTTGGAGGAGTTCAGGGATGAGAGGTTTGCTGGTGCCATCTTCACAGAACCCCTTCCCGGAGACAAAGTTGCTTTAGTCGATAAAGCGTTTGGTAGGTATGCTGTAGATGTGAACGTTAGTTGCAACGGCGGGCATGCTGCACTCAAGGATGAAGAGCCGATGGTACGAATACTTAAGCAAATATCTGAAGCTTTGAAGAATCTTAGAAAGAAATGTAAAAAGAAGAAGATAGGGAGATGTTCTTACACAGTATCTCATATATCTGCTGGGAGTATGTTCCTATCCTCTCCTCATGAAATAGTTTTGAGAATAAACCACCGTTCAACTCTTGGAGAGACACTCAACATGACGATAAAGGAGGTAAGGGATTCGTTCAAAAAAGCTGGGCTTAGAGTTTCTGTCAAACCGATAGAAAGACCAACGCCTTTCCTAAAACCGTTCGACCATTCTGATAAAAAGCTTTCCAAAATATTCTCTACGATAATAAAGAAAAAGGATGTTGCAAAGTCCGTGTTCGACGGAAACTTGACAGCTATGTTTGGGATACCGACGATAAACATAGGGCCAACTGGAGGTAATATGCACTCTTCAAACGAATACGTTAACCTAACAAGTTTACTAAAAGTTTACAGAACACTTTACTCTGGAATAAAGAAATTCGATTCCCTCGGATGAGAGGTTAGGCATCATCTTAATTCAGCCCGTATGGCCCTCCTCATCCTCTGAGGCTTGCCCAAAACGTTTAAGTAAGCTTTTGTTTAAAATTGTTTAAGCATGGTGTCAGTGATGTCATACCGGTTTGTAAACTACTAGCTCGTTCCGTTCATTTGCTTATTCTGACCTCTCTTTCAAAAGTTGGAGGTGGTAGAGGTGGATAAACGCCGGTTTCTAAGAACGACATAGCAAACGTGTTAAAGAGTTTGCTAAACAAAACTCAACTTCTCATACTCGAAGAGCTAGCTAAGCATGGCTATTACCTGACAGTAACCAGCTTGGTAGATTCTATAGTAAGGAAGTACAACATACCTAGATCTACTGTAAGGTACAACGTGAAAAAACTTAGGAACCTTGGGCTGATAGAGTGTGGAGATGTTAACAACAAAGGTGTACCGGCAAGACTGACAGAACTGGGTAAGAGTGTAGTGGGAGATGTGAGCTTAGTGATAACACCAGAGATAAGAGTCCCAAACCTGTTGACTTGGAACGTCTTAAGACAACCAAGAGGTTACCTTCCTAAGCAACTTTCTTAGCACACCACCCTCTTCTTCTACTTTTCTTCCTGCAAGCCACGCTGCAAGCTTTCTTATCTCTCTGGCAGCCGGAGAGTCTGGTTTGTAATGGACCAAAGGTTGTTTTGCAGCTATTGCTTCAGAGACGTGCTTATCTTCCGGTATCTCCGCTATCACAGGTACTCCTAAAAATTCTTCTATCTCTTCTTTACTCAACTCATGCTTCCTTCCTTTTACTCTGTTAACGACGATTCCCAAAACCTTTTTCTTAGCTTCCTGGGCTATCTTAAGAGTTTTCAGAGCATCTGTCAAAGATGGCAAGTCTGGATTCGTTACTATGATCACTTCATCTGCCGCCATTAAGGCAGAAGATGCTTCTTTACCCAGTCCTGCAGCACAATCGAGTATGACGAAATCCGCCTTGCCCAGCAAGTTCAAAGTTACCTCTGGAAGTCTTCCGACATCAACACTCTTCAAGTCGTTAACGTTCAGAGAGGCTGGGACGACTTTGAAGCCGAGAGGGTGTGGGTAGATAGCGTTTCTTAACTTTACGTTTCCTTTCAGAACGTCATGGAGCGTGTTCGGAGCAAGATGTATGCCTAGATGCAAACCCAAGTTAGGTGTTGTCACGTTTGCGTCGATGGCAACAACTTCTTCTCCAAAGTCAGCTAACGCGGCTGCCAAATTAGAAACCAACGTAGTCTTTCCGACTCCTCCCTTGCCGCTAGAAAAAACGATTATCCGAGTCAAACTAACACCTATTTAGATTTTTATTCTGGAGAAAATTTAAGTTTGAAAACTGTTATACGTATAACAAAATTTTCACATGATATTTAAGTATTTAAAATCCTAGCAACTTCATCATATGAACGAAGAACTAATTTCGATCGGAAGAGAAATTGTTGAAGAAGACTGCATAATAATAGGCTCCTTTGCTTTACGTCTCTATCTTGAAAGAACTCCTTATATAGGTAGTATTTTTTCAAAACTTTTTTCTTTCTTAGATCATTTTAGAACTTACTGGGAAATAGATTGTACTATAAGCCATTCTAATGCTTTGAAGTTTTATTCTAATCTTTCTCGAAAGGGATATGAAGTAGTACCAAGAGGTTCAGAAGAATATTTTAGAATCAAAAATCAAGAAGGTTATTCCTTCGACTACGATCAAACTTTTCTCAGAAAAAGATTAAAGCTGCCGAATAGAAACGGTTACGTGTATGTAGATGTATTGCTGGTTAAAGAAGAAACCTATAAGGAACTGTTAAGAAATGTTACAAGACTGGACGGTGTGCATGTTCTAGGTGTAAAAAAGTTAAAAGAATTTTACATTCGAGGAATAAAGAGAACGATTCCATTCATAGGCAGCAGGAGTCCTAGAAAGTTACCTTCTTACTTACTCGCTTTACTTTTTCTTTACATCTACGACTTTATCTCTACCAGTCTATCTAAAAGATAAACCATTATAAGTTTACGAAATTGATAGCGAAAAAAGAGGGACGTGGCTAAAAAACTATGCCTTATGTCTTTAAGCAAAGAACAAACCAGTATTAATCCAATGGTTTATAACCAGCAAAGCTTTTTCCACCAGGTTTATAACCAAAAACATGCTTCCTGGTTTACTGCAAAGGTAATTGTCGGTAAGATGAAACTCAAAATTAACATTGTTACAAGCGCGTACTTGATTAATTCGATTATGCCTATTTTTTTCGTTTTCTCAACCCTCTGGTTTTACTAATACAGTTTGTTATTATAATACATGAAATCAAGTAAGCTACCAAAATACTTAATGGCCAAAAATAGAAATAAGTAAATTCTCCACATTTGGGAACTACAATGCCAGTCTGAAGTAACAAAGCCCAGTAACCAAGATGAACTTCAAATTCAACCGGACAAGGTGGTTGTAAACAGCAGCTCCAATAAGCAAAGTTAGGAAGTATCAAAACTAGTAAAATTGTCAATAATATTTTTCCGCAGGTTGGTTTGAAAATCTTATCTATCTTTCTAATTTTCATTTTCTCACCCATTGGCACTTTCCGTCAACACATTTACAAGCAACTCCATATTTATTCGCATCGTAACAGTCAAACCATTCACATGTAGTTCCAATCGGTTCTTCAAATCTTGATCTACAAACCTGACTAGAGCATCCATCAGTTATGCAATCTTCATCGCTATTGCATTTTCCATAAGTTGACCGACCGCAAAATCCTAAATTCGGTGACAATACAATCTTCCTACCGTCCTTATCGATAAAAACAACTTTGGAATTTTCGGGAACGTTAAAAATGGTTATTTTCCTCCTACACATACACCTACACAACTCACCATATTGTTTCTCGACGATTCTGTAGGCTAAATCTTCTCTCTCAACCGTGATGTTTACACCACAACAATTTACAGTAACATAAGCGATAAGAGTTTTTGTTTTCTCATCATAATCAATTACCTCTTCTGGTTCAAAACCGACAGAGCATTCTTCAACTTTGTAATTCAACCCTTCTATCACTGTCTCTACTTCTTTTATCCAGCTTTTATCGATTTCATTGCTAAACGGCTTTTTGATGGCCCAACATTCATAACTTTTTACATTATCACTTTCTACTCCAATTAAAACATTTCCTTCCATATATCCTTCCAAAATAAACACAACGCTTTTAACATTCGTTAAAATTCTGTGACCTTCTTTATCTGTCGGAATATAATATCTTTCTTCTGGTTCAATCCACTGACTTATAGTGATGTTAATAGGCTTTTTAAAAACAATTTCAACAACTTTTCCATTTTGCCTTAACTGATTAATTCTTTCTTCGGAAAAAGCACATTTAGCTTGAAGATTAAGTTTTTGTACGACAGAAACTAACTCATCCATAATTCCTTCTAAATCATTTAAAGATCTAAACTTTCCATGATCATAAAGAGAAACTTCTTGAACTTGGAATATCCAAGGTAATTGAGAGAAAGGCCTAAGGTAGCATCTGCTTGAAAAGTAGTGATGAACTACAACTACTACTATAACAATTGCCAAAACTCCGAAAAGTAATTTTTTGTTTGTCGAGATGTGCTTACTCATGAAAAATTATTCTGTTTCTCGATATTAAACTCTTAACGAAAATGTTCGGTTTTTCCGAACGAGTTTGGAAAGACGAACTGTTAAGACAAAGCTTACTCCAATTAAAACTAAGCCAACGATTAAGTGCGGATAGTTTATACCAATCTTAGCTCCTCTTTCAGCAACGGTCTTTACTGCTGGTACGATGAAAAAGCTTTGATAAATTTGATATGCTCCTGAGAAAAAGCTTATTATCGTTAAACAAAATGTAACAACAATTTTCTTCGAACTAACTCCAAATAAGCTCTCAGCTTTTTCCGTTAACTGGTAATAAACCCATTTGCGACCTGGTCTGTTAACTCTCTTTACGAATCCAGTTTTCACAAGTTTGATCAAATGCTCGTGCACAGTCGACTTCGATAAATCCAGTTCTTTACTCAATTCGCTAACAGTCTTTCTTCTCTCCTTCAAAGCTTTTAATATGGCAATTCTGGTTTCCGATAGGATTACTTTTACTTCACTTCTCTTCATGGTTTTATTTTGAACCTCAAAAGATAAAAAGAAAAAGCTAGATGAGTGAACCTAAGTCCAACGGTCTTGGTTCCTCCTCAAACCTAGGGACTTCAACTTCTGTTTCTGGAATTTCTATCTCACCGGTCACTTCTGAAACTTTTGGCTTTTCTGTTGGAGTTTTTAAAACAAAGTAGGCTATTGCACAAATCACTACGATTGCTAAAATTGTAAGTAAAATTTTTGTGTTCATGCTCCACTCCTCCTGGCCTTAACCTCTTCCTTTAGCTCTCTAAAGGAGTCCCTTGCCGACCTTAGCAAGCCTATTGCTTCCTTATAATCCCCTTGCTCGTACTTTGCTTTGGCATCATCAACTAAAGATTTTATAGCATCCAATTTTGCTTTTTCAGCTGTTACGTCAATCCCCCTAGCTTCGGCTCTATTCAAAACATCTTCGGCTCTATTCAAAACATCTTCGGCTCTAGGAATTGTTGTATCCAGAACAGTTTTGAGTATTAGGTCTCTTAATTCCTTGAAATCCTCTATTATTTCGTCTCTCAATTCAAAGTAGTTTTCAGCTTCTGGAGTTTCTTTGCATTCGCCAACCCATTTATCCGAGCAAGCTTGTATAGTAGCATTCATCACTTCGATGAAACTCCCTCTTTTCCCTTCGATTTCGTTTAGCTTTGCTACGGCCTCACTCATGTCGTAGCCCTGAACTTCTAACCTGTCAATGACTTCCTTTGCCCTAGCATCATAATAGTCGAAAATTTGAGTGTTTCTTTCCTTACGCAATTCTCTAGCTTCTGTTACTAAACCGTACAGATAATCCTCGTTCTCCTTAAGCGCAGTCTCTATCCTTGATCTAGCTTCCTCTGTGTTGTTACCTACTTGGCTTCTTGCTTCCTGTCTAAAGTTGCTAACGACTGCCTTCATCTCCTCAATGGTTGCATTGTAACTTACACCATCGTTGTTGTCAGCTGCAGCTTTTAAGTCCGCAGCTAGAGTTGTAAAATGATTCTTGTAGCTTATTAGTGCTGAACTGTTCCTCCCCAACTCCTCGACATAGCTTATTATTGCCTCCATTCCAATTCTGTACTTTTCAATCACTGCATAATCATACTTATACTTGACTTGCAACTTGCTTATCGTTATTCCCTGTGCTGCTGAAATCCCTGCACTTACTAGCATTGCTAACATTAGACTCAAGCTCAACATTTTTACATCCATTCTATCACCGTTAATAAAAACTAAGCTGGAAACTGACTATTAAATTGTTGGAGAAACTGTTTCAACTAAAGTTTTTCACCAGGATAAAGCTTATTCACCTTTCCCCATTTTTTCTTTTTTACAAGGCCTCTCAATTCCAACTTGCTCAAAATTTTTGAAAGACTCGCTTTACTAAATCCGAGCTTATGCATGAGTTCTAGCTGGGTTATACCCTCCTTTTTGATTATTTCCTCCAAGACCTTCCTTTCTCTTTCATTCAGGATTTTCAACATACTTAACCTTCTCATTCTTTGGTAAGTTTTCCAAACTTTACGTCCGAATTTCCAGGTTAGGACAAGAGCTATAGTTAGAATAAGAAGGGATAATAAGACAAAGTAGTTGAAGTTTGGTTTACCCCTAAATCTTACTAAGAAGATTTGTGGATGATTAGCTTGGATACTAGTTTTCCATTTCAGAACTGGTCTTCCCTCCAGAACACTCAGATTGGCTTTTGGGACTACTACTTCAAAGTCCTTCGGAGAGTACAACTCTGAATTTCTTGGAAGCTTTAGAATTAACTCAAAATTTTCTATATCTTGTTTTGGCATGAAAACTAGTAAATATTCGTTGAAATTCCCCCTCGCTTTAACTCTTTCCTGAGTTTTATACTTCAACATAACCAATCTTGCTTCTCTAGGCTTAATAGGAATCGAAAAATTAATCGTAAGCTTAGCCTTCTCATTTCTTTCAATCTTGAAATTTAAGTTTGAATAAACATCTTTGACATAAACCATTTCAACATCCCTTGGCAAGGAAATCGAGAAATGGTTCAACTGACAAGAAGCATTGTTAAAAAGAGTTAAGTAATGTTCTTCCTCGGCAAACCCCTCTTCAATACTAGAAATCAATTTATAAGTTAAAACTTGGGTAGAGTAAGTAGTTGGTAGAAAGGTAAAGAGGAGAAAGTTTATTGTTAAAATGACGATGAAAGGTTTTTTATCCATAACTTTCAACCAAGATTAGGGATAATCCACAATATTCTTGAAAAAAATTCCATAACCTACTAAATTTTTCACAAAAATATCTACTTTTTTCAAACATAAAAAGTTTTTACAAAACTATGTGTAAAAGTTAATCTTCTATTCAATTTTAGGTGGAAATAAGAA
>JAGHAA010000035.1 GCA_021161745.1 Candidatus Aenigmatarchaeota archaeon
AATAATATCCTTTAACAGATAGAATCTTCCCATTATTTGAATTTTTTGATTCTCTTTATAAATTAATCATGCAGTTTCGATATTCCTCAATGAATTTCTTATTTCTTGATTTAAGGCTAGATGACTTAAAACACAGTTCGAACATGAAGAGGTCAATTTACCTTCCATTATACTTTTTCTAAAGGCGTTAAATTCCTCGCCATACCATACATCCTCAAAGCTTCTATTTCTAACATTTACTTCATAACCAACAAAATCCTCTAAAAAAATCGTCGAGCATGGCCCGACTCTTCCATCAGCTTCTATTTTTGGCCATAGCCAAGGCTCATAACATGGTAGGTTAAAAAATCTGTTTTTTGTCCTATCTTTCTTAACTTTTTCTAATATCTTCTTCTTTAAATTTCCAGTTTTTTCTATCTCCTTTACTTCGACTAAACAATTCAAGTTTGTATTAACCCCTAAAGATTCTGCAAGCTCTTTCCACTCTGGTATTCTTTTCATTAACCACACTCTCTGTCTTTTCGTCAATTTCAATTTTTCTACGGTAGGATTACTCACAAAAACAGGTTCAAAGGTTATGTTATGTATTCCTAAATCATACGCCAATTTTATGATTTCTCCAAGTTTCTTGTAATTGAAAATGGAAACTACTGTACTGAATTCTAAAAATGGCTTTTCCGTTTTGAATTTTCGTTTATACAGGTTGAAAAGTTTTATACTCTTAATGATTTTCTTGAACGTTCCAGGAACACCCCGTGATATATCGTTGATCTCAGGATTTGGCCCATCGACACTAAAAATCACGTTGTCCCATCCAATTTTTACAACCTCTCTTATGTAAGATTCTTTCCAGAGAGTTCCGTTGTTAACTAATCTTCCAGTAACGCCGTAACTTTTGATTATTCTCATCATAGTTAGAGTAGTTTGCGGAGTCATTAGAGGTTCTCCACCACCCGATATTTGTAAAATATCAACACCCATTTCACAGAGTTCTTTCGTTAACGCTAACCATCTCTTCTGTGGTAAATCTTTAGAATAATCGTATGGATGTAATCTTTGAAAGCAAAATGGACATTTAAGGTTGCATTTATTTGTAGGATAGATCAAAACCCTGTGGGGAGGTGCTTTTTTACCTTTAGACCATTGTTTGAGTTTTAATATAGCCTCTTTTTCTACCATTGATCTCACTAAGTAAAGAAGATTGCATAAACTATCGTAAACACGTAAAACATGCCACTGCCCACTATTAGTGTATATTTACCAAGAACAGGATTGATTTTAGAACCCATCAAATATACGCCCAACGACATAAGTAAAATGCCCGTTATTATCATAAAGATTGTAAAATCTTCTTTATCCAATTTTTTCCAAATTTTTATTACTTTCAATAACAATTTTCTCACAACAAATAGTTTGTGTAATGAAATTTTAAGTTTTTTAGTTTCAATCTACAAAATACGATCGATTTCTATGGAGGAAAAGATTAGAAGATTGGTAGAATGGGCCAAAGGAAACCCACAAGGCCCTGTAAGCATACATTTAGACCCGACAAATAGATGCAATCTACGCTGTAGGTTCTGTTGGCAACGTTCGCATGAGAGGTTAGGATGGCTAGATAGGGAGAATGAATTACCAGAAAGAAAACTATTGGAAATCGTAAAAGAAGCTGCAAAACTCGGCGTACAAGACTGGTTGATATCAGGTGGCGGAGAACCTTTCGTAAGAACTGATACTACAACTAGAGTAATGGTCGAAATCAAAAAGTACAGGATGTGGGGGGATATAATAACGAATGGAACATTGTTAAAAGAAAAACACATAAAGAATCTCGTAAAGGCTGAATGGGATGTGATGAGATTCAGTATAAATTCACCATATGAACAGAATCATGATTTTCTCGTCAATGGAAAAGGAGCTTTCCAACGTGCCATAAACAACATAAAGCTTATCCAAAGATGGAAAGAGAAGTTAGGAAAGGAAAAACCTACGATAGGATTCAACACAGTAATCACCAGTGCTAACTATACGGAGTTTCCAGAGTTAGTGGAACTTCTTTGTGAACTTGGAGGGAAAATACTAAACGTTCAAACCATTATTCTTTACTCAAAGGAAGAAGAAATTTGGACGCTGAATGAAAAACAGAAAAAAGAGTCACAAAAATATTTAAGAAAGGCTAAGCGTTTGGCGGAAAAATATGGAATAAGGCATAATTTAGATGGTTACCTGGAAAAGGATGTTTTAGAAAAAACCATAGCCATGGATGGAATGACTGATCTTGGAATGAAGGAACTCAAAAAAATTAAACACCCCAACCCGTTTGTCAAAAGTTATTGTTTCGAACCGTATTACCTTGTAACTATAAGAGCTAATGGAATTGTTGGCTCTTGTAGATTATTTGGTGATAGTGGTGATAGTATACACGACAAAACACTAAGAGACGTGTGGTTTGGAGAGTACTTCAACAATGCCCGAAAAACTTTGCTAAAGGGTCCCCAACCCTTTTGTAGTAAATGTGGTTCGAATGAATTTTTAGAGAACCGAAAAATTAGGCTAGAGTTGATGAAATGGTTGTAAAATTGGAAGGTGAACTCTACGACGAAATAGCAAAGAGAATCATTAAGTGGTACAAAGGTAAAAAATTAAAACCTGTAAAGTTACAATTCAACCCTACCAATCGTTGTAACTTGAATTGTAAATTCTGTTGGCTGAGGGATTTTCCGAACTTAAAGTACAATGATGAGCTTTCGGAAGGGAGATATATAGATCTAGTTAATGAAGCTAAGAAGCTTGGAATCAAGGAGATACAGATAACTGGTGGTGGGGAGCCGTTAATGAGAAGGGATTTGGAGGAGATTATGAAGCGTATCAAAAAGAAGAAACTTATTGGAAAACTTACAACTAATGGAACGCTTTTCACAAAAGAGTTTGCAAGCACGTTGGTTGAAATTGAGTGGGATGAGATTGTGTTCAGCCTTGATGGGCCAAACGAAAAGATAAACGATTTACACCGTGGTATAAAAGGTGCATTCAGAAAAACTGTAAAATGGTTGAAATATTTTCAACGTGAGAAAAAAGAGAAGAATCGAAAAAAACCGAAGTTAAGTATTCACATGGTCCTTACCAGTAAAAATTACAGATATTTGCCAGAAATGTTTAAATACGTGCATAGTTTAGGGATAAACAATCTTTCGGTAGAACCTATTGTACTGCTTACACCTAAAACAAAATCAGGAATAGAATTTTTATTTAAAAATAATAACGCAAAAAAGTTAATGTACTATTTAGAAAAAGCCAAACTTGTAGCAAGAGAGCTTAACTTTCAAACAAATATTGATAGATTAACTACAGAGCTAATTTATCATACTACACAAATGGAACCCGTAATAGAAAGCATAAAGGATTTAACACATACCTTACTCTCAATAATTTGCTACGAACCTTGGTACCATATAGTTATAAGACCTAATGGAGTAACGGGGCCTTGTTGCATGTTCGATGGAAGCGTGGAAAACGTTAAGGAAAAAAGTCTGAAGGATATATGGTTTGGAG
>JAGHAA010000007.1 GCA_021161745.1 Candidatus Aenigmatarchaeota archaeon
AGGAATTTATTGTATGAGGTTGAGTAGGAAAAACCCTGACTCTATTTATTTAATAGGCTACATGTTAGAGACACCTACATGGTACGACCCTAATTCTCGGTTGGGTAGGAAAGCTGACGAACTTACAGGAAGATATGTCGAAGAATTGGAAGTAAAGGAAGAAGACTTACCACCATCTTACAGGTATTTTTATCCTAAATAAACCAAAGCTTTGTAATCAAAAACTTAACCTAAAAAATTTTTATTCATGCACTGTTTCTTATTTTTAGAGGGCGGGTAGCTTAGCCTGGCTGGAGCGCTCGGCTGATAACCGAGAGGTCCTGGGTTCGAATCCCAGCCCGCCCATTCTAGGATTATTTTCTTAACTTTTAAGTCCTAACAACTAACTGTATGAGCAGGTTCATAACAACATCGATAGGTTCCTTGTTGGGAGCACTCCAGTATACGTATTTTCATGGGGAGTGTTTACAAGAACTTTACCCAAGCAAATTATACACAACAAAAGATATCGAAAATCGCAACCTAGTAGAAAAATTTCAGATGTATGGACTTCTGAAAGCGAAGGCCGTAGAACGTAAGCATAAGTATTATTCTCTTACAGAACTGGGAAAAATTTTCCAAGAAATCTACAAGATTATCGAACCGTTTAGAAATAGCGAAAAGTTTGAGGTTATGTTTGACCATCAATGGAAGACTTTCAGAACGATGGTTCTAGTCCTTTCTTATTTGGTAAGAAACTTAGAGAAAGAAAGGTTTTCGTTGGAAAAAATCTATTCCGACCTTAAGCTAGAGGATTACTCTAGAAGAAAAACAAAGACGTTATTAAACTATTTTGGAAAGCTTGAAAAAGTTGGAATAGTTGAGATAATTGACAAGAAAAGTTGGACGCCTACTATCAGGATTACAGAAAAAGGGAAAGATATACTCAAAGAGTATTTCTTTTACTTATCGAGTTTCGGGTTGGAAGATTTTAGCTTGAAAGAAATTTCCTCATCAACCTACATAACCGTTAGAGTAGATGTAGAAAAGCTAAGAGAAGTCATTTCCGAAAAGAGAATCGGGGAAAGAACTGTGTTTATAACTGAACCTCCGATCAACAATCCGTTTGTTCTTTACGGAAGAGTGTAGATGTATTTATGTCTTACCTCTCATGTTGATTATTGATGAGGTTTGAAAATTGTGAGTTTTCTGGAACTGTAAAAGAATTTTTGGAAATAATCAGAAGACTCTACACCACAGATTCTTTGGAAAGAGTAGATCCTTATAGACCGTTCTCGTTGGAGAAAAAGGATAGATGGCTAAAAGATTTTGGGTTGGTTGAAAGGGTAAGGTTTGGATACTATGAGTTGACAGAAGCAGGAAAGATATTCTACGAGGTCGACAACTTAATAGCTCTATACAAGCCCAAAGAGTTGGTAGAAATTTTTAAGAATGAAGATGAAAAAGAGTTGACTTACCCATTGCTGTTGATTCTCTCGTATCTCGCAAAGGTTGTCCAAACGGAGGGTCAAAGAGTAGTACAAGTTAAAGATGTTAGAGCTAGGGCGTGGCCAAAAGTAGAAAAAGAATGCATAGAAACTCTTATAAAATTAGGATATGTACAGAACACAAGATATGAAGAGTATTTGGAATTGACAGATTATGGAGAGGAAGTGTTGAAAAATTATCTGTACTATCTTACGGTGTTCTGTTTAAATGAAGTAAGAAGGGATGAGATGCAAAAAGATCTTTCAGTTTCTGTAGAAGAACTAATCCGTGGAAAAGTTATTCCACGCGATTTTTTGGAGAAGTATAGAAAGGATTATGTTGTTGTGAGAATGAGAGAAGAAGCTCTGGATAGCTCACGAAGAAAGATTACTACAGAGAAAGGAGAAAATACTCAAAAATACCAACAAGTTAGGGAAATTCCTTCCCGACTACTAAGGGCCCATATAAGAATCCTTCAACAAATTAATGAAGTTGGGGGAGCGATGCCTTTAAGCAAATTTCCTCGAAAACTAAAAAAACAAGAAAAGATGGGAGTGGCAAAGTTCTTAGAAAGGTTAGGACTAGTTAACGTTAGGGAAAAAGGTGGAGGGTTTGTAGTTGAAATAACGGATAAAGGAAGAAAGTTTTTAGAAGAGCTTAACCAACAGACCTATGTCAATGGACCGGCCGGGATTCGAACCCGGGGTCTCCGCCGTGCGAGGGCGGCGTCTTACCACTCGACTACCGGCCCATAAAGCAAGAGATTGATTTAAGCCATCTGGAACAAATTATTAAGTTAAAAGTAAAAGTTTTTGAAGTTTCGTGTTATACGTATAACACCAGAATTTTTCCCATTCTAAATCAAAATTTCTATTAGCACAGTGGTACCATGCTGATAGCAGCCACGGCTGACATACACTCTCCGACTTACTTCGATTTATTCTTGAAGGCTGTGGAGGAGCTCAACGTAAAACCAGATGTTTTTCTTTTAGCTGGAGATATAGTGGAGAATGGAAGAGTGGAGGAATGGGAACGCGTTTACAACGTTCTTTTTGGCAAGATAACATGCCCCATAGTTGCGACTTTTGGCAACAACGAGTTTGGAAAGGAAACGCAAGAAAGGATAAGGAGTATGTTCCCAGACATACACTTCCTTCAAGACGAAAAGCTCGTCCTTAACATAAATAACATGAGAGTAGGCATAGTGGGTACTATAGGAAGCATAGAGAAACCGACTTACTGGCAGCTCAAAAACTTCCCAGACGTAAGGAAAGAGTTTGAAGAAAGGATAAAGAAAATAGAGACGTTGTTGAAAACCTTAACCGTAGACTTTAAAATACTTTTGATGCATTACGCACCCACTTTTAAGATTCTGGAAGGAGAGGAACCTTTCAGATGGCCTGGGATGGGACATCGCGGCTATGAAAGAGTTTTGGTTGAAACCAAGCCTGATTTGGTTATTTGTGCCCATGCCCATAACGGAAAGAAGAAAACCTTCTTGGATAGTGTGCCTGTATTCAACGTAGCTTTGCCTCTTCACAAAAGAATTGTAATCATAGATACAAAAAGGGATTTGAAAGCTGGATTAGAAAAATTCTTTTAATTTTCTAAAAAGAGTCTAAAATACTGTCCCGATAACATAATTTTCTCAGATTCTGCGGTAGTGTTTTTCTGTTATACTTGGTGTAGAAAGCTTATCGGGACAGGATTAGAGTCAAGATAAAGAAAAAATAAAAACATTGAACAAAAAGTTATTTAATCTTTCCACTCATATTCTTCTCTTTTTCCCAACAATCTTGCAAGTGGTCCAGGTTTTTTAACAATCAGTGTCCCGCCTGGTCTAATTAACTTTCTTTTATATTTCCATCTTACCCCTCTTAGAGGTTCGTCTGTGCTATGATTTACCAGTGGGATCTCTTCTCCGTATAGTGGTTCAACATATCTTTCCTCTTTTGTTCCTCTAAAACCTAAGTACAACAGAACCCCCGCAGTTCCGCCAATTATCATAGCTGTTAGTGGATGCGTTTGAACATACTTTACAGGGTCGTTGAAGAGTTGTTGTATTTCTGTGTATATC
>JAGHAA010000009.1 GCA_021161745.1 Candidatus Aenigmatarchaeota archaeon
GAGTAAGCTTAGCGCTGTTCAGCAGCTGTGCGCAAGACGTGGCATAATTTTTCCTACTGCAGAGATACATGGAGGTTATGCAGGGTTTTACGATTTCGGTCCAGTCGGGTTGTCGATAAAAAGAAAGATAATCGAACTCTGGCGTAAAACGTTCATACACCCATATGATTTTATCGTCGAGATGGAAGGTAGTCTTGTCCTTCCAGAAAGGGTTTTTATCGCTTCAGGGCATATAAAAGGCTTTGTCGATCCGATAACCCAATGTAAAAAATGCAAGTCCATCCACAGGGCCGACCATCTAATAGAAGATAAACTACACATATTCGTAGAAGGTAAGAGTCCAGAAGAGCTTACGAAGATAATAAAAGAGAACGATTTAAGATGTCCTAAATGCGGTGGTGAGCTAAGCGACGTTAGGCTGTTTAACCTCATGCTTAAGACAGAGATAAGTCCTGTAGGGGGACAGATAGCATACTTGCGCCCAGAGACTGCACAAAACATCTTTACATCCTTCCAGCGTGTTTACCAAGCTATGCGTGCAAAACTTCCGTTTGGCATAGCACAAGTAGGTCATAGCTTTAGGAATGAAATCTCACCTAGAAAGTTCATAATAAGACTGAGGGAGTTTACGCAAGCAGAAATAGAAATGTTCTTCGACCCCGAGGATGACAGATGCCTTGTGTTCGATGAGGTCAAAGATGTAAAAATACCTCTCCTTACCAGAGATGCTCAGAAAGCAGGGAAGGATGAACCAGAATTTATCAGAGTTGGTGAAGCTGTAGAAAAAGGTCTTTTACCGAACGAATGGATGGGATTCTTCTTAGCGAAGGAACTTGAGTTCGTACAAAAGCTCGGCATACCGTTAGAAGCTACAAGGTTTAGACACATGCTTCTGGAAGAAACGCCTCATTACTCTGGGGGTAATTTTGACATGGAAATAAGGTTTGAATTCGGTTGGAAGGAAGTCATAGGGAATGCTTACCGTACAGACTATGATTTAAAAAACCACAGTAAAATTTCTGGAAAGGATTTGAGTGTCAACTCGGACGGTAAAAAAGTACTGCCCCATGTAGTAGAGCCTTCTATAGGATTGGAAAGGCTTATAGCTGCTGTGCTAACGTATGCCTACAGAGAAAAAGGAGAGAATAGAGGATGGGAATGGTTGAAGTTACCAGCAAGGATAGCACCTTTTATCGCTGGAGTATTCCCGCTTGTGAGTAAAGATGGATTACCAAATAGGGCGAGAGAGATTTATAGAGACCTTAAAGCTTGTTATCCAGATGTTTTTTACGACGAAAAAGGTAGTATAGGAAAACGTTATGCAAGGGCAGACGAAATAGGAGTCCCTATTTGCATAACCATAGATTACCAAACGTTAGAAGATAATACAGTAACTCTGAGGGACAGGGATACCACAAAACAGATAAGAGTGAGAGTTGAAGAACTCAAAAAAATCCTATGGGAAGTAACAGAAGGAAAAAGGTTTGAAGAACTCAAAAAATCCTAACCTACTTTTATTCTTTCCTTTTCTTCAGCTCCCCTGTAAACTCTCGCATACTCTGGTGTTATCACAAGGAAATCTTCATCCACTCCGACCATGTCTCCGTTTATGGCTAGCACGGTCTTTTTCAGCCTTTCTATTATCCTTTTAAGCTCAGAAATGTCTCTTTGCCTTACATCCCTTATCTTCAAGAAGACTATGTAACCTTCTCTCAAATACCTCTGTATCCTTGGCACGTCAGCATCTCCCGTAACTTTCTCAACTCTAACCATTATCCTCCTTTCCTCTCTGACCTCTTCGGGCGTTATCTCGATGTACTCTTCCTCTGGAGAAACCTCTTCCACTTCTTTTTTCTTCTTAAATAGTCCAAAAGGCATTCAACCACCTATACACACTATCCAACTCTTAAATTTAAATACTTTTCACAAACACCATTTCATTTTTTCTTCGCTCTCAAACTTTCTAGCAAAGACACAACGTTCCAAACTTGAGTGCGTGTGTACATCGGCATGTTCGGGTCGTTTATGATTTCATCCAGTATGCTCACAGCAGCGCTTATCCTTACCTCTAGATCTCCCAAACTGGTGTCGTTAAAATTATCTTTAGCCTCTTGAACAGCGTTACGTATGTTACGAGGAACCGTCCTATCATTTATTATTTGTTCCATGAGCTGATTTATAGCGTTTATCTTCTCTTCCATACCACCACCTCCTATTCTGGAGGTTTAGTCCTGAGGAGTTTTTGTAATTTTGTTTGGATGTCTTGTAACTTTTGCGTCAAACGGTTTTCAGTCTTTTCCAAAGTTTTTATCCTCAAATCTATGCTCGCTCTTTTATCTTTAAGCTCAGACTTCAACTCATCTACAGGCTTTTTAACCATTATTGGTCCGACTATCTTATAACCCTCTCCTTCTGCTTTTTCCAACTCATCCAATGCTGCATCTATTTCTAACTGTTGCATCTTGAGGTTATCTTTCTGAAGTAAGATCGTTTGGAGTTGTTGTTGATAAGATTGGAACTGCTGTAAAAGTTCCTGTATCTCCTTTCCGTTCATCCGACCACCTCATCAACGCTTTCAAGCATGTTTATGAGAGCTAAATAGGAATTGATTATCGCCTTCAAATAACTTATTTTCTGTGTTCTTATTTTTATCGTAATAGTCTTTTTTCCTACTCTTATTTTAACCTCTGCACTCTTTTCTCTTTTGGCCTCTGGTAGCAAAGCTTCTTTTATAAGCTTCGGGCTTTTTACTTCTAGTCTAAGTACACATTCCATAATAATTTAATTCATATTTTCTAAATGAAAAAACTCATCTAGCTTGGACTCTTTTAACCATCTCCGGCCTTAACTTTATGAATATCCTGCCACCGCAGAAAGGACACCTTATCTTCTCATCAAATTTTTCGATTATCTTTTTACACTTCACACACTTATACAAGTTCTCACCCTTCCTTAACTTTGCTAACGGTTATCTCAGTCACAGTCCTAAACGTGTAAGCTCCTCCAGCAAATTTCGCCCCGCACTTACGACATACCCATATGCCAGAAGCCAACCTGACCACAGCCTTACGTCCGCATGAAGGACAAACGTACTTGGCTTTTTGCATTTCCATTACTGCCTTGTACTCTTCTTTTTCCTTTTTTCCATACCTCGAGCCGAATTTTCCTGCTACTCCTATCTTTTTCGTCCTTCCCATACAATCACCTTATGATCTTGAACTTCTTCTTAGTGGCTAAAGAGGAAAGTATGTTCTTTATCTGAGCTTCTGTAACCATGCTTTTTATTTGGCCTGCTTGGTAGAGTTGAACCAGATAAAGTTCTATCTGGGATGCCAACTCCGGCTTAACAAGCTTAACTCTACTCAACCTTTCTTTAGCCTCTTTTGTAAGGATTTTCTTCAGAATACTCTCTTTCAACATCTCAAATTCCTGAAGCTTTCTAAGCTCTTCTTCATTCATTTAAGCCACTTCCTTTGCCAACTTCTCCAAAAAAGCCTTTCCTTTTTTCGTCACAACCCTTCCTTTCTTGTTCATTTTTTCAACCAACCCAGCATTCTCCAGCTGTTGGAGAATCTTTCTTATTATGCTCCCGCTACCTTTTTTAAACTTTTCTGGTTTAGAACCACGGTTCTTTTTTCCTCCGTAGGCTGTCCTTAGCCTAGAGACTCCGACTGGACCGTTGAAATATATTTTTCTCAATACAGAGGCTGCTCTTATGTACCACCAATCCTCTTGCTCAGGTGGTCTTTCCTTATGAACTCCTGTCTTCACAAACTTAGCCCAGTCTGGTGGAGTTAACTCTTTAAGTTTTTTAAGCTCTTCCGCCACTCTCATTATCAGTCTGTTGGGTTCCACATTCCTCACATCCATTCGCTACCACCGCTTACTCCGCCTGTTTCAGCGCTCAACATTATGTAAGCGACGGTAGCTATTATTATTACTAATCCCGCCACCATAATCAACAGGATTATGGTGACGATTGCTATTGTATTTGTTCGGCAAAGCTTAAGAGTTTTATCCGTTTCGCATCTCTTCATCGCCTTGCCTATGTTATCGATTATGTAGATTATGGTAAACGCCGCTATAAATATTACTATTAACCCTATAACCATAACCTTTGTAGGCCTCATTCTTTCTCCTTCGAATATGGATACCTGTAAATTTTTCCGCATTCTAGGCATTTAATGATTACAGTTTTTTTCTTTGAATCGAGTCTAACTTTTGCAGTTTTCCCAGGAATCAAAATAGTGTTACATTCTTTGCATATGGACCTTTTAATATCCTTTGGTAACCTAACGTTGTATCTCAGCCCGATTTTTCTAAGGAGCTCGACGTACCTTCTACTCCTTTCCGGATGAATGTCCAGTTCTTTCTTCGCTAACTCAAACAACGTAATGATTCTTTCCAAAGCGATCTTCTTTTGCCACAAAGGTTTCTTCTTAACCCTTCTACTCATCGACACCATAAGTATATAAGTTTAGGATGCAGTTTATAATTTGACTGTAAAATGATTTTACTACCTGACAGTAAAATTTATAAATACATACAACAAATTTATTACCATATGATGGTAAAAAATCTCAAGAGTTTATCATTCCTAGCAACTATTTTTTTATTACTGTTGCCAACAGTAACTTCTTTAACTCTCCACGTCAGTTTGGATACTTCTTCGCATAAAGTTAGGGTAAAAGTAGACGTACCTTCAGGCTTCGATACATGCGATTTTGTAGTCGCAATGATAAACAACGAGTATGTAATACCTCCTGGTAAACATCCAGAATACTGTGTTTACGGACCGGGAAGCTTCTCGTTTTCGTTTAGCGCGAGCAAACTGAAGTGTGGTACCAACAGACTCATAGTTACAGCAACGTCTGAACAAACTGGCCATTCCCAGGTTGCTGGAGTTTGGTTCGGTTATAATTGTCAAGTCTGTACTCCAGGAGAGACTAGGAATTATGTATGCGTATCAACTACTACGTTGAGGTATGAGAGGTGTAAGTCTGACGGAAGTGGTTGGGAGACTGTAACTCAAACATGCCCGACAGGGACTGTGTGCTCTAACGGACAATGTGTGAGTAGACCGCAGCCGCCTCAACCTCCTACGCCTCCACAACCACCTCAACCACAGACGTGTGAGGTTGTACTTAAAGTAACGGATTGTGACACAGGAAGGAGTTTAAGTGGCGTAAGAGTTTCTTGGGAAGGACATACAGTTTACACGGATCCAAGAGGAGTGGCTAATTTTGAAGTTACGAAAGGATACCATACGGTATACCTCTCAAAGAACGGTTATCATCCGAAGCAAACTTACGTATACTGCCAGAGTTGTGGCAATGTGATCAGGAAAAACGTATGTTTGAAGAAAATAGCACCGCCTCAACCACCGACTCCTCCACAACCACCGACGTGTAACGTTTACGTTGGAGACGTAATACTTCAACCTGTTGATGACGTTTTAGACCCATCACAATTCTGTCAAGGGTCTAGAATAAGAGTAAAGGCTCAAGTTTATGTTTCCTCGACGAACGCTGATCCGTACGTAAGACTCTACTTATATGTAGATGGAAGCCTGTACGATACTGAATACGTGCACGTACCGTTGAACACTTACTATACCGTTACGTTCGATAAGTTAGTTTACGCTGGTACGGTTGGCTTACACTCTATAAAAGTCGTAGCAATTGCGGATTGTGATCCTTCAGGGAGCTCGAAGACTGAATATTTCCGAGTGGTTGATTGCAAGCCCCATATCCATGATCTTTCGATAACTTCTTACTATATACCAACTACTGCAACTCCTAATCAAAATGTTGTCTTCAGAGTAACTGTAAAGAATGAAGGAACTGAAAGTGAAACATCCTTTGTTCATTTCAAAGTAAACGGAGTAGAGGTTTGCACTTACTCTCTCTATCTACAACCATCTTCGACAACAACAAAAACGTGTGGTTGGTTAGCGACTGTAGGAACTCATACCGTTACAATAACAGTCGACCCTGTACCTAACGAAGTGGACGTCTCGGACAATGAAGTAAGTGGAAGTATAACTGTTAATCAACTTCAAGTCTGTACTCCAGGAGAGACTAGGAATTATGTATGCGTATCAACTACTACGTTGAGGTATGAGAGGTGTAAATCTGACGGAAGTGGTTGGGAGACTGTAACTCAAACATGCCCGACAGGGACTGTGTGCTCTAACGGACAGTGTGTGAGTAAGCCTCAGCATTGCTACGTGGACGTTTTTGTTTTAAACTCTTTTCAGAATCCTACAGAAGCGAACGTGTACTTCGATGATGAATACAAAGGTTACACTTCACATGTTTATGAGGTAACCGTACCTGGAACACATACTGTCAGAGCTGAGAAAGATGGTTACACAGCAGACGTGCAAACGTTTACGTGTAGTGATGAAGAGCATAAAACGATAAGGCTTGTACTAGAAAGAGTTCCACAACCTACACCAACTAACTATAGGATAGACGCTGGGGACGTTAAAGTTTATCTGGATGAAGCATGTTTCTACGAAGCTGAATTTAGACTATCCGTTCCAGTAACGTTGGAGGAAGCACCAGATGCAAGCGAAGTCACCGTAGTATGGTATGTCGATGATCATTACGTAGGCTCTACTTCCTACGTACTAAACCCTGGTGAAACTAAACTCTTCACTTATGATTATTCGGAAACTGATGTAGGATACCATAGGGTCAAAGTAAAGGCTATCGTTGATGGTAAGTACGATTACTCTTACGGTTCCTTCGAAGTTAAGTCATGCGAGGAAGATGTAACAAGACATGAAAGAGTAGATGTGGAAATAGGACTCATACAACTTGAACCAGAAGAGCCAAGCTTGGGAGACGTGGTAACGGTTAAAACGCCTGTCGAGTTAATCACCACAGACGTCCAGCCTGTGCCAGTCGATGTGGATGTTTTCATAGATGGACATAAAGTAAAAGAATTTACACTATCTTTTGACTATCCCTCACAAACCATCCTAACACAGTTCACGTTCGATACGAGGGACTATGGACCTGGTATCCATACGATAGAGTACGTAGCATACTACGACGGTAAAGCGGAGAGAAGGAGCAGAACATTCTCCATAATCGGAGAGGAAGAGGTTAGTCAACATTGCTTGAAAGTCTACAGAATATACCCAGTATGGAAGCCTGTAGCTGGAGAACAGGTAGAGATAGTCGTAGAGGTTAAAAACTGTGGTCCATTCTATGAAACTGGAGTTAAGGCTAAATGCTATGCCTTTGGCAAATCATTCTACGACGGGACGTTCAGCGTACCAGAGGGTTCAACGAAGAAAGTAAGGATGGTATTAACAGTTCCTAACAAAGAAGGTGCTGAAACGTTGAAATGCGTAGTCTGGAATGACCATGCATCTGCGTCAAAGGAATACAGCATGACTATATACAACGGGATGCCTTTCGTTGAGGTTGAACAGGAATACAAAGTAGTCAGAGGTAAAGAAACTAAGATAAAGTTCTACGTCTCGAACGTCGGTGAAGTAGAGGATACGTTCCACATAAGGATAGAAGGTAAGGCAAGTAAATGGATATTCTTGAATACTACAGAGGTAACGCTTTCGCCTGGAGAAAAGAAGGAAATAGAAGCTACTGTGCTAGTACCTTCGACGGTGGAAGAAGGTAAGTATCCGTTCAAAGTGATAGCAGAAGGTTCCTATGCTGAAGCTACTTCATCGCTAAGAGTAGTAAAACCGTTCGAATGGCCGAAAATAGCTTTGCCAACAGGATTGTTCGCATGGGTCCCAGCGTTGTTGGCATGGACACCTTGGATAATACTCATGTTGTTACTCGTTCTACTCTTCTTATTCCTGATACCATGGATCCTAGCGTATGTACAAAGGATTGGCAGAGGAAAAGAGGAAACGTTCAAAACTCTTTCCTACAGTTTTTTCGACGATTGTTGTGAATCCTTTAGAAAGCTAAAAGAAAAATGGATTAGGAGTAAAGAGGAAATATAGATGCGATACCAACTTAAACTCAAGATTTTGCAAAAAATCGGTGAAAGTGAGAAAAAGCTGATGGAGGATATTTTAAGGTATTTGGAAGAAAAAGGAAGTGCAAATATAGATGAACTTTATACTCTTTTTTTCTTAGGAGAAAACAGACCATGGCCTTTAGCAGACAGAAGAAGACCTTATCAAATCATAAGAGAATGCTGTGAGAGGTTGGAAGAAAAAGGATACGTAAGATGTCTATGGCGAGAGCAAGAAGGTGGAGCTCCAGTAGTCGTTTACGTCGGAAGTTAGAGCATAGAATCTAAGAACAACATAACATAAAAACCAAGGAAAAATCCCAACGTTATCAGAGTCTCATCCTTTTCCTTTCCGTAGATTTCCGGTATCATTTCCTTGACTGTAACGTACAGCATGGCCCCACCAGCCAACGAAAGTCCGTACGGCAAGAACCATTTAAAGTAGTTGAAGAATAAAGCACCTACGACTACCATCAGCCCCTCTGCTATTCCACTCAACACACCCATCAATATCGGTATCGTTCTTTTCTTCTGTATAGAAGTCAAAGGCAGTGAAACAAGAGTTCCTTCTGGGATGTCTTGGATTCCTATGGCAAGCGCAGTAACCAAGCCGACAGAAACACTGTAAACCAGAGAGGTCCCGACAGCCAGTCCTTCAGGAAAGTTATGGATTATCACAGCAAGGACTATTAGCCATGCTACCTTAAGCTTGCCCTTCATCTCTTTTGGGCCTTCGTAACCTTTGACTAAATGCTCATGCGGAACTAACCTGTTTATAACGTCTATAAGGATAACACCCAACAGTATGCCTATACCTACAGGAAGAAAACTCTTAGAATACTCGATGGCAGGAAGGATCAAGCTTGTAAAGCTAGCTACTATCATAACACCTGCAGCGAACGACAGGCTCAATTCAAAGCTTCTATGCTTCAACTTTTTGGTAAACACTGCAAACAATGAACCGAAGCTCGTCATCAGAGCAACAAAGACTCCAGCGTAAATGGAAACTTCTAAAACGTTCATAGACTCAAAACTCTGAAGAATCTCTGCATACATGGCCATTACCTTTTTTTGAAGCCCCGGCCGGGGTTTGAACCCGGGACCTCTACTTTACCAGAGTAGCGCTCTAACCAGGCTGAGCTACCGGGGCAACCGTCATTAAACTTCTTTTTATCTAGAAGGAAATAAGAATGTTTTTAGCTTGCGGATTTCTTCTTTCCTTTTTTAAGGAATTCCATCAATTTGTTTATGTTCTCAACGTAAGCAGTTTTTCTCCTCTTATCTATCGGTATCCCAAGCTTTTTAGCTTGCTGAATAGTTAAGCCAACATGACTAATCTCCGCTCTACTAAATCCCTTACCTTTCCTTACATGTCCATCAGAGCTCTTGACGATAGCCTCTAGCTTCTCTTTCATCCTTCACACCAGCTGAAAAAAATAATACCTACAATGTTTTAAACCTATCGTTCTTTTAAAAACTTTTATCCAGACTGTTAAATAATTTATTTTTGAGATAATATGCCGAGAAAGAAAAAAACTGTTAAAAGACCTTCTAAAAAGACAGAGAAAGTCAAAAAAATCAACTGGGAAATAATAGTTGCATTAATCGTGATTGGCATACTCGCATTGGCATGGTACATCTCTTACTCTAGTCAAATGCAAGAAGCCAGTCAAGAGGAATCTGAAGCATCGATAAGCATGCCACCTACTCCGCCTGGGTTTGAAGAAAACGAAACAGAAGTCCCAGAAACTCCTCCACTTCCACCTGCTTAGCTTTTTTCTTTTGATTTTTTAGTTTTTTCCTTTATTTTTTTGACCGGTAACAAAACCCACTTCCAATGGAGTTTTTTTCTTCTTTTTCCACGCATTCAACTCACAACGGTTCCGTTATGATTACCTTTAACGGCACGGTAAATCTCTTCTGGGTCAAGACCGTTGATAACGACCATCCTGATTCCTGCACGCTCTATAATTTTTATTGCAGTCAAGTCAAATAAAGCATACCCACAGGCCTCAAACCTTTGTTTTTTCATCAGTTCGAACAATTCCTCATAGGTAAGTTTTTCAAACTTCTTAGCGTTTGGGTTCTCTTCTGGGTTAGAATCATAGATCCCATCTACAGTCGTAGCGTTGATCAAAAGGTCTGCCTCCATAAGCTCTGCGAACACAGACGCTCTTGTATCACTGGAATGAGCAGGCTCATGACCTCCGGCTACGATTATCTTGCCACTTCCCATCGCTTTCATAAAATCCTCGCTTGTCTTGATGACTTCTGGGTACGCATCATTTCCTAGAGCATAGATGAGGAGAGTTGCGTTCATGTAAGTAGCAAAGATAGCAAGCATATCTAACTTTCCTTGGTTTTTAGTCAAACCTTTAGCGACTTCCACATACTCCCTAGCGACTTTTCCGCCACCGCAAACGACAACAAGCTTATGACCTTCATTTTTTAGCTTTTTGAATACTTCCGCATACTTCTTGATCCTTTCAGGCGTTAATTCAGAAGTTATTACAGAACCTCCTAAGGAAATGACTATTTTCATCAACAACTTAATTGGTTCGCTGAAAATAAATCGTTGTCGTTTGGCGAGACCTAAAGATTTAAGATTTGCCGAGGGCGGGATTCGAACCCGCGACCTCCGGATTTCTCAGCGGCCAGTCAGCACTCATACCTTATGAGTATCGCCATCATTCCGGCGCTCTAACCGCTAAGCTACCTCGGCTCCTTAAGTTTTATTGTAAGTGTTATCAATTAAATTCTTTTTTCTGACAAAGAACCTAACGATTTTCAAATTAACTCAGAGAAAATTATTAAATGAGTCGCATGAGGTCGAAGCAGATAATCGGCCCATGCGATTCATGTAAGAGGATAACAGAGCTCAAAGAATGGAACAACCATCTGTATTGTGAAGCCTGTATAGAAAAATTCTCAAGAGGTTTTGTGAGGAAATACATCTACGACCAGACGAAGAAAAAATTGATCATCGTCGATTGAACATCACATGAATTGATAAAAACACTATGGAGATCAAACAGAATACTATAGCGAGTGAAAAATTTAGAGCAAATCCAACCAAGCCTATAAGCCAACCACTCATTAAACTCCCGACAGCATAACCAAAAAACTGGAAGAAAGAGTTTATGCCTATTTCAAGTTTTGATAGTCTTATAGTCAAGACGTTGGATAGAACTGTTAAAAAGGCCCATGTATAGCCATCTAGCAAGGAGAAAACTAAAAACAAAACTATCATCAGACTTCTGCTTACCATTCCTGAAACTATCAACATCAAGAACATCAGAATGCGGAATGCTATCATAGAATAAAGAGTTGGATATCTGCCTGCTTTAACATGAGAGTAAAAAATTGCTGAAACCGTGGAGCTTATGAGAGATGTTAAGAAAACGAAAGAATCTGAAAATTCGAAATGCTTTATATAAGTTGCATACTGTGAAAAAACTAACCCAAAACCAACGAAAAGGAAAAAGAAGGAAGCGTGGTAAAAGATGTGTTCAACTTTAGGCAAAACCCATGAAATCTTCGGTAAAGAATAAGAAGGTAAGCCGTAGAAGAGTTTTGCTAGCTTATACTTTAAGTTTCTTATCTCGAACGTTCTTCGTATAGTAAAACGTTTCAGGTAAAAACTCAAAAGCAATTTATCCACAAACCTTTCGATACCTTTTTCTAAGACTAACCTTACTGAAAACAAAGAAGAAATCCCTAAGAAGATTACCAAAAAGGTGAGAAAAACTCTTGAGTCTAAGAAAAGAGATAGTAAGGTTCCTAAAGTTAGTCCAGCAACCCATCCCCATCCACCTATAGATTGAAACTTTCCTATCTTTTCTTCCATGTTAGGTTCTTCTGCTATTATAGCAATCGATGAGAAAATCGATGCGGAAGTTGTGAACGTGAACAGAAACCCAGAAAAATAGAAGAAACTTTTTTGAGGGAAGAAGAGGATTGTCAAAAACGATAACAACGAACCTATGAATCCTACGAAGAACATCCTCAACCTTTTAGACGTTTTGAAAGCCAAAGAACCCCAGAATAAAGAGCCTAGTATATTTCCTAACGTCATGAAAAATGCTATCAGACCAACAACGCCAGCATCTCTCCACAGAGAGAGTGAATAAAGGATTATTAGGTAGGAGAATATTGCTCCAGAAACTTTCAAAGGGAGTATGGCATACATCCATCTATCGTTAGAGTTTTGCATACTCCTCCTTCACTCTGTTTAACAAGTTTAAATACCTAGCTAACGCAAACAGATAGTCTGAAAGTCTATTGATGTACTTTATCGCAACTTGGCTTATCCATTTGTTTTTCTGGTAGAACCTGGCAAGTTTTCTCTCAGCTCTCCTACACACACTCCTTGCGATATGAGCGATACAGGAATCTTCTTTACCGTACGGGATTATAAAACCTTTTAACTCTCCACATTTTTCCCACATCTCATCGATTTCTTTCTCCAACGATTTGACAATTTTCTCATCCAGCTTATGCTTACCTTTCGTTACTATATGAGTATTTATCTCGAATATCTCATGCTGAATTTCTTTTAATCTTTGTTTTATCTTTTTCTTCTTGAC
>JAGHAA010000049.1 GCA_021161745.1 Candidatus Aenigmatarchaeota archaeon
GTGGTAAAACTTTCTTTAAACTCCTTCTCCCTCTGTATTATCCAGCCGAGAACAGGAGTCTGAACTCTGCCAGCAGAGAGCTTCGTGTTTTTGAACTTCTTCCACAAGAGTTCGCTTAGACCAAAGCCTATCCATCTGTCTTCTACACGCCTGACTATCTGTGCCTCTACTAGCTTTTCATCCACATCCCGCCTGTTGATTATCGCTTCCTGTATAGCTCTCCTCGTGACTTCATGGAATTCTGTTCGCTTCAGTTTGGGAGAATAAGGCTTTAAAGCAAGGTATATATCCCATGCAATCTTTTCTCCTTCGGCATCCGCATCTGTGGCTATGAAAACCTCATCCACTTCTTCTGCGAGCTCAGACAGAACTTTTAGCGTTTCAAGTTTGTCTATTATCTCTTCATTCCCGCATTTAGGGCAGGCATGGGAGTCCACGAATTGTGTTCCACACTTAGGACATCTCTTTATCGAACCGTAGACTGGGACGAACCTATCGTTTAACAGTAGGACCCCATCATAGCCTTTATCGCTTACCAAATCCATCACATGACCTGCAGTAGCTACTATAGTAAGGATGTAATCTCCAGTGTTGACTTCATAGCATACCATCTTTCCAATCCTTCTCCTACTAGGTTTACCGAAGAAGTTTGCTATAGTTCTTGCTTTGTTTGGCGATTCGACTATCATCAAACCAGACTTGACTAAATCTTTTGTCACAGCCTTCGCTTTTCCAGCTATCACAGCTCTTACTCTTTCCCTATCCTCATCTATCTGCTTGAACACCTCATACAAATCCATTTCGTCCAATCTTTTAAACTCAGAATCAGGATACACCCATCTCATACTCCTTACCAAACCATGGAAGACTTTTGGATCGTCTATTAAGACTACGCTAAGACCTTTAGTAACACCTCCGGCAAACAATCTAGAAGTCCTTCCAGATGCTTGGATGTAAGTCCTGACATCTGGTATAGAAATTTTAAGTTCATTACCCTCTTTTTTGAGAGATGCAAATTCATACTTCTTTAATCTTTCTAACACAGCTTCATTTTCTAACAATTCTCCTAGAAGCTCTTTAGCTTGTACGAGCAACTCCTTAGCTTTAATAAGCGTTTGAGACTTTAGCTCTTCTCCGTTCTGCAAAGACGATTCCAAAAGCTTCAAGCTTCCAGCGTCCAAGCTTCTAACGATTTTTCTCAGTCTGAAGTATATGGAATCGAGTCTTTGCTTATCCTCCCCCTCCAACACGTCTGAAAGTATGTTCATCAGACTCAACGCATCGAAGATACCAGATTTTTCCAAACTGAGCGAGAACCTAAACTTCGGGACTCCGTAGAAGATAGCGTACCTTATGAGATGTGGAAGATCTAAACCTCTTACTAAACTTCCGTAGTAAGTCGCAACTCCTACTAAAACATCCAACTCTTCTTTCTCGAACGACTCAAGGTCTTTTTTGTTTCCAGCATAAACGACTCCAGCTTTTATACCCTTCTCTCTAAGCTTTTCAGAAAGAGTTTTCGCATACTCTATCCCCATGTCTACAGGAACAAAAACTAACCCGCCTTTCCCAAACTTTTTCAGAAGGTGGATCAGCTTGTCTTCTCCGAATTCTTCTGCATAACAATCCTCTATGTTCCTTATTATCTCCTTCGTATGTCCTATGTCGAAATCCAGGAGTTCTCTGTATATCTTTACTTTTCTACCTTTAGCCCTTCCAGTAGCACTCGAAACTATAAGACATCCAATTCTGTTCTTCTGCTTAAACTCTTGGATGAGGTCTTCCAACTTTTTGATAGCCTTTTCATTCCTTTCTGGAGCAAGTTTGAGGTTTAACAACTTATACCCAGCTTTTATTATCTCTTGACTAAAACCGAGTAGGAGGAGAACTTTTTCTATGTTCTTCGAAGCCTTTAAGAAGGCATCGACGTCGTCTACGAATATGAAATCAAACTTCTTTCCTTGGAGCAATTCAAAGTTAGTAGCAAGGAACTGTGAAGAGGTGACGAGGATTTTAAAATCACCTTCGGCAATTCTTTCCTTCATCCCCTCCTTTTCCTTTAGCTTAGAGTAATAGTATGCGAGCCCCACATCTATTCCAAGGTTTTCCTCGAATTTTTTAATCCTCTCAACAGCTTGTTTTACTAACGTTGTAGTTGGTAGAATTAAATAACTTTTTTTGTTTTTCATACCGAAGTAGACTGCCATGAACATACCGAAAGTAGTCTTACCTATTCCTGTAGAAGCTATTATGGAGAAGCTTTTACCTTTTAACAACCTTTTAAGCCAAGCTCTCTGGGCTCCCCAAAGCCTAAAGCCGTTCGTCGCTTTACTAAATATTTCTTCAGCCTCTTTCGCTTGACTTAGGAGAGAGTAAATCCTAGAGTAGTTCCTAAGTTTTCCGAACTCTAAAAGTTGTTTGTACACGCTGAAAACTTTTTCCTCGAAAGGTTTCTGGATGTCTTTAGGAAGGCATTTACTACAGACAGAATGTGAGCGTAGTCTTAAGTCTGAAATGCTTTTTTCACAATTCGGACATAAGTTGTCGAAGATCGCCTTAATTTCCATAAAACAACTTTTCAATGACTACTATTTAAAATGTGAACTCTGGAAAGTTTGTTCTGAATACATGAATTCAGAATATAGATTTACAGTTTTTTGCTATGGTGGGAACGTTAGAATGATTTTTCTGTAAGAACTTCAAATTACTTTTATAATGTCTGACTGGAGAAGGAAGAAGATAAAAGAGCTCCAGAAGTTTTTGGAAAAGAGTGGAATAGATTCAGCGTTGTTCGTCAACAGGCATGCGTACCTTTTAGACCCGAACGTTTTTTACTTTACAGGCGTAGATTTCCTAACATCTTGCTTTTTAGTCGTACCTAAAGACGGAGACTCAAAGCTTTACGTTCCTCTCTTAGACTATGAAAGGGCTGAAAGCTCAGCTGTAGAAGTAGTAGCGTTCGAAAAGTTTAAACACGTGGCTCTTATGCTAAAGAGAGAACTAAGGGGAAAGAAAGTTGGGGTCAACGGTTCATACTTTACCTTGGGACATAAAAGATTGTTTAGGGGCGTTAAGTTAACAGACATAAGTGATTTTCTTTACTCGTTAAGGTCTGTGAAGGTTGAGGAAGAAATAAGGCGGATAAGGAAGGCTGTTAAGATAACGAAGAAAGGGCTAAAAGAGGTTTTCGAATGGGTAAAGCCGGGCGTGAGTGAAACTCAGATAAAGGCAAGATTGGAATACGTCTTTTCCAACGAAGGGACTGGAGGCACAGCTTTTCCAACGATAGTGGCGAGTGGAAAAAAGACATCGCAGCCCCATTCTATACCTTCTCCGAACAAAAAAGTCAAAAAAGGTGATCTACTCCTGATAGACTGTGGTGCGAAGTACAAAGGCTATTCTGCAGACATAACGAGAGTCGATGTCGTGGAAGGATGCTTTACGAAAGAGCAAGAAGAAGTGATGGAAATAGTAAAAACCATACAGAAAGAGGCTCAGAAGTTTATAAAGCCTGGAGTGAAAAGTTGCGAGGTAGATGAACTGGTAAGGGGTCTCATAATGGAATACGGTTATGAACCTTTCCACTCAGCAGGTCATGGTATAGGTTTGGAAATCCATGAATCGCCTTCGTTTAAAGTTGATAATAAAGGGGAAGTCGTTAAAAACGGTATGGTGTTTACTCTAGAGCCTGGAATATACTTGCCAGGGGAATTTGGAATAAGGATTGAAGACGATTTCTTACTTTTGAATGGTAAAGTAAAGAGGATTTAAGAGTTTTAAAAGAGAAATATTCATTCGAGAACATGTACGTTTTGAATGATGGTCTAAATAAGTTGGAAAAATCTGTGAAGGGTTTTAGGGTACTTTTAAGAACGCTTTCAGTCCAGTTAGGGATTTCTAACAGATGCCCTTATTGCGGAAGTGAATTGGTCATGGAAAGTATTGAAATCTATCCTGCCCCTTCTTCTTTACCATGGAGTCCGTTTTATAGTCCGTTTTATTATAGAGTTGTAAATAAGAAATGCCTAAAGTGTGGAAGAAAGTACGAGACTCCTATAACAGTTTAATCACTTGCCGACTGTTACAGTAAGCTTTTTTCTGTTGACTAATGCCTTTACCAGTTCCTTTCCAACGTCTGACGATTTGTTGACTTTTATGTCTCCTTTTTTGCTGACAGTCGCTGAGAAAAGGAATTTGCCATCGATGTAAACGCTTACATTCCTACTGACCATTTTTTTATCGAAGACTAAAGAGATGTAGTTTCCACTTTCCCTTACCTCGAATTCTACTTCTTTCCCTAGCGTAGGAACCTTCGGCACAACATCTATATGTATGCCCAGCTTTTCCTCTATTTGAGATATGTTCTTTCCTTCCTTTCCTATTATTTTAGGTATGACTTTATTGTCAACTTTTACCATAGCTCTATCGTCACTGACTATCTCAACCTCCACATTCCTGTCGAACTTCTGGAAGAACTGTCTTATCTTTTCAGCTGCTAACCTTTTTACTGGAGACAGGCCTTTTTCGACTTCTTTCACAGGCACTACTACGTTTTCCTCTCCAAACGTGTAGATTTCATACTCCAACTCTCCTGTCTCGAAATCCCTTACCTCCACGACAGGTCTAGCTAAATCTGCTTCTGTCATGCCAGTAGGAACCTTTACTGTAAGTTTTAGCTCGTAGACTTTTTTGATCTCACCATCTTTTATGAAGATTATCGTGTCCACAACGCTCGGTATCAGCCTAACTCTATCCTTCCTATGAAACGTTGTATAGCATCTATTGCATCGCTTGCGTGCACGACTCCTACCATGCCTACTCCAGCAAGTCGTAAGTCTGTAAAGACCTCGAACTCCTTAGTCTTCCTTACTTCATCAAAAACTGTGTAATCTGGTCTTACCAGTAGGAGTATGTCTGCCGTCTTTGCATAGTCTCCTTCCAAAGGAGCATACTGAGTTATCTCTGGTCCTACTTGCAGATCACGTGGGCTTTCAAGAGTTTTAACGACTTTACCTAAAGAACTGTAAAAGTCTGCTAAACTGCTAACGAAAGTTGAGTTGTGGACTATGACAGGCGGATAACCTACCAAGAAATTATGCGATTTTGCCACTTCGATGTCGAAGACTTTGAAATCACCTTTTAGAATACGTTTTTCCTTTACTCTGTCCCAAAGCACAAAGTCGTTTAAAAGGATTATTAACTGCGTGAGAAGAAACTCTATCTCGTCGCTCTTATCTCTAAACTTCTCCACGAGAGATTGGATGAAAAACTTTAGTCTGTCAATCTTTGTAGTTTTTATACTACTATTAAGCAGAGCTCTCAACACTTCCCTATCTCTTTTTTGCTCAACGACTTCTTTGACGTTCCTGAAGCATCTTTCTAAAACTCTAGAATAGACAACCTTCCAATACTTTTCGACGAACTGAAACCTGATAGCCTCTACCTCCATCTTCTGGTTGTACTTGGAGAAAGCAGTAAACAGTTTGACAAAGGTTTGTAACGTTGGTTCTCTTTTCTTTTCAGTCCACAGTTTTAGAGATTGATGATCTAGCCTGTTGGAGATCAAGAAATTCCTTTCATTCTTACCTAATTCTTTCCTTATGTCTTTGACTATTTCCTCCCATTTTTCCAAAGTTTTCCACATCATCTCTAGTCTCTCAACATCTTTGGTAAGAGCATAGAACTCCGCGTATCTCTTTAGCAGTCTATCGAACACCTTTTCCAACCTTTTTCTAGAGAAAAGATTTTTGCTGAAGTGGTAGGAATCGTAAGGAAGGTTTAGGAGTTTATGGAGTCGCACGACTAAAGAGGATGCTGGAATCAAATCTACGTTCGTGTGCGAACCTCCCTTTAAATACTCTTTGAATTTGTCGTCGTGGATTAGCGTCCCTATCCTTTCGTAGAACTTTCTGACGTTTTCTTTTCCGCTGATCAGTATCCTGTAGTTCTCTGAATCTTTCCTCTTTTTAAGGATAGAGATTATTCCGAACCTTAACAACAAGAAGCTCAACTGCTCTGCCAAAGTTTTGCTGGCAGTGGAAATCTCTATACCTCTTTTCGTTATGCATCCGTCTCCATCGAAGAAACTCCTTATGAACCTTGCCACAACTCTGTCGTTGCTTTTCATCAGGAAGTCTGGTACTTTTAGACTCTTAGATTTTTTCCTAGTCGGCATTCCAAGAACTTTAACAAAAAACTGATGAAGGATCTTAGACCTTCTGACGTAGTACCGATGTGGTTCTATTTCTATCACGTCCTTTTCATCTATCCCAAAAACTGTCCTGAGGAGTTCCTTAAACCTCTTGACGAGAACAGGATTCTTGTTCGTAAACTCGAACTTAGAACCACTACCTTCTGACCATACAAAGCCCATGAGCTCTGCCAAATCTTCAGACAGGAAGAGTGGAATGGTTATAGTTCTGCTCTTTCTACGATTCTTTCCGAAGTAGAAAGCTTCTACACATTCCACGTCTTTTATCCTATCGAAAACTTCTGATAGAGGTAAAAATTCGTCATCGACCTTGACGTAGACCTGGTTACACTTTAGATTTTCTACGGGCAACCTTACGTATTCGTCGTCGGAAGAAATCTTTATCTTCCTGACGACCGCTATCCTATCGTCTATACCAACGTTTTCCGCTCTTTTCCACTCAACTCTACCGTCCTTAACGGTTAGGATGGGATGGTCTTTACTGACTCTTAAAACTCTTCCTGTAGAAGTTACCAACTCTACAAGAGTTTTTTCTTTTCTAATCCATTTACGTTTTACAGGAGTTTGTAGAATTCCGTAAGGTGTGAGGGATAGAACGTTAGCACGTAGCGTGAGTTTATTTATGTCTATTCCAGTTCCGTTTTCTAAGATTATCGGTAAACTCATATCAACACATTTACCGCTACCTGGCGGCCCACAAACCAACACCCCTTCTGCCTTTTCCTTAAGCCTTTTGATCAACTTTTCTGAAAGGTTATAATCTTCCAACTTTAGCTTGACTAAAGGTCTTACTATAGTTACTTCTAGCCCATCGCTGAAAGGAGGTCTGGCTATCGCTATCCTGTACTCACCAAGCTGTATGACTGTCGCATGAGATTTGTTTATCTCTATGAAAGCGTCCTTTGAGACCCTTGCTAGGTCGAATATCTCCCTTATTATCTCATTAAGTTCCTCTTCCGTGCATGGTTCATCCCTTATCCTGACCAGTTGCAACTTTCCAGGCTTCCCTCTTTTCGCAAGAGGCGGGACACCTTCTTTAAGATGAACAGACATCGTGTCAGGAGTGAAGAATTGCTCAAACTTTAAACCTTTTTGTTTTACTTCTCCAGGGACGTAATGAGTTTTTACACCTTCAGCTTCGCCAACTAAAGCTTGGACGTAGTCGGCAGTGACTAGTATGGCATCCTCATCCTTCGCGATATCCCTTATGATCGCATCAAGCCTACCACTTTTCGCAAGCTTTATGTCTTCCAAGCTAGGCCTTTCGCCGGTAAACCTTAGCTTTATACCTTTCTCTTCACAAACACGTCTTATCTCCTTCAGATTTTCCAGTCCTATGAACCCTTCTTCCCTTCCTTTCGAGGCCTGGGCTTGCAACTCATCTAGCACTACGTAAGGAACTATGACTTCCTTTACACCAAGCTCTTCTATGACTTTTGGCACTTTACCGTCGATTATTATGCTAGTGTCTACTACTATCTTTGTCATAGCGATCAACTCATTTTAAACAATTAGAGGAATGATATATAAGCTTTGGGATGTTATACGTATAACACAACGCTTATCTCCCAAGACTTTCATTCTTTTATTTGATGCCAAAAAAACTGATAGAGAAAAAACTTGACGAGGAGATACTTGCTAGGATAAAAAACTCGAAGAAGCTAAAAAGGGTTTACGAATACTTGGACGCAAATCCGAAGATAAATTCTTTGCTCGAGATGTCTAACATAGTTCTCGTGCTAAGGAATGACTACAACGACCATGGAAAAGTTCACGCGAAGATAACCACTCTCAACTCTCTCAAGATACTCGACATACTCAAAAAAGGTTCGATTTCTGAGGACAAAATCGGAACGCTGGAGGATGTTAGAGTAGCTGTTATGCTTGCGTCCTACCTCCATGATCTGGGAAATGCTGTAGGAAGGGATGAGCACGAGCTTTTAAGCGTAATACTCGCAAAACCTTTCATTGAGGAAATTCTAGATGAAATATACTTGAACGATGAAGATAAGAAACAAAAGATTGCGGCAACGGTTTATGACGCGATAATGTCTCACATGGGAAGGCATAAGGCTGAGTCTTTAGAAGCCGGTATTGTTGCGACTGCAGATGGTTGTGACATGGAGAAGGGAAGGACTAGGATACCTTTCAAGCTAGGAAAGCCTGACATACACACGCTGTCAGCACTGTCGATAGACAGAGTGGAGATAAAAGAAGGTGTGAAAAAGCCCGTAAGGATAGAGGTGAAGATGAAGAACGCTGCAGGCGTGTTCCAAGTGGAGGAAATACTACTCAAGAAGGTTAAAGCGACAGGGTTTGATAAATACGTTGAGGTCGTGGTGAAAGTCGGGAATAGAGAGCTAAAATACCTTTTCGAAAGGTAAACCATGAGGCTAAACGTTTTAATCTTTTTACTTTTGCTAATCCCTCTTGTTTCGTCAGCTGATGTAGATGATCCGAAAAACGTCGATTATGCAAGCCTTACTTTTAAAGCTTCTGTAGCTTTCCAACTATCTGGAGTAGACCATTTAGTTATAAACTCATACTTCCTACCTCAAGACTACGTTGATTGTGATTTTGACGGCCAGATTTTAGAGGACGAACTTGGAAATAAGTATGTCCAGACAGAAGTAAACAGTCCAAGAGATGTTTACGTATGGAACATCAGCTGTAAAGTTGTAGTAAAAAGGAAGAAGTTTCTTTATTTCAACCCCGCCTTTCCGTTAACTTATGGTAAGGAAGAGCAGATCTACGTCTCTCAAACAAACTTAACTAACGCTACCCAACTTATTGTAAAAAAGGCTAATCAGTTGGCTATGGGAAGGACAGATCTACTCTCAACACTCGCTAAGCTTACGGAGTTTGTACATCATTATGTTAAGTATAACATAACTCTGGGGGATAAGATAAAACCTTCTTCGTGGGTCTTTCAAAGAAGGATGGGGACTTGCGATGAGTACGCACACCTCTTACTCTCGATGCTAAGGTCTCTAGGTATACCTGCGAGGTACGTTGCAGGTTATGCTTATTCCTCCAACTCCTTCCAACCTCATGCATGGGTCGAGGTAAGAGTGGGTGATGAATGGCTTGGCGTTGACCCGACTTTTGGGGAGATGAGCATAGATGCTCTGCACATAAAGCTATTCCATTCGAAAGATGGAGCACAATCGATGATAAAAACCGTCTACAGAGGAAAGATGCCCAGCGTTAGCATACTCTGGCAGAACGTAAGCATACAAATCCATCAGACCAAAGCCTCTAGGGGCATAAGGTTGGATGCGAACTTTCTCCAAGGAAGAGTCTCGACTGAAGGCTGTGATATGCTAACCGTAACGCTTCTTAACGATTACCCTTCGTACCTACCTTATTCGCTTTTCATCTCCTATCCCAAAGAAATCATGATGGCTTACGGCAAGAACGTTTCTCTAGGCGTAATCGATCCTTCATCCAAAGAAGAAATCAGTTACGTTTTCTGTCCCTCTATAAAGATGAAAAAAGGTTATGAGTACGAGTTTCCGATAACCTTAAAATCCGTTCCTGGAGAAAAAAGGGAAATAACTCTGGTTGGAAAAGAAGGAGTTGAAACTCTCAGGTTGGACGAGTTGCTCAAAAGAGTTATAAAAGAAGAGCTTAGGCTAGAGTACAATTTAAGCTTAGAAGAGTTTTCTATAACCCCGAAGATAGCCTATGACTCTTCGCCAACCCTTCGGATGAGAATAAAGAACGAAGGTAATGCTCCTCTAGAAGATTTTTCGTTAAGCGTGGAGTATGATGGGAAAAAACTGTTCAAAAAAGTCGGAGACATCATGATCGGAGAGGAAAAGGAATTAAACCTAAACCTTTTTTTGCCCCAAAGGTATGGAAGGATAAACGTCTCTGTTTTCTTATCTTCCAAAACGTTTAGAAAGGAGATAGAAAGCTACTTCATAAGGGCAAGGAAGCCAGAGGTGAACATAAACTATGAAGGTAAAAAAGTCTTCAGAGACTTTGAGAAGGTGAACTTTAACATAACCTTTAACACGGAAAGTGTGAGTTCGATGGATGTGGCTATTAAAGTTAACGACTTTACTCTCAGGAAGACATTCAACGTTTCTGTGGGCAAAGTAATCGTTGAATTACCATGGTATGCGTTAAGAACTGGAAGCAATACCTTAAGAGTTGAAATAATGGCTGTAGATGGATACGGTGGCAAGTTTTACTTCCAGAGGACTTTTAGAATAAAAAAAGTTTCTACGAGCTTTGTAAACACGCTTATCATGAAAGTTGTTCGATGGGCTTTTCAGTTAAAACGTCTTCTAGCATCATACTTTCATAGTCTACTCTAACGATCTTCCTGTCTACTACAACTATAGCGTCTACATCATTTCTTTTGATAACACTCGCCACACCGTCCGTCACTATATGGCATAAAGGACTGTAAGGAACGTAAACCACTCTTTCATAGTCTAGCATGAGTAACAAGACTTTGATGGCATGCTCTGAGCTATAGCATGGAGGGATGTCGTAGCCGTTAGATGGTTCTAACCGTGCTGTTATTTCCCTAAAAGGTTTATCTAAACGTCTTGGTTGGGTAGAAGTTTCTTCTACTCGTGTGTAAGGAGAACCTTCCATCACTTCTCTCCCGCTTTTCTTCAAAGGTGGGAAATCGTAGAAACCTTCATCATAAGGAGGAACTATTCCGGCTTGGTATATCCTTGTTCCATTCACCGTCAAGTCTCCTAGCTCATCTAGTCTAAAATCGTTAACGTAGATGTATTCATCTCTTGGTATGGATGAAAAAGAAATGGAAGAAATAGGAACATATCCTTTCTTCTTTCCCCAATCGAAGACTTTCTTAACGAGTGTACTTTCAACCT
Organism: Candidatus Aenigmatarchaeota archaeon; assembly: GCA_021161745.1. Lineage (GTDB taxonomy): Archaea > Aenigmatarchaeota > Aenigmatarchaeia > CG10238-14 > JAGHAA01 > JAGHAA01. The sequence continues at coordinate 11,068 of JAGHAA010000049.1, forward strand.
TATCCAAGTAAAGGAACCTTACGACCACGATTGTTTTTCTTCTATTTAAACTTTAATCTTTTTCGGGACATCTTCTAGTTTCAGAAGTTCTTCGCTCCTAGTTTTCATATCCTTCAGCTTCACTAGTCCTTTTTCGACTTCAGCTTTTCCGATTATAACCGCATAAGGAATGCCTTTAGAGTCTACATACTCCAACTGTTTGCTAAGCTTCCTTCCCATAAGGTCCATTTGACAGTTTACCCCATTCTCCCGTAAGAAATCGCAGATTTTTATAGCGTTCTTTATCAAACTCTCCTCAACACATGCGACAAAGACATCTGTTTTGGTTTGTGGTGTTTTGATCATGTTTAACTCTTCCATCACGTCTATTATCCTTTCTAATCCGAAGCTCACACCTACAGCAGGGATTCGTGTACCAGCAAACAGGCTTATCAGGTTGTCATACCTTCCACCACCGCTTATACTCCCTATCTTTGGCTTTGTTACAACCGTTTCAAAGATCGGGCCAGTGTAGTAATCCAAACCTCTAACCAAGCTCAAGTCTACAGAGTAAAACCCTTTTTTGACTCTGAAGTCTGGTAGGTAGGAGAGGAGTTCTTTAAGTTCTTCCACACCTTTAAGCCCTTCTTCATCCTTTTTAACAAGGCTTTCTACTTCTGAAAGAACTCTTTCAGCGTTACCTTTTATCGATATGAATTCGACAAGCTTTTCGACAGAGTCATCTTTTATACCTCTAGCTTTTAACTCTTTCCTCACACCTTCTATCCCAACTTTATCCAGCTTGTCTATGCTACGGAATGCATCCAAAACTTTACTCTTGTCGACTCCAGAAATCCTGACTATGGCGCTCAAAATCTTTCTATTATTTATCCTTATGTTGAATTCCTCAAACCCAAGTTTCTTGAGGACTTTGTAGACTATGCTAACGATTTCTGCATCCGCGATCATCCTGCTACTTCCGACTATGTCTACGTCACACTGCCAGAATTCCTTGTAACGTCCTTTTTGCTTGCGTTCATAACGCCAGACGCGGGAGATTTGGTAGCGTTTTATGGGCTTTGGTAATTGTGGAAACCTTGCAACAACTCTGGCTAAAGGCACGGTTAAATCGTAACGCAAAGCAAGCCATCTACCACCTAGATCTTGGAACTTGTAGATGAGCTTTTCCTCCTCCCCATACTTGCCTTGCAGAACTTCTAAGCGCTCGACAGCAGGCGTTTCCCATGGGTCAAATCCAAAGCGTTCAAACACTTCTTTTATCTTGTTGACCACATACTCACGCTTTATCATATCCTTAGCTAAGAAATCCCTCATGCCTATTGGTGGATTTGTTGAAATGTCAGACATGTTATCATTCCTTCTTTTGTTTTTACACCTTTAAAAACATCTCCTCCATGCTTTTTGGCATATAACCACTCTTCAACCAAAAAGCTTTTCTTGGAGGACAGACGCTATAGTCCATTCTCCTAACTCTTTTGACGTCTTCCCTAAACCAAATCTCCTTCAAGCTAGTTTCTCTTACGTTTCCAAGTTTTTGGTTGTTTCCCGTGCAGAAGTAGACATTGCCAAGGATGTCAACGAACAAAGCGTACTTTCTTTGATCGCATGGAGCCCCTATGTAGGTCAGGCTAAAAGGATAGTCAAACCCATATTCTTTCCTGTCGATTTCCCAAGCCTGTTTGTAGAGTTTCAAAACTTCTTTAAAAGGTATTTGCCAATCTAAAACTCTTAAAGCCCCTCCGACAGGCATGAAAGGTTTGATTATAGGAAAGATGTTATTATCCCTACAGAACCTGAAGATTCTGATTATCTCCTCCTTGTTGAACCTGGTGATTACCGTATCTATTCCGAGCATCGTAGGAGTTTTTCTGTTGAATCCTTCTTCGATAAGCATCTCTAACTTTTCATTCCTTCTATCGAAGTAGCCTGGCATCCCTACGATTCTGTCTTCAACTTCTCTCCTAAAACTGTTGAATTTTATTATGACTGAAACGCTAAGCTTCTTCAACCTTCTTACTACGCTCTCTGTCAGAAGTAGACCGTTGGTAAACAGTATGACATCCATATCTTTTCTTCTGGCGTATTCTATCTGATTCCAGACCAAAGGGTCTAGCAAAGGTTCCCCCGCTCCTGGTATTTTTATACTCTTGCAACCAACGTCGAAAGCTTGGTCTATGATGCTAAACCTTTCTTCCAGAGATAACTCGTTTTTTAGCGGATATTTTTCGCCATAAACGTCCCTGTAACAGTATGGACACCTCATGTTGCAAACGTTGGAGGTTTCGACATCTATCAACAACATCTTATCGCTCTCGACAGCTTTCCTGATTGCCTCTTGGCTAAAATTCCAACCTTTTATTCCAGGTGGTTTCATACGTTTCACCTCCTTTTAAAACTCTCTTGACTATGACTTTTTCATCCAAAACCTCGTAGCCATCTAGAATAGTTTCGATCCCCCATTTACCTTCCCATTCTATCAACTTTTCAGTTTTGTCGGAAAGAATTTCTTCCAACTCCAACCTGTTCTCGGGAAGGACGTAGGTAAACTCAGCTCCAGGACTTTCGAACTGAAGTGGCTGACAGTTTCCGATTACGACTATACCATCTGACCTAGTAATCCTGTAGAGCTCTTCAGCAGCCTTTCTTGGATTGTACACTCTGTCCCAAGCGTTCAAAACTATCGAAACATCGACAGAGTCATCTTCTAAGGGAATGGAAGTTAAGGATCCTTGTATTATCATACCGTTGGCATTTGCTGTAGAAAGCATACTTCCAGCGTTTTCTGCCATCTTTTCGGATAGTTCTAAGCCTATGAAGTAACCATCAACGTATTCAGATAGTTTTTTCAAATTCTCTCCTGTCCCACAAGCACCTTCGAAAATTACTCTGCTTCTTCCTAGCGTCTGCCTGAGAAAAGAGAGTACAGTATTAGGCAGAGTGAAGTTTCCTTTATAACCTTCATAATATGCTTCTACATCGTACCTTACTGCTCCTACGGCTTGTAATAACAAAAGTTTTTCAGTGCAAGGAACTCTAAACTCTTTTGGTATTTCTGTTAATCCGAGAATAGTTCGTCTTGGTGAATGCGGATAAGATTCTATCAGATAATTTTTGTATGCATCGAGCAACGATGCATAATCTCGAAGTTTTTCTATCTCGTCTTTATCTTCGAACAGTATGCCTTCTAATTTTCGGTAGAGCTCTGAAGAAGATAACCTAGAAGAGTTACTGTAAGGAAGTGTTCTAATCAGAGGTACCTTTCCCTCGATTATCCTAGCCTTCACCGTAATCACCTTGCTCGGCTTCTTTTTTAAGAGGAAAGAGTAGTAGATAACCTTCCTTCTCTACGATTTTCACGAGAGAACCCTCTAGCATCTTTAACTTCACTCTTATTCTGATTGGAATAGAGATTCTTCCTTTAGAATCGACCTTGACGATGAACTCAAGAGAAGTAGAGTTAAGAATAGGAGTGAACTAACCCACCTTTTTTAGTGAACTACACCCCCTCTCATCTTTTTCACCTTGTAGTAATTATTTTGCTAGAAAGTATAAATAGATGAAGGTGGGAAGAGTGTTATACGTATAACACGGATTAAACTTTAACCCTTTCGTTCCTAATTGAAGGTTATGAGGTGTAGTATTTGTAAGAAAAACGACGCTGTGATTTTTATCAGGAGGAAAGGTTACTGCAAAGAATGCTTCATCAGAATCTACGAGAGGAGAGTCGAAAGACTTGTAAAGAGGTTTAAGCTCGTTGAAAAAGGAGACAGAGTTATGGTTGCAGTCTCTGGTGGTAAAGACAGTCTTTCTGCTGCGCTCATCCTTAACAAACTGAAAGATAAAATAGGGTTTGAAGTGGAGTTGCTTTTCATAGATCTAGGCATACCTACGTTTTCTAACGTTTCTAAAAAGTCTGTGGAAAAGTTTGCAAAGATGGCTGGATTAGAGCTACACACAATCATTCTGAAAGATTATGTTGGTAAAAGTTTGGTCGAGCTCAAACGTGGTTCTAGGCCAATGTGTGCAGTCTGTGGAATAGTAAAGCGTTATATAATGAACAAATATCCAAAGGAGCATGGTTTTAACAAGGTTGCTACAGGCCATAACGCTGATGACATGGTAGAATTCTTCTTTACAAACTGGTTGTCTGGAAACTTTGAATGGATATCCAAGCTTAAGCCTATCATACCCTCTACACATCCAAAGCTTTTAGCAAAGGTAAGACCGTTGTTCGAGTGCACAGAAGAGGAGAATAGGGCTTATGCTAAGCTGAATGAGTTGCCCATTGTGCAAGCAAAATGTCCTTTCAAGCCGAGCCATAAGTGGAAGAAGATTGTAAACGAGATAGAAAGGAAGGTTCCTAATTTCAAGCTCAATTTTGTGAAGTCTTTGGAAAGGTTTCCAGAGATAGAGTATGAATCTGTTTTGAGAGAATGTAAGATATGTGGAGAACCTAGTAGCAGTGAAGTTTGTAGTTTTTGTAAAGTAGTGGGTAGAGCGAATTAGGTTAAAAACTTAATATGTTAAAACTTTAATCGTTATACGTATAACAATAGAAATCAACTAACAAATTCAGTTCATTCCAGAGTTAAGGTTAATCTGAGTCAACATCATTACTTCGTCCTTACTACTACTACGTCTCCTATCGTAAGCTCATGCTTCTTCTCTTCCCTCTTTTTCCCAGAAACAATAGGAACCTTCTCGTAAAGCTTTATCTTGAGAAACTTCTCTATCTTCCTTGCAAGCTTTTCATCGGGCTCCATCTTTTCTTCCTCCACCTTCTTGACCACACCTTCCTTCTCACCTATCTTACTAGCAAATTCTTTCCTGCTAAGCCCGAGCTTCTCCCTGGCCTCCTTTATCTTTTTTCCATAACCTTCTACAAGAACTAGCTCTGTTTCAACGTCAGAAGGCTTTGGGAGGCTTCTACTAGGTTGCTGCCGAGGAACAGGCTCCTCTACTATTTTGCCATAACTTACGCAACGATCACAGACTTCTACTATACTCCCTTCTATCTCTATCTTTGTTAACCTCTCTACTTCCCTTCCACATATCTCGCACTCTGGAATAAAGACCACCTACAATCATTTCAAAATAAAATAATGTGCGTTGAATCATAAAAATTCAACCTGTGTTATACGTATAACACTTATCTCCTTTCGAACACTTTTTCTATAAACGCAAGTAAATCAGAAGTTTCATCTATCCTAGCTTCGTACGTTGCATCTCTATGACCACTGCCCATACATACTCTCAAATAAACAGGATTTCCATAATTTTCTAGCTTTGCTGTGAACTTTAAAGCATGAGAAGGATGGACACGGTCATCGTTTATTCCTGTATAAACAAGGGTGGGTGGATATTTCTCTGTCGGGTGTATGTTGTGGTATGGTGAATATTTTTCTAAGAACCTTTTTTCCTCCGTGTTTCTAGGATCACCAAGTTCGCTTATCCAACTCTCTCCGACAGGAAATTTATAAAACTTTAACAAATCTAACAACGGATAACCTATGAGTGCTCCGTCAAAAGCTCTAGGGTTCTGTACAACAGATGCTGCTACAACTAATCCACCATTACTCTCTCCCTTCCCGATTACTCTGTAACCCCTTCTTTTGAACTCTTCAACAACGGCTAGGTAATCGTTGAATACATTCTGCTTATTCTCCTTCATCCCATCCCTATGCCAACTTTCTCCATATTCATTCCCACCCCTTACGTTTGCCACCACGTATCCATGCCCTTCCTCTAGCAATGAAATCACGAAAGGATTGAAACGTGGAGTTATAGAGTAAGAAAACCCTCCATAAACATAAGCTACGACATTTTCAGGATTTTGACCTTTCTTCTTTACGTAGAAAATATGAACAGGTGTACCATCTTTAGATGGTATAAACTCTTCTAACACTTCTATGTCTCCATCTTCTCCAACAGTTTCTTCCATTAGCAATCTCTTGTTGTAAGAATTTAGGTTGTAGAGTTCGAAAGGTTTGCTAAATGTTTCTCTAACCACGACACCAGTTTTCCCGTCAGTAGACATAGAGGTTATAGTGCCGACTCCTTCAAAACGCTCTTCCCCGACCATGCTTCCGTCGAGTTTGAATTTTCTCAATCGAGAGGAAGCATCTTTTTCATAATGAGCAAAGATCGTACCATCTACTATGATGACATCCTTTAAAATACCCAGCTCTTTCGGATTTTCTTCTAGAACGTTTTCAGTCTTGCCAGTAGAGAGGTTTACTTTAACTAACTTACCAAAACCTCCTTCTTCATAAGAAAGTATGTACATCTCTTCATCTACAACGTCTATCGGTGATGTTTGAGAACCCTTTCCGTCGTATATTTTTTTTGATTCTAGTGGAGTTTTCAATTCTCCTACATGAACTTCACTCGATCCCCAATCTCCTATCCATCCCATGGCATATTTCCCATCTGTAGAAGGAACAATCGTGGCAAACCTAGAAGTTTCTACACCTTCACCAAAAACTACCACTTCCTTCCCATCAACTCTTTCCACGACTCTACTCGTCGGTGGTTTTATTCCATCAGGCGTTTTTTCTTTAACGTAAACCCTCTCGTAAAAACACCTATCTGGAAGAAAAATCACGCGAGTTAGCCAACCATTTATTTTTTCCACAATCTTATTCTCATCCAGATCAACAATCCTAACTTCACCTTCGTCAGAACCACCGAGAGAGAGTTTGTACGCAAGCTTATTTCCGTTTGAAGATACCCAAAATTCTGAGGTTAAAACAGAATCTCTCGGTAAGTCTCTAGAGCTGATTAATACCTCTTCTTCACCGTCATCAAACCTTCTAACGATACTCCTTTCTGGACCTTCTCTGACGAACATGAAAAGGCCAGAAGATGTTTGTGCAACGTTGTCTATCCTTCTAGCAGAGTAAAGCTCTTCAAGTCTTCCCCTAAACTTTGATGATAGGTCTCTTAAGAAATCTCTAGTTCGTTTGTTCTCTCTTTTTATAAATTCCTTTGTATCAGGATTATCCAAATCTTCGAGCCAACTGTAAGGGTCTTCTTCATGAAGGTGCATTAGATAATAAAAATAAAAACTTAACTTTATTAGGTTTTTTGTCTACAAATATAGATGTATGTCTGGCAAAAAGGAAGTTGAGATAAACATTTTCGAATCAGAGCTCGTTCCACCACACAGGATTCTGAGTGAGAAAGAGAAGAAAGCTTTACTGGCTAAGTACAACGCAAAGCTCTCCCAACTTCCAAGGATATTGACTACAGACCCTGTCGTAAAGGCTTTGGGAGCAAAGGTTGGAGATGTAATAGAAATAACGAGGAGTAACCCAGAGATAGGGGAGTACAAGTACTACAGGGTCGTCGTCAAGCCGAAAAAGAAATAAAAATCATTTGGAGAAAGCTATCTCGATTATCTTTTCTTTAAACTTTAACTTTCCCCTAAACTCGCCCTCTAGTTTACCTACAACAACTTTGCTCGCGTTGACGCTTTTCTTTATCCTCTCAGAAAGATTCCTGAGTATAGCGTTGGTTTTCTCATCCGAGCTTATCGTAAGGTTTATCTCCTCCCTTACGTTGAACCCGTTCTTTTTCCTGAGCTCTTGAATGTACCTCGTAATCTCTCTGAAAAGCCTTTCAGCATAAAGTTGTTCATCCTCTTCTAGGCTAACGTATAATCTTCCTCGAGAGAACTCCTCCGATTGGTAAGTCTCCTCTCCCTTGCCTACTATTACTTCAAAAGCGTTCGTCGCTCTTTTAATCACATCTTCCAACTCTTTGACCGCTCCGACAACGTCTTTATCATCGCTCTCTATGATTATCCTCTTGACGGGCCATCTTAGCTTTACCTTCGCTTTTTGTCTTGCCGCCAAGCACGCTTCAGTTATTTCCCTTGCTATCTCCATCATCGATTCAAGCTTTTCATCTATTTCTTCATCGTTCCACTCTGGAAGTGTGTGCATGTGTACGGACTCCAAAGAGCTTGGTAACCTTTTCCTGACTATTCTCTGATAAAAATCTTCTGCGACGAAAGGACAAACAGGGGAAAGCAGTTTCAACACATCTCTAGTCACTCTGAAAAGCGTGTAGAACGCTGACTTCTTATCCTTACCTTCGTACAAAGGCCATACTCTATCTCTTACAAGCTTTACGTACCATCTGGAGAAATCCTCTAGAAGGAAGTTTATCAGAGCTTGAACACCTTTATGACCGTGGAACTTCTCAAACGATTGGACGTATTCTTTTACCAAACTGTTAAGCTTTGAGATAAGCCACCTGTCCTCCGGAAGGAGTTCGTCCTTAGCTATGCTTTCTACTACCTCGTCCACGTAACTGTCCACGAACATGAAGACGTTTCGTATTACGTTGAACTTCCTTGCAAGCTCCTTAACTTCGTCCATGTTGAAGTAGTAATCGTCCCAAGGAGCACTGGACAAGAAGTAAAGCCTTAGCACATCCCTTCCGAATTTCTCTATGACCTCCTCCGGTGTAACTATGTTGCCAAGGCTTTTACTCATCTTTACTCCATGGGCATCTAGTATGAA
>JAGHAA010000066.1 GCA_021161745.1 Candidatus Aenigmatarchaeota archaeon
CATCATAGCACCCCCCTAGAGTGAACTATATAAAATATAAGCAGATTATATTTAAATAGTAGAGTTTAAAAATATTGTTACCAAAAAGTGATTAATATGATACATGAAGAAGTTATAAGGATGAAAACAAAAGGTGAACTCGATGTTATAGACATCACAGAAGATGTTAAACGTGTGGTGGAAGAAAGTGGAATAAAAAGAGGAATTTGTTTGGTTTTCGGTAAAGGGTCTACTCTAGGAATAATACTCAATGAAAACGATACCATGCTCTTAGACGATTTGAAAGAGTTGATAAAAGAATTGGTACCGCATAAGGAATACAATCATCCAGTAAATGCGAGAAGTCATCTAAGGTCTATCCTTCTCAGAAATCAAGTTTCTTTGCCCGTTAAAAACGGTAGACTAGAAATCGGAACTTGGCAACAAGTAATGGTTTTGGAATTAGATACGAGACCCAGAGAAAGAGAGATTATCGTAACGGTAGTCGGAGAATCATAGAAGCTCTTCCAACAAAAACGTGTTAAGCTTCCATATTGGAAGGATTATTACTCCATTCCATTCTTTTATCCCTTCCTCTTTCAAAGTCACGATAATCGGGATTACCTCTTTTACTTCATCTTTCCATACGTTAGCCAATTCTTTAGACCTTTCAGCATGCTTCTCCGCTTCCTTTTTCAACTGGGATAGTTTATACCTTCCTCCCAACCATCTTTTACAATCGACAGCTATCGCTTTGTCCTTGCAAACTGCTAATACGTCTATCTCATACCTTCTACTGGTCTTAAACCTGAAGTTTAGGTCCGTCTCATAGCCGTGGAGTTGGAATACCTCAGCTACGATCTCCTCGAAAGTTTTCCAATGTTTCATTTGAAGCACATCTTCTATCAAAACTTTGCCGTTTTTCAACTTTTCCAGTATTTCAACTAGGATTCTCATAGTTAAGTTTTTGAAAAGGTAAAATGAATTTATTTTTGGTTTGAATGATTGATCTTACCCAAATTTACATTAATTATGGGCTCTTAGGACTTTTTCTTCAATCGTTTCTTTCATCTACAATCTTTTTTCCTGGATACGTGGAGTTATTGTTGCCCGTGTACGTGAAAACGTTCGATGCGAACATGGTTTTTGTGTTAACTTCTGTAGGTTCCATATTGGGAGCGTTATTCAACTATGGCCTTGGATTAGCAGGCTCTAGGTTTATCAAAAACAAGAAAGAGATAATAAAAAAATCGAAAAAATGGTTGGATAAGTGGGGAGATCTTTCAGTATTTATAACTAGCTTTATACCAGGGTTTCCGTTTGACGTCATAGCGATTGCTGTCGGTATATTTAAAATGAATATAAAAGATTTTGTTATATCGATGAGCTTAGGCAAAGCAATAAAGTATGCTTTACTCATCTACGGTACAGATTTTTTTCTTCGAATTTTTCTGGGAGTCTGAGAAAAATAATTAAACAAAGGTGACTTTATGAAAGTGTTGGGAATAGACGAAGCTGGTAGAGGGGCTGTAATAGGACCTATGGTATTGTGTGGTTACATGACAGACTCTAAAACTCTCAAAAAAATCGAAGAGCTTGGTGTAAAGGATTCAAAAGAACTCAGTCCAAAAAGAAGAAACTTTCTCGCGAAAAAGCTTGAAAAATTGCCAAGCGAAATATTCGTCCTTAAAATCCCTCCATGTAAGATTGACTATAATAGGACACACGGAGTTAATCTGAACACGTTAGAAGCGAAAAAAATGGCGGAGATAATAGACGTACTTGGTCCAGATATCGCGATAATAGATACTCCAGGAACCAATACTGAAAGATTTAAACAAAAAGTTTGGAGCTTTTTGGAAAACAAGAAAGTTAAGCTTGTATGCGAAAATTTTGCGGACAAAAACTATCCGATAGTCTCTGCGGCAAGCATAATAGCAAAAGTCGAGAGGGATAAAGAGATAGAAGAGCTTAAAAAACAAGTTGGGGTAGATTTCGGAGTGGGCTATAGTCATGACCCGTTGACTATCAAATTCATCGAAGGCCTTGTCAAGAAACATGGTGATAAACTTCCTTCTTACGTTAGGAAGACGTGGGATACAACACAACAGATATTGAAGAAGCATAAACAAAAAAGTTTGGTCTCATTTTTAACAAAGCTTTTAAAGAAAGTCGAATAAATATTGTTTGATCTGACGTGAAAAAACAGACAAAGATAGTGTTGCTCTACATTCTCCTTGGAGTAGTAGCAGCTGTTTTATCGTTAGACTTTGGGAAAATGTACATAAAAATAGCAATTAGCGTTTTTGGTATGTACATCATAAGCGTCCTTCCTCTCTTTCTTTGGTTGAGGAAAACAGAAACAGTGGTTTGGATTTTGAAAAACACTCTGGTAACTTACATACTCGTTTGGTTAACAACTTGGATTTTGCTCTACAACCTTACGATGATTTAACAATTTTAGTTACCAAAATTATTTAACATTAATTGATAAATTATTAAACGATGGTAACCCGTATACTAAAACTTTCGATGCAGGGGTTTAAATCTTTTAACAAACGTATAGCCATACCTTTTTTGCCGGGATTTAACGTCATAGTCGGTCCGAATGGAAGTGGAAAAACAAACTTGTTAGATGCGATAAGTTTTGTCTTGGGTAGAAGCTCTGGCAAATCGATGAGAGCGGAAAGGTTGAACGAGCTTATATTCAACGGTGGGAAAAACAAAAAGCCAGCAGAATACGCAATGGTCTCGATATGGTTTGACAACACTAAGAGAGCTTTCCCACTAGATGAGAATGAGATTGTTATCCAAAGGAGGATAAACAAAAAGGGTGTTAGCGTTTTCAAGATAAACGGGAGAACTGTTACACGCTCACAACTCCTTGATATACTCGCCCAAGCCAGAATATACCCAGATGGACACAACATCGTTAGGCAAGGTGATGTGACAAGAGTTTTAGAAATGAATCCTGTCGAAAGGAGAGGTCTTATAGATGAGATATCTGGAATAGCTGAGTACGATGAAAAAAAGGAACAAGCGAATAAGAAGTTGGAAGAAGTGGAGAAAAAGTTAAAGGAAGTGGAGATAATACTCTCAGAACGTTATGAAGTCCTTAGGAAATTGGAAGAGGAAAAAGAAATTGCTTTACAGTACCAAAAGCTTCAGGAAGAGTTAGAAGTTTTGGAAGCATCGTTGACTTGGCAATACCTCAAGACTGGAAAGAGTAAGCTTGAGGAAGTTGAAAAGCAAATAGACGAGGTTAAGAAAAGGATAGAATCGCTACAATCTGAAATCGAAAAAATAGAGAAGGAAATAGAGTTGAAGACGAGGGAACATGATGAACTTTACAACACTATCTTGGAATTGGCTAAGGTTTCTGACGTTACGAGAGAGATAGAGGAGATAAAGTCCAAAATAGCGAGGAATAAAGACAGGATAGAGTCGAACCGTAGGGAAATAGAAAGAATAGACAGGATGATTGAGAAATTAAAAGCGATAAAACAGAATAGGATGGGATACGATAAGGGTGTGAAAGCCATCCTAAGTCTGAAAAATCCAGGCGTTTATGGGACTGTAGCAGACGTCATAAAGGTCCCTTCGAAGTACAGGAAGGCTATAGAGGTTGCGATAGGAAGTCATGCTCAAGACATAATAGTTGAAAACGACAGGCTGGCAGCAAACTTGATAGAGTATCTTAGAAAGAATAAACTCGGAAGGGCTAGTTTCATCCCTTTGAACAAGATAAAGAGAAGGGATTTGAAGGATAGAAGGTTGCTAGATTTTCCGGGAGTCGTCGGCTTAGCTTCTGAAGTCATAGACTATGATCCAAAATTCAGTAATGCGGTAAGCTTCGTTCTCGGTTCTACTCTGATAGTGGAAGACATACAGACTGCAAGGGAAATAGGAATAGGAAAAGTCAGGATGGTCACGCTGGATGGAGACTTAGTAGAGACTTCTGGTTTGATGACCGGTGGTTATTATGAATCGAATCAAGGTATCCTCGACACGACAGAGCAAGAGATCAAAGATTATGAAATTGCGAAAGAGGAATTGGTAGAGGAGATAAACTTTTTTGAACTTGAGATAGAGCAACTGACGAAGAAGTTAGAAGAGCTTAAGTCAATAGAGGAAGAGGAGACTAAGAAAGTTCTGGGAATACGAGAGAAGAAAGAGCAGTTGGAAGCTGAAATAGTTAAGTTGAAAGAATTAAGGAGGGAGAAGTTCGAAGAAAAGGTTAACCTTCAATCTGACTTAAGCGCTTTACAGATAGAGAAAGCTAAGCTTGAGGCGGAGACTGAAAAATACGAATTTGAACTAGAGGAAATAAAGTTCCCGAAGGAGAAGTTGGTCGAAGCGGAGCCTCACGTAATAGAAGGTATGATAAGGGACGTTAAAAGAAAACTTTCTGGCTTAGGTTTGGTCAACATGAAGGCTATAGAAGAGTATGACAAATTTAAACAGGAGTTTGATGAACTTCGTTCTAAGTACGACCAGATAGTAAAGGAAAAAAGAGCTGTAATAGAGATGATCGAAAGGATAGAAGCAAGGAAAAAGGAAGTGTTTTATGAATGCTTACAGAAAGTCAATTCGTACTTCAACGAGATATTCCATGAGCTAACTGGTGGTTCTGCATCCTTAGAGCTAGAAGACCCGAACGACTTAGAATCTGGCCTTTTAATAAAAGCGAACCCTGCTGGAAAAAGAATGATAAACATCGATGCCCTTTCTGGCGGTGAAAAAACTCTGACTGCGTTAGCGTTTTTGTTCGCACTCCAGATGTACAGACCGGCACCATTCTACGTGTTGGATGAAGTGGATGCTGCCCTGGATAAGGCTAATAGCGAGAAGGTTGCAAAGCTCATACAAAAACTTTCCAAAAAAGCTCAATTCATCGTGATAACGCATAACGACGCTGTTATAAAAGCTGCTGACAGAGTTTATGGTGTGTCTATGGTCGATGGTGAGTCTAAAATACTCGCAATAGAATTACCACAGATAAAGGCTGGGTAGATGGAAGAACAACAACTGTTAGATTTGATAATACGACAACAAGATTGGGAACAGCTTATTTATAACATCGTTACCGTGGAGAACATCGATCCTATGAACGTAGATTTAGTAAAGCTTGCGACATCTTTCATGGAGTATTTAAAAAAAGTTGAGTCGCTTGACTTCAGAATACCAGCTAGAGTCGTTTTAGTGGCAGCAATCCTGCTTAAGATGAAGATGGACTACCTTTTCTCCACTCCGACAGAAGGTATGGGAGAGGAGGAGATGGAGTTGAACGAAGAGGAGCTCAGTAAAATAGACTTTGATTCGTTGAAGGAGTACATAGAAAAGTTCAATCTACCCGTGGTAAGAAGACCTGTTAGAAAGGTAACGCTAGAAGAGTTGATAGATGCTTTGAAGAAAGCTATAGCCGTGGAGGAAAGGAGAAAGGAAAGGAAGATAAGGGTAAAGAAAAAACTGGAAAAAGAAGTTGAGATAACTCAGGAAAGCATAGATGAGAAGCTTAACAAACTGTTGGCTGAAATAGACTTGCTTATCAAAAAGTTTAAGACGAAGACAATACCTTTTTCGAAGATTGTAGAGAGGTGGGATAGAGATAATATAATAGACCGCTTTATACCGGTCGTTTATCTTGATTTTCAGCGGAAGATAGACGCTAAACAAGAGGAGTTTTTTAAGGAAATTTACTTAACAAAGCTTGAGAACGGGCATTCCAAACTTCAGAAAAGAAAGAGAAGTTAAAAGTTAATACTTATGAAGAAAAAAGTTATAATCTAAAGTATTGTATAACTACTTACCCATAATAACAAAATTTAAATATGAAAGTTTATAAAAACTAATTATGCAGAGTATAGACGGTTTAAGGAAAATAGATGAAGTAGATTCTTTGCTTGAAACACATGTAACCAGGAGAGAATTTCTTTTGGGAGCTTTAGGGTTGGGTTTGGCTCTTTCTCTTTCACCTGTTCAAAGACCCTTATCTGTTTTATCATCGATGACTAGCAGAAGAAGAGTTGATGATGTTTTTAGCTATGAGAATAAACTCCCAGTTTATTCGAACAAAATAGATTGGGCGTTGAATGAAGGAACTTTGAATAACTTACCTATACCAGTTGAACGTGTGACAGACCCTAGTAGCGAGACTAATCTCCTTGTTTTGGGTGGTCCGGAAGCGAGAGAAGATGAATTCATGCCAAGGAATTTGGTCGAAGAGATGTACACAGAAAATGAGGTTAGACTCCTTAAACAGGGTAAATGGACTGTCAAAACAGGAGAAGTTGGTAATACAAGAATTGTCAACATAGCTGGTGGTGATCGTTACTTAACTAAGAGAGGGGTGAGTTTTCTTCTGGGGAAAGGAAGGTACGGTAGAGATTTTAATAGTGATGGTACTTCCAATCTAGAGGAAATAGCCATGGGGGAGAATCCTTTGGAAAAGAATGTAAGTGCTTACACTGAAAAGGTTTCTACGGAAAATGGAGTCGAAGTAAGAGTTCATGTTGACCATTCGTTTCCAGTCATAGCTTACTACTCGTTGAACGGAGGGCTTTACAGGATGTTTTACAACGATAAAGGTGGTTATTACTATGCCAGGTTTTCAAACACCCGGATTGGAAGAGGTTTGGATGTAGACATATTAGTGTCTGATATGATAGATGGTGATAAATGTCTTTATTCCAACTCAAAATTACTTAAGGTTACGCTGAAGCCGACGACTACGACGAGTGAGGAGGAAAAAACTGAGACACAAACTGAAAGGAAGGGTGCTGTTAGGTTAAGTGTTCCGTATAGGAAGCAGATTAACTGGTGTTTTTGTAAGGTGGCAAGCTACTCGATGGCGACAGCTTATCTCGGTAATGAGATAACACAGGAGGAGATTGAAAGATACATAAAAGAGAAGACTGGAGCGACGGATGTATGTAGTTTACCCTGCAACGTTATAGATCCGTTGACAGTGGAATTGGTTAAAGAGAGGGGGTTCAAGATAAGAACAATAAGAGTTTACCATGACACCCCAGAGCATATAGAAGAAGCATTCTGGGAGGCTTTGGGTAAGTATCGTTTACCTCCAATCTTTCCAGTTAAAAAAGCTCACGCTGGTGTTGCAACAGGGATAGATACTAGGAAGAAGGTAATTTATGCCCATGATCCAATAGCTGGACCAAATCAACCGATTAACTATTCATCAGACCCGTGGTCGTGGGCTCATAATCCATTTTCAATTGGAG
>JAGHAA010000081.1 GCA_021161745.1 Candidatus Aenigmatarchaeota archaeon
ATCTATAACCACCGAAATCACATGAGCCACATAAGCCTATACCACACTTAACGTACCTTTCCAACGAACAGTATACGTTTTTTGGCTGAGTGAACTCTTCTAACAGCTTACAAACTTCGACCATCATCTTCTCAGGCCCACAAACGAAAAACGCGTCAAACTTCTTAAGCCACTCTTTCTTTTTTCTTAAAACTTCGGAAAGAAACCCTTGTTCTCCAAAACTTCCATCGTCGGTAGAAAACACAGCCTCCATACCCATTTCATCGATCAGATTCTTCAGAATCAATTCATCTTTTGTTCTGCATCCATAAGCTACTCCTTTAGCTTTTCCGTCGTTCTTAAGAGCAAACAACATGAGCGGTGCAATTCCTGTTCCACCACCTATCAAACAGACGTTTTCTAATCGAGGGAAAGTCCCTTTTCCATAAGGACCTCTAACCCATATTTCGTCTCCTTCCTTCAGCTTCGATAACTCTTTTGTAAACCTTCCAACAACTTTAATCAAAAAACTTAACGGTTCGTCTTTGAAAGGAGAAAAAGGTTTTTCTCCAACTTTTGTCCTTATCATGAAAAATTGCCCTGGTTCTGTTTTAACGTTCAAATCTGTACGAAGAATGAACAAATTACCGTGCTTTTCAACTCCTACAACCTTACCTTTGATGTACTTCATCGATAAATTCCTCCCATGTCGCGTATCCATTTTCTTGTAAGAAATTTTTTGCTTTCTCCACCATAGATTCCATGAATTTTTTAACGTCTTCTGTTGTCATGTAAGCAAACACAGAGCCAAGTTGCACAGCTACTGCACCGGCCAAAACGTACTCCAACACGTCCTCAAACGAAAAAATCCCTCCAACGCCTATCAAAGGCACTTCACTTATTTCTGAAAGTTTCTTAATCTTAGCTACACCGATTGGTTTTACTTTTTTACCAGAAAGACCACCGAATTTGTTTGTAAGTATAAAATTTCCTTCATCATCAAGTTTCGTAGAAGGAAAAACTGTGTTGATTGCTACTATAGCATCTGCTCCACCTTCCACAGCCGACATACCAATTTTTGTTATATCTTCCACATTCGGTGTTAATTTCACTTGAAGATGTTTCTTCGTTAAATCTCTAACTTTCCTCACATACTTGAAAACCAAATCTGGATCCTTTCCTATAACGATACCATGCTTTTCTCCAGGCATTAAGTTTGGGCAAGAAAGGTTGAGCTCTATGCCATCGCAAACTTTTTCGACGGCTGGTACAATCTCTTCTAACTCTTCTAAGCTACCGAAGACAGAAACTATCAAAGGGTTTAAAAAAGGTGATAAGCTCTTTATCTCCTCCACTATAGCCTCATACCCCGGGTTAGAGAGCCCAACAGCGTTTATGAACGACCCATCGCCCACATCTACTATTATAGGTTCTTCGAACCCTTTTCTAGGTGAAAACCCTATCGATTTTGTTACAACAGCACCGAACCCAAAACTCTCTATCCTCTTGAGCACAGATGGGAAAGAAAAAATTCCAGATGCATTCATAAAAGGTGTAGATAAAGTTATTTTCCCCAGATTCACTTTCAAACTATTCATAAATCCTCACATAATTCGTTACTTCCTCTAACGATATCATGTGTTCGCAGTAATCGCACATCAAATACTTTTTATCAACGAGTGTAAAGCTGGTCTTAAGGTGCTTTTTCTCTTTCTCATCGTTCGTTACACATTTTTCGTTTGGACATTTAACCAATCCTACAACTTTTTGAGGAAGTTCTACTTTCTGTTTCCTTACTATTTTCCAATCTTTGATGAAATTCACAGTAGCATTGGGAGAAATCAACGAAATCAATTTCAGAATGTTCTCATCGGGCCAAAGGTTCTCTATCTTAACGATATCCTTTTTCCCCATTTTTTTACTTTCGACTCCAGATGCCACAACGACTGTGTTAGTGTTGGGGTCTATTCCAAGAAGTGTCAGAACTTTA
This sequence comes from Candidatus Aenigmatarchaeota archaeon, assembly GCA_021161745.1. Classification (GTDB taxonomy): domain Archaea; phylum Aenigmatarchaeota; class Aenigmatarchaeia; order CG10238-14; family JAGHAA01; genus JAGHAA01. The sequence goes on from JAGHAA010000081.1 coordinate 1,970, forward strand.
ATACCTATACCTACATGCAAATGGTCTATAACTATCCCATCTTTAATCTTTCTTACTAAAAGCTTGTCATTTTTCATCCGAACCACCCAAAATCAAGTACAACAGTGCCATTCTTACGTACAACCCATTCTTGGCTTGCTCGAAGTATTTTGCATGAGGCGTGTTATCAACGGATGTATCGATTTCGTTTACTCTGGGTAAAGGATGCATCACTATGAAATGTTTTTTAACACCTTTAAGGTCTTTAGAAGTTATGACGTAACTTCCTTTCACTTTTTCATACTCCGTCAAATCTGGAAACCTCTCTTTTTGGATTCGAGTAACGTAAAGAACGTCAAGTTCGTTAAGAACATCCTTGTAATTACTTATTTTTTCATAATCAACTCCTTTCTTCTGTAGGAAAAATTCCATGTTGTCCAATCTCTTTTCTATTTGCAAAAGCTCGGGTGCTATGAAATAAAGCTTCACTTTCCAATTCGAAAGGACATAAGAAAGTGATGAAGGAGTTCTACCATACCTAAGGTCTCCCATAATACCTATTTTCAGCCCATCTATCTTTCCAAAATTCTCCCATATCGTAAAAACGTCCAACATAGCCTGTGTCGGATGCTCATGGCTGTCGTCTCCAGCATTTATGATTGGCACGTCAAACCTCTCTGCGAGGTATCGATGGATACCAGCCTTAGGATGTCTTATAACAAAACAATCCGTGCCGTAGCCAGTAAACATCTTAAGAGTATCGAAAGTAGATTCTCCTTTAACGACAGAAGTTGTTTGGGCTGATGCAAACCCGTCCGTAAAACATCCTATTTTATGAGCTGCCATCCTAAAAGAATTGTAAGTTCTCGTCGATGGTTCGAAGAACAAGAGAGTTACTGTTTTGCCAACGTTTGCTTTCAGCTTATTCTGTTTGAACTTTTTAGCGACATCGAAAAGAAACAGGAACTCTTTTTTGCTGAAATCCTTAGCACTTATAACATCTCTGTTTTTCCATTCCTTTATACAGACCCACACCTAAGTATAACAAAACAAAAATAAAACGTTTTATGTTGTGTTGTATCTAAATCACACTTCAGCCTTTTGTTTAAGTTCTCTTTGAGTCTCTGGATTTTGATATTTTTCTGGATTCAAGAGATAATCTTTTATCGTTTGATATTCGATTTCCTCTAATTCATCCCTCAACCACTCTATGCCTTTGGTTTTGAAAGGAATCAACGAATGGAGTTCTATTCCATACCTTTTAGCCGTTTCATAAGCCCCTTGCTCCCTATCTACTAACACAACAACATGCTTACATTCTGCTCTTAACTTCCTTTTTTTCAACTCAAGCATTATCTGTCTTAACGCAACGAGCTTGCTGTCAAACCTCGTAACAAGGTCGTCAACTATAGCAAGCTTATCTCCATTCTCTATCTCACCTTCCACAAGCTTGTGTTCTCCATATTCCTTCAAGATTTTTTCCAAATCCTCAAGCTTCTTGACTCCTGGCAATTTTCTAGTATAGCAAGAAGGTATGCTAGTTTCCATCGTTATAGATAATGCAATAGGTATGCCAGCCATAGCCACTCCAGCGACTTTCGTCACCTCATCTGCTTCAGCCTTTATCAACTTTCCTAAACCATAACCTATTTTTTTCAGTATCTCTCTCGCGTTCTTCAAGCTCGGAATTAGTCTAAGTTGTATGTAAAACGGTGACCATAGCCCAGATACCATCTTCCAGCCTTCTGGCTTATGCCTGTACCATGTCTTTATTAACCCATTCCTAAAAAGAAACGAGATTATCTCTTTCCCAAGCTTTTCTTTTTCTTCCAACCAGTCCATACTAACGCCTTAATTCCTCTTTCTCAACACGAATAAGCAATGATCTTTTTCGTAAGGGTCTAAGATCACAAAATCGACTATCTCAAAATACTTCTGAAGTTTCTTCTTTTCCATCTCAAAAACTTTTCTTGGTTTTGCTGTCACATCTATACTCCTAGCCTTTATCGCGATCATCGCCCACCCCTTTCTTTTTAAGAACAACTCAGCATTCCTTACCAACACTTCACTCATATCCGGTATGGCGACATCAGCATAAACTACATCAACTTCTTCTACCCATCCATACTCTTCAGGCATTCTGGCGTTTGCCAATATCGGTACTATGTTTTTTCTTTCCCTTGCCACAGGTAAAATATCCCTTAAAACTCTATGGCTAATCTCAACGCCATAGATGATTCCTTTATTTCCGATAATGTCAGAAAAATGAGACGCCGTCGTCCCGCTTGCAACACCTAAATAAAGGATTCTAGCTCCTTTAAACAGAGGAAAAGTTCTGAGACCCTTATAGATAGCAGCGGCCGGCTTACTCCTCCTAGCATCCCATAACCTAAACTCTCCTTCTTTCGTTTTGATTAATTTCTCGCCGTAAACTTTTCTCCCTTCCACAAGATTCTTCGTCGCAAGTCTATTATCGACCCAGAAAACGCCTTCAAACCTCTTATGTCTTTTTATTTTAACCATCAAACCACCTACTTCTTGAGGACTTCGTTTATCTTTTTCTCAAGGTCTTTTTTCAGTTCATCTCCTCTGTACTCTTTACCGTAAAAGTCTAACTTCGCAGCTATAGCAAGTTTAGCTGCAACTAGCCTAGCTATCTTACCATGTTTCTTCCTCGGTGCCCGTTGGATGTAGGATGTCATAAAAATAAAACCATACTTTGGCGATTTGCCCTTACCTCTCAAAAACCTGAAAAGAGCCTTTTCGGCACCAAGTAGTTGTATTGTGCTAGATGGCATTTTTGCTAACTTTTCTAACCCCCCAGCAGCTTCTATTAGCTTAGCGGCTATCATGCTTCCAGCTATTTCCCTTAAATTGGGGGCTACTTCTCTAAGTAATTCATCGATGTACTTTTCCAACCTCTCTCTTAATTCGTACAAACCTTGAACAGTTTTTGCAAATTTTTGAAGAACTTGAACATCAGAGTCGTTCAAATCTATACCTATACTATCTTCAGCCAAAGCCCTCCATTTTTCAGGCATCTCTTCTCTTTTTCCATACTTTGCCACCAACTCAACAAACTTTCTATGCTCGCCCACACCTTTCTCCATCTCTGGGAAGTAGATTCCATACCACTCTCTCAACCTTTCAACATGCACGTTAATCGTTTTGTTCACTTCCTCCCAAGCGTTTATAGCTTGAGCTACCAGACTATCCTTACCAACACTTTCTTTTATCTTCATCTTTGTCAGTTCAATGCCTACTAAGGATAGAAATTCGTTCAAAGCCTCGTCGTTTTCAAAAACTTTCAAATCTTTGATGACTATCCTACGAAAGTTCTGTTTAAAAAATTTGAAAACCTCATTCTTGGCATCGACTTTTACACAGAAATCGTCCAACCTAACCTTTCTTTGAAGTACAACTTCGTCGGTTCCTCTCTTTTTAAGTTCATTCAACAAAAACTTTTCTTCCATCGTCAACCCTTCACTCTTCAGTTTTTCAGCAATCTTTTTAGGATTCTTGTCGAAGAGTTTGAAAGTAAGTAAACTCTTATCCTTGCCTAGAGCAAAAATTCCTACTGGAGACCTAACTAAATACGCTTTCATAATTAAACTACAATGATTTGGAAAATAAAAAGCTGTGTCTTAAAGCTTTTAAAGTTAATAAAAAACGAATTAAGAGATATGAGAGTAGAAGCCTTGCCCTTAGTTGGGATCGCTTTTATCTTTATAGGAATTTTCATTCTGATTGCCAGCATTTTACTTTCTGCTAAAAGTAAAGTAGAGGGTGGGTTTGTGGTTTTCATAGGACCTATACCGATCGTTGGAGCTACAAGCAAATCCATAGCATTAGTACTCCTAATCCTTTCATTGATTTTGATAACCATACTCTTTTTGTTTAAATCTTTTTAAATCGAACTAGCTTAATGAATTAGTGATTGAAATGAAGTTCAAACTATATACAACCATGTTCCTAACATTGGTGTTATTGTTCGGTATACTCTTCGCAGTATTGGCTTTTATAGGATACTACTTTTCACTCCCCCCATACCTCGTAGTTTTAATGGCCATAATCCTCTCACTCTTTCAATGGTGGATTTCACCTTATATCATAAAATGGACTACCAACTTGAGGTATATAAGTGAAGGAGAATACCCTTGGCTTCATTCGATGGTTAAAGAATTGTGCCGAAAGACTAAAACACCTGTCCCAAAAATAGCTATCCTTAACTCTGGCGCTCCTAATGCATTCGTCTTTGGAAGAACGCCAAATGATTCAACTTTAGTTTTAAGCAACGGTCTTCTTAAAAGTTTGAAAAAAGAGGAAATAAAGGCAGTGATAGCCCATGAACTAGGGCATATAAACCACAAAGACATGATAGTCATGACTGTAGTGAGTGTAATCCCTACCATACTCTATTTTGTAGCAAGGTTTCTAATTTTCGTCCCTTCAGAAGGAAGGAGAAAAAATCCAACATCTGCTGTTATAGCGGGTGCTCTGGCTTACCTTGTTTATTTCATCACAAACCTTTTAGTATTGGCATTAAGCAGGATGAGAGAATACTACGCAGATTATTTTAGTGGAAAACACACAGATCCAAAGTTGTTAGCCAATGCATTAGCAAAAATAACGTATGGGTTAAGTTTGACAAAAGAAGATAAGAATGAGCATTTAAGGGCGTTCTACATAGCAGACCCAGTCACTGCCGCCAAAGAAGCCTATAAACTTTCGTCAGAGTATTCAAATAGAAGGATTGACAATGAAGAGTTGAAAAAGGCTATGGAGTGGGAAAGAAAAAACCCGATCATTAGGATATCTGAATTCTTTTCTACACATCCTTTAACGTACAAAAGGATAAAGGCTTTGCTAACAATGAAAAAATAGTTTTATCAAAAATCACGAATAAATCAGTTTTATGAGAAAGTTTGTCAACGAGAAAGATTTTGTTCTCCTTTTGGCCGAGAATGAAAAGTATTTGGTTAAAGTTGGAAACAAGAAGTTAAACACGAACAGTGGTTACATAAACTTAAAGAACTTAGTCGGAAAAAAATACGGTGAAAAAGTTACAACGCACATAGGAAAAAAATTCGTTATAGTAGAGCCATGCCTTATCGATTTCATGAAGAAAAAACTTAAAAGAATACCACAAATAGTCTCTCCGAAAGATGCATCTCTCATACTAGCCTATACTGGAATAAGACAAAATTCAGTTGTCTTAGACGCTGGTTCTGGTTCAGGTTTCTTAGCTATATTCCTCGCATATTATTTACCCGACGGAAGGATCATCACTTACGAAAAAAGGAAAGAGTATGTAGAAGTGGTCGAAAGGAACGTAAAAACACTTGGCCTTAACAACATAGAGGTACGTAACAGAGATATCATCGAAGATGGTTTTGATGAAAAGGATATCGATCTCATAACGTTGGACATGAAGGATGCAGAAAAAGTCGTTAAGCATGCTTACAAATCGTTGAAGCATGGTGGTTGGTTAGTCATTTATTCACCATACATAGAACAAGTCTTAAAGGTGAAAAAAGAGATACAGAAAAGAAACTTTACAGATGTGAAGGTGGTAGAGTCTATAGTTAGAGAGTGGAAAGTTGAAAAGTATACAAGACCTTCAACTTTAGGAATAATGCATACAGGTTTCTTAACTTTTGCGAGGAAAGTATGATGTTATGGAATATCATAACATTGTTCGGTGAAGCAAAACTTTGGCTAATCCTTGCTATCAGCCTTTTAATAATCGCGTTCTTAAAAAGGGACAAAAAGCTTGCCATCGATTCTTCTCATATAATTTCTTTAGTCATCATTTCTGGCTCCATAACTCTATTCATAAAAAACTTGTTCAAAATTCCCAGACCGTGTGAAGGACTGAGTTTTTGTCCTCACGGTTATTCCTTTCCAAGCGGTCATACATTACTCCTTTTTTCAGTCCTCTCCTATCTTTACTTTTCAAAGAACAAAAACACACTTCTTTTAACAATTTTCTTAATCATTACACTATTAGTTGCCATCTCACGAATCGTTTTACAAGTCCATAGAATCGAAGATGTTGCTTGTGGGTGTTTTTTGGGAGTTTTTGTAGGGTTTATTTACTCAAAACAGTTAAGTAAGTACGTCATGTATTTAATAAAGGGGTGATTGTGTGCGTGCATACATTCTGATAGTCGTTGAGCCAAGGATGGAAGAAGAAGTTGTAAAGAAATTGAAAAAAATTAAGGGAATTGTGGAAGCAGAGCAGATTTTTGGAGAGTATGATGTAATAGCGATAGCTGAAACAGAAAGCATAGCTGAGTTAAGTAGGATTATCGATAAAGTTAGGTCGAAAACGAAAGGTGTAATAAGAACTTCCACGATGATAACAAAAGAAAGTTACAGAAGATTAAGGTGATTGGAACGGAAAGAATAAAAAACCAGGAGATAGAACCAGAAACTACAGAAATCGATGTGATTAAGCCTCAGATATTCACACAATCACAACTGATAGAATTGCTCAGAGCTGAAGGACTTGTGTATGAAACAAAAGGTGGCTATGCATTAACCGAAAGAGGTTTTCGAATATTTAGAAAATCTCTTCCAATAAGAGAAGAAATCGTAGCGTGGGGGCATCCGAATATACTGGGAACTCATGAAACAACTTTTGAAATTACAAAAGACCTAGAAGTGACCAAAAAGGGAGACTGTATAATAGGTGTTAGAGCCAACAAGAGTTGTAATGATTTGAGTGAAGAGTTAAAATCAGCGTTAAAGGAAGGTAGAAAAGTTAGGATAACTCTGATTGCTGGTGAAGAAAGTGATGTAATAGAAGCTGTCGGTTCGCCAGCACTAAAACTTACGGATAAGGACAGCATAGTGGTAAGAAAAAGTGACTTCATCGATGAAAGAACACTCGCCATAATGTCGAACAAAGCAGCAAAAGACATAAACAGAAAACTTCTAGAAAAGATGAAAAATCCCGACCAAAAACTAAGAGTCGTTATCGAAGTTCTTTAGTAAGTTTCTTTCTTTTAACTCAAACATTATTTTTTCGACAGTCTCTTCTGGTGTCATGTTTGTATTATCTATTATCACATCATACAGTTTTGGATCCCACGGATCTATCCCGTATATCCTTCTTATTCTTTTCCTAAACACTCTATCTCTTTCCCGAATGTACTCCAAAGCTTTTTCCTTAGGTATTCCATCCCGTTTCATCGCTCTTTTAGCTCTTTCAGCTTCGCTCGCTGTCAAAAAAACCTTTAATTCTGCATCGGGAACGTTGTAAGCTGCGAGCATTGAAACCAAGATGCAGTTTTTATACTTTTTCACAACTTCTCTTTGCCATTCGTCTAACTTTCTATCCCATTCCTCACTATTTTCCGCATAAATTTTCTCAAACTCTAAAATATCTAGCCCTTTTTCTTTAGCGAACGTTTTTAAAGTCGCCTTTATCACTTTAAACCCGTATTTTTCGAGTTTCTTTCCAAGAATGTTAGAAGTCGTATCCTTGCCAGCACATGCCTTTCCGCTGATAGTTATCGTAACCATAAATAAAATAAAGTAAAACTCTGTCAAATTAATTGTGTGGGGCCGTCAGCTAGCTTGGTCTAGGCTTTCGGCTTCGGGCGCCGACAAAACAAGTCGGTAAAACCTGGGTTCAAATCCCAGCGGCCCCAAACGTTAAATTTTAATATATCTTTTCTAGATAAACAATAAGTGAAACTCACCTCGAGGTGAAATAGATTTATCAGCAAATTGTAAAACTCCTACAAAAAGAAAGAGAAGCTGAAAAAATTCTTGAAGATGCAAAAGTGGAGATTGAGAAGTTAAGGATATACGCTTCCAGAGAAATCGAGAAATTTAAGAATCGGGTTTTCGATGAACTAAAGAAAAAGATAGAAGAATTGGAAAAACAGTCTGAGAAAGAGATTAAAGAAGTTAGGGAAAAAGTTATAAAAAAAGCAAAAAGAGATGCTGAAAAGGTAAAGTTATCGTCGAAGAAAAATGAGAAAAAAGCTCTAGGTTTTTTGATGAAAAAACTTTTGGGTGATTAAAATTTTTACACCCGCAAAGATGGTTAAAGTACAAATAATTGGCCTTAATAAAGATAGAGAAAGAGTTGTAAAAAAACTACACGAGCTAGGAGTTCTCCATGTAGAAGATTTAACAAAACGCGTTCCTTCAGAATTGTTGGAAAAAGGATTAGAAGTTGGAAAACCAGATGAAAAAGCCGGCGAGATTTCTGAACTTCTGGTTAAAGTAAAGGGGTTTTTAGCAAACTTACCGAAAGTCTATGATGAAGGTGATATCGAGAAGAGAATAGAAATAAAAAAATCTGATTTTGAAAATTTGATTCCCACAACTTCTTCTTTCCTTCAACAAGTGGAAAACGAAGTAACACCGTTGTTGAAAAGGTTAGAAGAATTGAATGAAGAGCAGAAGAGGTTAGAAGAGTTTGAGACGAACCTTAAGAAAAAAATGAAGGAGCTTTTATCGTTGGCTAGAAAGATAGAAAGAAGAAAAAGGTTGAGAAAAAGAAAGGATGAAAAGTTAAAAGAACTCGTCTCGCATCTTAGGCAAGAGCTTCAATCACTTTTATCCGTAATAGAGGAAAAGTTCGAGGAAAGAGACTTTGACATTAAAAAACTTTCGAAGAAGGTGAAGAAGAAACTAAGATCGTTGAAAAATGAAAAGAAAAAAATCTTAAAAGAGTTAGAATCTCTTGCAAGGAAATATTCTAAAAAGTTACATAAGATAAGGATTCTTCTTGAAATAGAGTACCAACGAGCCTTAATAGTTTCCAAATTCGGAGTTACTAAAAGATTATTCTTGGTCGAAGGATGGATACCAGCAAAGTTTTATGAAACAACTGTAGACGAACTTAAAAAAGTAGCAGAGATAGAAGTAATCAAACTCGATATCAAGAACAAAGAAGATGTACCAGTTATGCTAGATAATCCTCAACCTATAAAAGAGTATGAGACTACTTTGAAACTTATAGGTTTACCGAAGTATGGTGATTTCGACCCAACGATTTTCCTTTTTTTCACGTTCCCCATCTTTTACGGTATGATGCTAGGAGATTGGGGATATGGGCTGATAATCCTTATGGCAGGTCTTTACTTTTGGAAGAAGAACGTATGGGGGTTGGGCAGGCTTTCTAAACTAATAATCTTACCAGCTATTTGGTCGATAATATTCGGATTTCTTTTCGGGGAGTTTTTCGGGAATCTAGGCATGGAACTCTTCCACTGGAAACCGTTGTGGGAAGACAGGATAGAGTCCATCACGCATTTACTCGTCTTTACGTCCCTTATAGGAGTTGCCCATCTTTCAACAGGTCTTCTTATCGGTTTTATCCAATGTTTAAAGCATAGAGAAAATAAACATGCAATGGAAAAGCTTGGAGTGCTTGGAATTCTTATAGGTGGTACTATTTATGTGTTGATAATGATGGGACAACTTCCACAAAGCCTCCAATTTGTAGGATTAGGTCTTTTAGGAGTAGGAATAGTCGTTACTATCGTCGCAACAAAAGGTCTTGGATTTTTGGAAATCTTTGGAATAGGTGGTAATGTCCTTTCATACACACGTTTGCTCGCAATAGGAGTCGCTTCAGCAGGCACGGCCTTAGCTACAAACGAAATGGCAAAAACTTTTTCCTCCATGTTAGGCACGCCAGGCATTTTAGTAGCGATAGTGGTTGGTGTGGGGTTCCATTTTATTAACCTACTTTTAGGTATTCTTAGTCCAACAATCCATGGGTTAAGATTACATTATGTTGAATTCTTTGGTAAATTTTTTGAAGGTGGTGGTAAGGAATACAGACCTTTTAAAATGGAAATAAAAAAGTATAAAAGTTAAGGAGGTGTAGAAGAATGGTATCGCAAGCAGGTTGGATAGCCATCGGTTCTGGTTTAGCGATCGGCCTTTCCGCAATAGCTACAGCGATAGCAGAAGCGGCTATAGGTAGTGCGGCAGTAGCATCCTTTACCGAAAAAGAAGAACTATTCGGTAAAGCTTTGATCCTAACAGTTATCCCGGAAACTATTTTAATCATAGGTTTCGTAGTATCGATACTACAGATATTCATGTTAGCAGGTGGCGGTGAATAAACAAAATGACTATAGAAAGAATCTTGATACAAGAAGTCAGAAAAGAAGCGGAAAGATTGATACAACAGAAGAAAGAGGAATTTGAAAAGTGGGTAGAGGAAGAAAAAAGAAAAATCAAAAAAGAGAGAGAAGTGAGATTGAAAAAATTTGAAGAAGAGCTTGAAAGAAAAAAACTACAAGCATTACAGTCAGCAAGATTAGAGGGAAAATTAATACTGTTAAAAGCAAGAGATGAAGCCATAGAGGATGTTTTTCAGAAGTTCAAACAGAAACTAAGAAAATTGGATAAAAAAACTTATTCCAAGCTTCTGAAGAAACTTTTAGAAGAATCGCTAGAAAAAATCGGAAAGAAAAAGATAGTTGTCCATGTAAGGAAAGGTGAAAAGAAGCTACTACCAAAAATCAAAGGAGTTTCCATAAAAGTGGTTGAAGACCTAAAAAGTTCTCTTGGAGGTCTTATCGTCGAAGATGAAAAAGGAGAAGTTAGGATAGATGCTACATTAGATTCTGTCATCGAAGAGATGAAAGAATCTTATCTCAAAGATATAAGCAACATACTTTTCGGTGGTGAGAAAAAGTGATCACAACGGTATTCGAGTATGCATACCCAAACACTCGGATAAAAGCCATGAAGGCTAAGCTTTTACCAGTAGAATCTTTCCGAAAGCTAGTACATTTCAAAACTCTTCAAGAGATAATAGCTTTTCTAGGAAACACAGACTACAAACAAGACGTCGAAAAGCTTTCACCGTTGTACAAAGGAATTGAGTTGCTAGAGACTGTTCTCAACAGGAACCTTAGCAGAACATTGGATAAAATGGTCAGAGTGTTCCCAGAGAAATTAAAACCTAAAGTATTTGCGTTGGTAAGAAAATACGAAGTTTACAACATCAAAACGCTCATAGGAGGAATAGAGACTGGATCAAAAAAAGAAGAAATTATTCTCTCTCTCATACCCTTCGGCAGATTCCCTTCTCATTTTCTAAAGGATTTAGTTGAAAAGAAAACAGTCAAAGAACTCGTTTTTTCGTTAAAGGGAACTGAATACTTTGACGTACTCTTCCCATTATTGGAGGAGTTTGAAAAAACCAAAGATCTGTCCGTTTTAGAGAGTGAGCTAGATAAATTCTACTACCAAAAACTTTTGGAGGAAATTGAAGAAACTTTCATAAAATACATTGTTCAGATGGAAATAGACTTGAAGAACATTCTGACTGTTTTAAGGTTGAAGGTCGTAGGAGCTCCGGAAGAAAAGATTAACAGAAACATAATAAAAATAGAGGGACCTTCTTCACGAATCATAAGAGATATGGTAAAAGCACCTACTTTGGAAAAGGCTATAAACGTTCTTAAGAGCACACCGTACAAAGATTTGGTATCTAAGCACGAGCATGAAGTTCTGTACGAAAAGAGCCTTATCAGTTTAGAAAAAGAATTCGAAAAGTTCTTGATAAAATCTTATTCCAAGCTTGTTCATGTTTATCCGTTTTCATTAGCACCGTCGATAGGATATTTAAAACTAAAAGAAGTTGAAATAAGGAATCTTCGTATAATAGGCAGGTTCGCTTTCGAGAAGGTAGAAGGTGTCGAAAAGGAAGTGATCTGGCTTGAATGAAAAGAACAGAATAGTTGTAGTAGGCGATGAACCAACAGTTGTAGGTTTTAGGTTAGCCGGCGTTAAGGACACATACATAGTTGAAAATCAAAAAGAAGCTGAAACTGTTTTAAAACAGCTGATAGAAGACGAAACCGTTGGTATTGTAATACTTCCAGATACGTTTACCGATTATTCTGAAAGTATGAAAAAGATTTTATTGAAAACTTCAAAACCTATTGTAGTCGAGGTTCCGACAAAAGAAACTCTTGGAAAGACTGAAACTATAGATGAGTTGGTTAAAAAGGTTATCGGAGTTGATCTATCAAAAGGAGGGACAACGAAATGATTGCTGGTAAGCTTTCAAGGATTACAGGCCCTGTAGTTATAGCAAAAGGTATGAAAGGTTCTAGAATGTACGACGTAGTTAGAGTTGGTAAAGAAGGGTTGATAGGCGAGATAATCAAACTCGTAGGAGACACCGCTATCATACAAGTGTATGAAGATACGTCTGGATTAAAGCCAGGAGAGAAAGTTGTTAACACAGGAAAACCGTTATCAGTAGAATTAGGCCCAGGACTGCTAACTTCTATCTATGATGGAATTCAAAGGCCGCTTGAAATAATAAGGAACGAGGTCGGTGACTTTATAGTTAGAGGGGTTTTTGCTCCACCTTTGCCAGAAAAGAAGAAATGGGAATTTAAGCCTGTTGCTAAGAAAGGCCAAAAAGTTGAACCTGGAGATGTTCTTGGAACCGTGAAGGAAAGTGAGATAATAACTCATAAAATACTCGTACCACCAAACGTTAGAGGCGTCGTTAAAAAGATTGAACAGGGAAAATTTACGGTAAACGATGTTGTAGCTGTTATTGAAAACGAAAAGATAACGATGAAGCAAGTGTGGCCTGTTCGTTTACCAAGGCCTTATAAAGAGAATCTAGACCCAACAGTACCTTTGGTAACAGGACAAAGAGTTATAGATACTTTCTTCCCTGTAGCAAAAGGCGGGACGGCTGCGATTCCCGGCGGATTTGGAACAGGTAAAACCGTAACTCAACACCAACTTGCAAAATGGTCTGACGCAGACATAATCATTTACGTAGGTTGTGGGGAAAGAGGTAACGAGATGACAGAAGTACTCGTCGATTTCCCAGAGTTGAAGGATCCTAAAACAGGAAAGCCTTTGATGGAAAGAACAGTGCTCATAGCCAATACATCCAACATGCCTGTAGCAGCGAGAGAGGCGTCTATCTACACAGGTGTAACGATAGCTGAATATTATAGAGACATGGGCTATGATGTCGCGTTAATGGCTGACTCCACTTCAAGATGGGCAGAAGCTATGAGAGAGATTTCTTCCCGTTTGGAAGAAATGCCTGGAGAAGAGGGTTATCCTGCTTATCTCGCATCTAGGTTAGCTGAGTTCTACGGTAGAGCTGGAAGAGTCGTTTGTCTAGGTTCTGACAACAGAATCGGTTCTGTAACAATCATAGGTGCTGTATCTCCACCTGGAGGTGACCTTTCCGAACCAGTTACTCAGAACACGTTAAGAATAGTCAGCGTTTTCTGGGCTTTGGACAAAAAGCTTGCCCAAAGAAGACACTTCCCAGCGATAAACTGGCTTACATCCTACTCTTTGTTGTACGAAAAAATCAAACATTGGTTCTTAGAAAACCTCTTCCCTGATTGGGATGAGTTGAGAAGACAGGCTTTAAAGATTTTGAGAAGAGAAGAAGAACTTCAACAGATTGTCCAGCTTGTCGGTCCAGACGCTTTGCCTGATAAGGAAAGATGTCTTTTAGAAGTGGCGAAGATGTTGAGAGAAGATTTCCTACAACAAAACGCATTCCACGAAGTCGACACTTATTGCCCATTGCAAAAACAATACTACATGCTAAAAACTATACTAACTTTCTACGATGTTGCGATGAAAAAACTAGAGGAAGGTGCCCCACTCACAAAAATCGTCCATCATCCTGTCGTTGAAGAGATTGCAAGGATGAAAGAATACTCAGATTTAGAACAGATTAAAAAGATTTTGAAAAAGATTGAAGAGATTAAAAACGAAATATGGAGTGAGTAGTATGTTGAAGCCGGAATATAGGACTATAAGCAGAATTTCAGGCCCTTTAGTGTTCGTCGAAAAAACACACCCTGTTTCGTATGGTGAGATAGCTAAGGTAATAATGTCTAACGGTGAGGAGAGGACTGGTCAAGTTTTGGATTCTTCGGAAGACGTGGTAGTCTTACAGGTGTTCGAAGGAACGTCTGGTATAGACGTCAAGCATACAAGGGTAAAGTTTCTTGGTGACATAATACGCTTGCCTGTATCTGGAGACATGTTGGGCAGAGTTTTCAACGGTTTAGGAAAGCCGATAGATGGTGGTCCTAGGATAGTGCCGGAAGATAGACTTGAAATAATAGGTTCTGCCATAAACCCTTCATCCAGAATGAAGCCTTCTGAATTCATTCAAACTGGTATTTCTGCCATAGACGGTATGAACACTTTGGTCAGAGGACAAAAACTTCCGCTCTTCTCCTCATCTGGTTTACCACACAACAAGCTTGCTGCCCAAATAGCAAGACAAGCAACTGTGCTAGGAAGGGAGGAGAAGTTTGCTATAGTGTTCGCTACTATGGGTATAACAAAAGAGGAAGCTTCTTTCTTCATAGAAGATTTTAGAAGGACAGGAGCTATGGAGAGAGTCGTTCTGTTCATAAACCTTGCCAACGATCCTGTAATAGAAAGAATCATTACACCTAGGATGGCCTTAACAACAGCGGAATTTTTGGCCTTTGAGTATGACATGCACGTTCTGGTTATACTGACGGATATGACTAACTACTGTGAAGCTTTAAGGCAAGTTTCTGCGTCTAGGGAAGAAGTACCTGGAAGAAGAGGATATCCTGGTTACATGTACACAGACTTGGCGACAATCTATGAGAGAGCCGGAAGAATAAAAGGAAAGAAAGGTTCTATCACGCAGATGCCAATATTAACGATGCCTGGAGATGATATAACACATCCTATCCCAGACTTGACTGGATACATAACAGAGGGTCAAATCGTGCTAACGAGAGACCTCCATATGAGAGGTATTTATCCACCGATAGACGTGCTACCATCTCTTTCAAGACTGATGAACTTGGGTATAGGTAAAGGTAAGACTAGGGAGGACCATAAAAACGTTTCAGACCAGCTTTATGCGGCATACGCTGAAGGTAGGGACATGAGAAGCTTGGTTGCAGTCATAGGGAGTGAAGCCTTAACTGAGAGGGACAGAAAGTTCTTAGAGTTTGCGGATAAGTTTGAAACTGAGTTTGTAGCACAAGGTGTGGAGGAGAACAGAAGCATAGAAGAGACGTTAGAGATTGCATGGAACCTTCTTGCGGAGTTACCAGAAAGAGAGTTAAAGAGGATCAAAAAAGAGTATATCCAAAAATACCATCCAAAGTACACTGGTAAGAAAAAATGACCGAAATAAAACCAACTCGAATGGAACTGATTAACCTAAAACAGAAGTTAAAGTTAGCTGTAAATGGTCACAAGATTCTTAAGAAGAAGCGTGATGCACTAATAATGGAGTTCTTCAAATACTTGGAAAAGATAAAGGAAAAACGTGGAGAGATAGCGGAAAAGTTGGAAAAAGCTTACAGAGCTCTTTTTGCAGCCCAAGCGATAGATGGCAGCCTACACGTTAAATCTGTCGCCTTTTCTGTCAGAGACGTTTACACTATACGAGTTTCTACACGAAACGTGATGGGAGTCGTCGTGCCTACTTTGGAAAAAGAAAAGGATATAACTGTCGTTTCCCGTGGCTATTCCATCGTAGGCACATCAGTCAGGATAGATGAAGCTGCAGAAGCGTTTGAAGGCGTTTTGGATTCCATCATAGAGTTGGCAGAAGTTGAGGGTACTATAAGAAAGCTAGTTGAAGAAATACAGAAAACAAAAAGGAGAGTCAACGCTTTAGAGCATATTTTTATTCCAAGACTCAAAGAAAACATCAAATTGATAAGTATGTACCTAGATGAAAGAGAACGTGAGGATTTCTTTAGGCTTAAAATGATAAAGAAAAAGATGGAAAGATAGAATCATGGAAAAAAAGAAAAAGATGGAGATAAAGTTTTGGTTGATAGTTTTCATACCTCAGCTCATCATCATCTTACTCTATTTCTGGTTTCTCTACAACTTTCTGAAGACTCACTGATTTTTATACCCTTTGCAAAGTTCCAAGTTAACCTCTACTACCTCTTCTTTGAATTCAGTCAAAGCTTCGTCAACATCTTTCAACTCTTCAACTTTTTGCTGAGAGTCTATTACAGCACCTGTAGGCACGACTTTTCCGTCTGGTATTTCAACACCTATTACAGTGGCGTTATGTAGTATAACGCAGTTCTTTCCTATCTTAGATTTATGCACAACGCTTCCAAAACCTATGAATGTGCTGTCACCTATTTCAGTTGGGCCATGGATTATACAACCGTGTGCAAGCGACACTCTTTTACCTATTTTTACTGAACCATGTTTTAAACAATGAACTATGACGCCATCCTGAAGGTTGCTTTCGTCGCCTATCTCTATTGGCATTCCTTCATCCGCTCTTACTGAAACTTGAGGGCCTATATAAACGTGCTTTCCTACTTTCACATTCCCTATAACGCTTGCTGTCTCATCCACATAAGCCGTTCCATCTATCTGAGGCTCATAACTTTCTTTACACCAACTTGTGATGGGATTCTTCTTTATCACCTAACCACCTCCCAGGTTTTAAATCTAAACTGCCAAAATTCCGAACGGCACTAGCATTTCCTCTAGACTCAAACCACCATGGAATCCGTTGAATTTTTTCACGTTTTTCATGTAATTCGAATAGATTGCTACGCCTTTCTTTGGAACTACTATAACGTCACCAAACCTTTGTGAGAATTTCCCGTTTCGAGGCCCGAATACGCCTTTACTTATCAAATCCTCGGAGAGGTAAACAGAAGCATAGCCTTTAAGTTTTCTTTCTAACGTTTCAAAAGTAGTCTTAACTTTACTTTTCTTAAGACGTAGAAAAATCGACCTACACCATCCGTATGGAGGTATTACTCTCTTTCCCTTTCTTTCTAAGCTCTCTCTTACAACTTTAATCCTTTCTATGTTGATGAACTTGCTTACAGTAGTTCCACCATGGTCGGCAGTCAGTAAGAAAAGTGTGTCATTAACTTCTTTCCTTAGGACTGAGAATATTCTATCGAAGAGAGATAACTCCAACAAAACTTCGTTTCCAAAGTTGTAAAAATGTTCCAAAGAATCTGGCATGTCCAAGTAAACGATTACAAACTTTTTTCCTTCCTTGCTAACAACAGACTTTACTAACGTCGGTATATCACCGTATGAAATGAAAGGAACTACTTTCCCACCTTTACTCAAAAACTTAGAAAAGCTTGATTGTGCATAAAACCTACTGACCAAATAAAAGCTTTCCACACCAACTTTTTTCAACCTTTGAAAGATAGTTGTCGAGTAGAAAAAATTTGAATGCTTGAACTCTTTCTCCGATAATTTTATTTTTTCAATCGTTGTAAGCGGGATTGCTTCTATAACACTTCTGATTTTTTCCACATACGTGTACCACTCTACTACACCATGTTCGATAGGTGTCTTTCCTGTAAATATACTGACTACAGCTGGTGCAGTTGAAGACGGAAAAGTACTAGTCAGCTTAGTTATAGTTCCTTCTTTTTCGAAGTTTTTTGTAAATTCGAACACATCTTTAACGTATTCTAAAAGTGAATAACCGAATCCGTCGAGTATGAACAATACAACGTTCTTGTATCCTTTGAAACTTTTTGTCAATTTCTTATCTATGCACTTGTTAGCCTTTACTCCAAAAATTCTTGAAACGAATGAAGGTATGTTTACTATGTTTTTTGAATCGTACGTTGGAAAAACGTAAAATTCTTCTTCGATACCCATCACCTAATCAAACAATGTCGTTTGTTTTTCTTCTTTTGGTTTTTCAACTTTTTCATCCAATTGCTCTTTTATATTGATAGCAACCTTTGGACCAACGATCTTTGCCAAAGTTTCTAAAGGTGCTTCTTTCAGTGATTTTAAAGTTTTGAAACCGACGTTATAAAGTTTTCTAGCTCTTACCCTGCCTATACCTTTCAGCTTAACTAAACGTAGCAGCTCCTCTTTTACGCCGTATTGGATCCTCAACCTTATCTTTCTTATCATACTCAACAAATCTTTTTTTCCGAGTAGCAAGGCTATTTCATGGAGAGCATACAACAACCAATCAGCATTCGTCAGCTTACCTCTCAATTCACCTGGAGTAACTCTATACTTTTCCAATATCTCTTCTTCTGTTGCTTCATTCATCCAATCGTTGAGCATTAGTGCTGTTTTAACACTAGCTATAAAGTCATCAAATTCTAATTCCCAATCCTCAGGCACTCTTCGCAAGAATTCATCTTCATGTAAAGCTATGAACTCATTAAGCTCTTCAAATTCTCCAACTTTAACGCTTAGAAGAGGTCTCATTTCAAGCGTATTGGCTATAAGCTGCAAAAAGCTTAACGGAGTAAGTTTCTTTTTTTCAGTTTCATTCAACCCTTCTATAAACTGGTAACCGGTTAAAGGATCTATATAAAGCTCTGAAATCCTCTTCCCGATTTTTGTCGGTTTTAATCTACCACCATCTAGCACAACAAACTTCCATTCAATAAGTTTTTCTAGAACATCCTGAATCTTAGAGTTTAACAAAGTAGTGTCGTTATACTGATAGGCATAAAAAGTTTTAGAAAAAAACTTTAGCAGACTTTCTGTCGAACGTACAAAAGACGTCGATACTAAGGCAAGAATTTGCATCCTAAGAACAGGCTCCATCGCAAGTTTCGAGTATATTTCTTCTGGTTCTCCGAGTATGTACCGTTCTTCCAACTCTTCCGCTTCATCTTCGCTTTTAGCTATCAGTATAGCCTCCCCTTCTTTGTCATAAGCAGGTCTCCCGGCCCTCCCAAACATTTGATGAACTTCTAAAACAGGTAGATACACTGCTCCTACTCCAGGATAGTATCTTTTAACATCTCTTACGATAACTCTGAAAGAAGGTAGGTTGACCCCCATCGCAAGCGTCGGTGTTGCGACTATAACTTTTATCAAACCTTTTCTAAAGTTCTCTTCTATCAAAACCCGTTGCTTATGCAAAAGTCCAGAATGGTGGAAGGCAACTCCATTCTTTACACATTTCGCAAGCTTTTTACATTGTTTTGTAGGAACTTCCAAAACGTTTTCAATTTCATCAGCAAGCTTATCAAGCAAATCCTTCTCACTTTTTCCTATAAAGTTTTTTACAACTCTTCCCAACCTCTCTGCTAATGATTCACAATTTCTCCGAGTTGCTGTAAAGAAGAGTGCTTGCTTACGCATCATTAAAGTGTCTTTAGTTATTCCATCTTCCAAAGGCAATCTATCATCTAATTGGCGATCATTCTTCTCCAAGAATCTTATTTTTGAATCATACGCAACTCCTTCGTATAACTTAACGGGTCTCCAATCAGAAACGACAAGCTCTGCGTTCAACCATTCAGCAACGTCTCTCGCATTCGCTATCGTTGCACTCAAAGCTATTACCTGCGCCTTCGGAAGAACCTCCATCAATCTTGTTAGCAACACTTCTAGCACGGGTCCTCTGCTCACGTCGTTGATCAAATGTATTTCATCGACAACTATCACACCAACCTCTTCTAGCCATGGGGCCCCATGCCTTAGCAAGGAATCCATCTTCTCGTTGGAAGCGATTATCCAGTCGTATTTTTGTAACCATGGGTCTGCACTATCTAAATCTCCAACACTCAAAGCTATTTTTATACCAAGGTTCCTGTATTTTTTGAGAAACGTATTGTACTTTTCGTTAGCTAAAGAAACTAGAGGGCAAAGGTATACCATTTTCTTTTTTTCCTCAACAACTTTCTTTAAGCCTGCAATCTCTGCTATAATCGTTTTGCCGCTGGCCGTCGGTGAGACGACGACAAGATTCTTACCTTCTAACAAACCTTTTTCCAACGCAAGTCTTTGAACAGGATTAAACTCTTTGAAACCAGACACTTCTAATACTTTTTGCTTTATCTCATCAGAGTTCATCACAACTTTAATTTATTTCGTATCAATTTTAGTTTGATGCAAGTAATTTTCCCTTTTGACCCTTGGAAAAGCAAATTGTGCACATGCCCACCAAAATACTCTTTCAGTCCATACACTGGTTGTGGACATGGTTGTGTCTACTGTTATGCCTCTAGCTACATCCCAAGATTCTTTTCACCCAGACCAAAAAAGGATTTGACGAAAAGACTTCTTTCAGACTTGAAAAAGCTTGATAAATCCATACCTATCTCTATGTCAAACAGTTCTGACCCTTACCAGCCGTTGGAGAAAAAAATGAAGTTAACTAGAAGTTGTTTGAAACTTTTTTCTCAAGCCGACGTAAAGTTACAGATCGTCACTAAGTCCTCTCTAGTCGTCAGGGATTTAGACATACTAAAAAAGATGAGAGTTAGCATTAGTATGACTGTAACTTCTTTAAAAAACAACCTGTTGAAAAAACTTGAACCCAATGCCCCAGGTCCAAAGGAAAGACTGAAAGCCATAAAGATTCTTACTGATAACAAAATACCAGTTTCTGTTAGAATAGATCCTATTATAATAGGTTTAAACGATGATGAGATCGAAGACCTCGTTCATGCTCTTTCTATCCTTGGTGTTAAGCACGTAGTCTCGAGTACTTACAAAGTAAGGCCTGACAATTGGAAAAGGTTGTCTTCTGTGTTCCCAGAATTGAAAAACAAACTGTATCCTCTTTATTTCGAAGAAGGTGAAAGGATATCAAACTACTTCTACCTTAAAAGGAGTCTTAGATTAGAAATAATGGAACGCGTTAGAGATGCATGTGACTCTGAAGGTATGACGTTTGCAACTTGCAGAGAAGGGTTCCCGTTTTTACAGACAGGCCAAACCTGTGACGGAACCCATTTAATTCCAGAATAGAATATATCAAAATATGATATCTTTAGGTATAGAAAGCACAGCACACACACTCGGCATAGGCATTGTAGATGAAAACGGGAAGATTCTAGCAGACGAAAGGTCGATTTACGTTCCTCCAGTAGGAAAGGGGATGGTACCAAGAGAAGTCGCAGACTATCACATAAAGAATGCTCAAGACATTCTTAAAAAGGCGCTAGAATCTTCGCGACTTAAACTCAAAGACGTAGACATAATTTCTGTTGCCTTAGGACCAGGACTACCACCATGTCTTAGAGTCGGCGCAACGTTAGCAAGATTCCTAGCATTAAAGTTTGGGAAACCTTTGGTTCCTGTAAACCATTGCATCGCACATATAGAAATAGGAAGACTCATGACAAAGGCAAAGGATCCCGTAGTAGTCTATACTTCTGGTGGGAATACACAGATAATAGCCTATGCTGAAGGTTCTCACCGTGTTTTTGGAGAAACTGAAGATATACCATTAGGGAATGCTATAGATATGCTGTCGAGAGAGCTTGGGATACAACCACCTTATGGTCCGAATTTTGACAAAATTGCATCAAAGGGTAAGTGGATTGATCTACCTTATGTTGTAAAGGGTATGGATGTAAGCTTTTCTGGACTCGTAACAGAAGCTTTGAAAAAATATAAGGAAGGTAAAAGGATAGAAGACATTTGTTACAGCTTTCAAGAAGTTTCGTATGCTATGGTAACCGAAGTAACAGAACGTGCTTTAGCACACACTGGTAAGAAGGAAGTATTATTAGTCGGTGGTGTTGCCGCTTCTCAACGCCTTCAAGAAATGATGCAAATAATGTGTAAGGAAAGAGGTGTCAAAGTCTTTATTGTTCCTAGGAAGTGGAGCGGTGACAACGGAGTTATGATAGCATGGACAGGTATTCTAGCCTATAAACATGGTCAATCTATAAAAATTGGAGAAAGTCACATAAGACAAAAATGGAGAACTGATGAAGTAAAAATTGATTGGTTGTGAATGTTATACGTATAACATATAATAGCGTTAACTTTTTCTTTCCAGAAAAGCAAATTCTATAACCGTGAAAAAGGAAAGCTTTTTTTCAAAACGATTACAAGACGTAAGCTATGCCATCCGAGAGTTTGTACCGATTGCCAAGGAAGTTGAAAAAACTAAAAAAGTTGTTTATCTCAACATAGGTGATCCTTTAAAGTATGACTTTAAAACACCTGATTACATAAAGGAAGCTCTAGTAAAAGCTGTTAGAAACGATAAGAATTTTTATGCTGACTCGCAAGGTGTTTTGGAGTTAAGAGAAGCTATAGCAGAAAGGGAAAATAAAAACAACGTTAGTATAACACCAGATGATGTTCTAGTGACCATGGGAATTTCAGAAGGTATAATGGCTGTTTTTGCATCTTTGCTAAATCCTGGAGATGAAGTCCTGCTACCAGGTCCTGCATACCCTCTTTACATAGATGCGTCCAAATTCTTTGGGGCAAAATTCATCACATACAAGTGTGACGAAAACTTAGGATGGCAACCAGACATAGAGGATTTACAAGCCAAAGTAAGTGAAAAAACGAAGCTCATAGTAGTAATAAATCCGAACAACCCTACAGGTTCTCTTTATGAAAAAAGTACTCTAAAAAAGATCGTAGACATTGCAGCACAGTTTGATGTTCCGATAGTCTCAGATGAGATTTACGATCAAATCGTTTATGAAGGTGAGACTACACCGCTTGCATCTATTTCAGATGATGTGACAGTAATAGGCCTAAACGGTTTTTCAAAATTACATTTAGTTACAGGATGGAGAATGGGATACATCTACATAAAATCTCCCGATGAAGAACTTAAGAATCAGATATACCAAACTATTTTAAAATACTTAATGTTCAGACTCTCTGCTCATACACCATCACAGTTTGCCCTCGCAGAGGTTCTACGTGGGGAACAGAAACATGTTGAAGAATTGGTAAAAAAACTTAAGGAAAGAAGGGATTATGTCTATAGACGAATCGAAGAAATCGACGGTTTATCTGCAGTTCTGCCTAAAGGTGCTTTTTACATTTTCCCAAAAATAGAAACTAAAGGTGCTTGGAAAGACGATAAAGAGTTCTCTTTAAAGTTGTTGAAAGAAATGGGTGTATTTGTCGTTTATGGCTCTGGGTTTGACCCGACATACGGCAAAGACCATTTCAGAATGGTCTTTTTACCACCTGTAGAAATGTTAGAAGAGGCAATGGATAGAATAGAGAAATTCTTGAAAAAACATTCAGGATAAAATGAGTGTTATCATAAAGCTAGATCCTGAAAACCCTGAGAAAGAAAAAATAAAGAGGGTTGTAAGATTCTTGGAAGAAGGCAAGATAGTAGTTTATCCCACAGATACAGCATACGCAATGGGTGTTGATGTAGAGAGTGAAGAGTCTTTAAAAAAGCTCAGAAAAATTAAACAACGTTTAGAATCTCCTTTCTCCACGATAGTTTCAAACATAGAAATGGCAGAAAAGTATGGATACCTGAACGATGTTGCAAAAAAACTTATTCAAGAATTTATGCCAGGACCCTTAACTCTGATCGTCAAGAAGAAGGATTGCTTATCAGATTTGGTGAACAAGGATGGATTTTCATTCAGAATACCTGGAAATGTTGTGGCCTTAAACATCGTTAAAGAGTTAGGAAGACCTATAACAGCTCCTAGCGCCAATCCTAAGGGAAAGGAACCTCCATACTCTGTTGAAGAGGCCATAAGGTATTTTGGAGGGTCTGTCGATGTTTATGTGGACGTTGGAAAATTAAGAAAAATCCCCCCTTCTACTATAGTAGATGTAAGGGAAAAAAAGATAGAGTTGATTAGAGAAGGACCAATACCCTTTGAAAAAATACTAAAAACGATCCGAAAACTTAGATGAGTTCACTCTCACTCACTATAACAAAATCTCCGATACTCTTCACTGCACTGAAAGGAATTAAGATTCTTCCACGCTCGTCTTTTTTCAAATTCATTTCTTCTAGATACTTCGTCGGTTTCTCAACAACTATGTTAAGGAGTTCACCAGATTCTGTTATAAAGTCTAAGTCTTCTACAACACCGAACTTTCTACCAGTTTCTTCGCTTACGATAGTCTTTCCTATCATTTCTTTTCCTCTAATTTTTACTGTCATCATCACTCACCTACCATATAATAAAATGTTTTAGAGATTTAAGCTTAAGTAGCTAAGCTTTTGCAAACAAAGTCTTAGCCTTTCCTGTCAGATTATAAGTATATGTATTTCCTTGTTTTCTTCTTTCCACAAACCCATCAGCAAGCAATCTTTTAAGAATATTGTTCACAGCCCTTACAGCGTTGTTCTTATCCTTGTATTCCGATTTATCCAAGTATTCTACAATCTGGGACGGTGTAAGGTTTGGATGATCATTCAATATTTCAAGTATAGAGACCTGTTTCTTGGAAAGTGCCGATTTTACTTCTTCTTGTATATCTGGTTTCGGTTTGGCTACCTCATAGACTAGTTGAGGTGTTATAGTACTTAAGTTCTTTTTGAAGGCTTCCCTGATTAAAGTATCACAAAGCTTTATTATTTCTCTCGGGAATCCACCAGTTACCTTAAAAATCTCATCGATAGATTCTATTGTAAAAGGTTTTATACCATCGCCACCAGCTTTGTCAATTCTTTTTCTTATCAGATCTTCGGTTTCTGTACGAGAAAGAGATCCTAAAGAAACTTTCGTAGTTACTCTCATAGCTAGAGTTGGGAGTTTCTTCTGTAGCATATCATAGAAAGGAGGTAAAGCCGCCATGACAGTCGTCATGTTTGGGACTAAATCTGTTAGCGTTCTTATCCATTCCAAGACTTGAAGAGTTGATTCATGAGTTTCATCGAGCAATAAGACAAACCTATGGTTTTTTGTCTTATCTTTAAGGTAGTCTGGCAAAGAGTAGATTGTTATACTTCTCCTAAAGATTTTGTCTATAATCGATGGTTTGAAGAACTCAACAAAAAGTTCTACCATTTCTTCTTTTTCAGTTGGGGGTTTTGAAACGTAGATAACTTTGAATTTTTTGTATGCCTTTAATTGGGTTTTTAACCAAAGGAGGATAGTTGTCTTTCCAGAACCTGTAGGCCCCAAGATTAGTCCAAACTTATGTGAATTATGAATATGTGCCAGCAGTTCTGATGTTTGAGAAGAGTAACCTACTAGGAGATCTGGAGATATGGATAATGTAAAAGGATTAAACCTCCAACCGAATTTCACATGGTATTCATATTCTTTCACAGAATTTCACCGTACTTCATAATTTGTTCATGAAACTATTTATTGGTTTCGTGAAAAGATATGAAA
>JAGHAA010000011.1 GCA_021161745.1 Candidatus Aenigmatarchaeota archaeon
AACAATAAAATACCTACAAACACAATTAGACAAACTAAAAAAAGAAAACGAACTTTTACGCAACGCAGTTCTTCAGATTGCAAACGAATACGAACCAAAATACAGAGACCTAGAAAAAAGATTCAAAGCAATAGAAAAACAAGTACTAAGGGTAATAATTGACCTAATAAAACGGCTTCGACGACCTGTGACCTATGAGGAGATTATCAGAGGATATCGCGCACGGTACCTGTTCAATGTGAAAGTTGAAACGATCACAAGGATTACAAGAAAGCTAAAGGAGAAAGGGTATTTGTTTTCACCAAAAAGAGGTTATTTTATGCTCACAAAAACAAATAACGAGTAGATATTTCTTATTAAACCTCGCCTTGCCCGACCGCACCCTACCTAACCGCACCTTACCATATCATGCCTCGCATCGCCTAGCCCAACTTATTTATTTTTATGTTCGTTATGTTTATAAATGTTACTACTGATATATATATTGATATACTGATATGGTGGTGGTTGTGTGAGGTTGAGGTGTAAGCATTGCGGCTATGAGTGGGATTATAAGGGTAAGGCTAAGTACTATGCTTCTTGTCCTCGGTGTCGTTATTTGGTTAGGATTGCTCCGTATAAGAAGAAGAGAGGTGGGAATGTTGAAGAGAAAGGTTGAAGTTTATAAGGTTAGGATTGTTGGTGAAAGACCTTTGTTAATGCATAAGATACCTGAAAACTTGGGTGAAAAGAGTAGGAGCGGTGAGAAAGTAGATCCTAGGGAGGAGGCTGAAAAATATCTGTACAGGGATGATGAAGGTAAGATTTGTGTTCCAGCCTTGAATGTTAAAGCCTCTATACGGGAGGCTGCTAAAGACTATAAGGTTCCTGGTAAAGGTAGGAAGACTTTCAAGGATTATGTTAAAGCTGGTATAATAGTTGAACCTGAGATGATACCGCTTAAAACACCTAACGGCGATCCTGAAAAAGCTTGGAAAGTCGATATTAGACCAGTTGTTGTTCAAAGATCAAGAATAATGAGGGCACGTCCAAGATTCGACCAGTGGGAACTGGAATTCTACGTTAAAATACTTGACCCAATAATAACGCCAGAAGATCTTAAGAAATTCATAGAGGATGCTGGTCGATTCAAAGGGCTATGCGACTTTAGACCAGAGTTTGGACTTTTCTCAGTAGCTGAATTCAGGAAGGTGGACAAATGCGAGGCAAGCTAAAATTAACATCGCTTGAACTAAAAGTGAAAGAAATACTTGACAGCCTAGGAGTAAGATACATAGCACAGTATCCAACAAGAACAGGTTTCATTATAGATTTCGCAATCATAACAGGTGATAATAAAATAGCAATAGAAGTAGATGGAGAAAAATGGCACTCAACAAAAAGGCAAAAGAAGAGAGACAGATTCAAAGATTATCAACTTAAGAGAGAAGGATGGAAAATTATACGAATAAAAGAAAAAGACATAAGCTCTGAATACATAAAGGAAAAACTGGAAAATATGAGTATTGTCAAACTGGAATAGGTGGTGTGTAGGTTTGGTTAAAAAATTTTACGAAGAATTTAGTAGAAAAACTACTCCTGAACATGATAAACTCCTTTTACAATGTGTTTCGGAGCAAGGGCTTAAAAAAATAATTGAAACAGTCTATCCAGAGAACACCTTTGGAAAAACATTATATTATGAAACATTTTATCTATGTGGAGCAAGAAAAGGATGTAGAAAAGAAGGAAGAGTGGTGACAAATTTTCCTAAACGGCTTGGAATTTCTTATTGCGAAGATTGTGTTTATTATGATAAAGAAAGTGCAGAAGAATGGCAAGAACCTAAAGAAATAGGAAAGTTCAATGTACATCTAATCTACCAGATTACGGAAAGAAAGTGTAGATGGTTTAAGACGGAAGTAATATGTAAAACGGGAAGAGATTTTATAGTTGGCTATGCCGATTTACTTATTCTCTATGAACTCATAGGTGACTGTATCGGGGTAAAGTCTGATGTTCCAGAAGAAAACGCTCCACTGGAAATTTATGACCAAAAAAGTAATAATGAAAAAATATTGGTTCTGGTTGAAGTGAAGCCAAAACTGGATAGTTTGGGGACAGTAATAAGACAAATCAAAACATATTATGATTGTTTAAAAGAAACAGAATATCGGAGATTTCATAGCGAAAACAGGTTCAAAAAAGCTGTAGTTACATATTCTGATTTTAGCAAAGATATTTACAATCTTTTTTAAACGAGGGAATATATCTTATAAAATTCCCTAAACAGGAACAATCTTCCAATAAAACGCTAGATAGTCTAATTCCTTAATGGAGGTGATAAAGTTGTTTGAACATGTAAAGAAAAATCTTTACAATCTTTATTTTATTGCTGAGGAGTTTCTTAATTCAAGGTTTCCAGGTATAGCTGGGAAAGAGAAAGAAAAGCTTTCAGCTATTATCGAGGTAATGAAAATTATTATCGAATTAAAGAAACTTGAACGAATATCAAAGTAGGTGGTAATGCTGAAGAGGAAAGAAGAAAAGGAATT